>JBQMQE010000032.1:0-24672 GCA_052172655.1 Burkholderiales bacterium
AGGCCGATTGGATCTTCTGCCTGGTGCGCACCAGCGTCGCCAAGAAACACACCGGCATCAGCTTCGTGCTGTTCGATATGGAAACCCCGGGCGTATCGACGCGGCCCATCTTGCTGATCTCGGGCAAGTCGCCGTTTTGCGAAACCTTCTTCGACAACGTGCGCGTGCCGCGGCGCAACGTGGTGGGCGAACTCAACGCGGGCTGGACCATCGCCAAGTACCTGCTCACGCACGAGCGCGAAATGATCGGCGGGATAGGCGAGCGCGCGAACGTCAAGCCGCTGGGGCAGTTCGCCGCCGATGCGCTGGGCCTGGACCAGACGGGCCGCCTGTCCGAACCGACGCTGCGCGCCGAGATCGCGCGCTTCGAAATCGACGAGGCGGCGTTTCGCTTGCTGATGCAGGCCACCGGCGACCGCGCACGCCAAGGCGTAGGCAATCCCGCCATGTCCTCGGCGCTCAAGTATTACGGCGCTGAGCTCAACAAGCGGCGCTGGGAGCTGATGATCTCGGCCGCCGGCGCCGACGGGCTGGAGTGGGAGGGCGAGCGCTCGCGCGAGGGCACCATGGCGCGCACCTGGCTGCGCAGCAAAGGCAATTCGATCGAAGGCGGCACCAGCGAAATCCAGCTCAACGTGGTGGCCAAGCGCATCCTCGGCCTGCCCGGCGTCTGAAAGGAAAGCTCAGATGGCACTCGTATTGAACGAAGAACAAGGCATGCTGCGCGACAGCGTCAAGGCCTTCCTTTCCGAGCGCGCGCCGGTGGCGCATTTGCGCAAGCTGCGCGACAGCCGCGACGCCGATGGATTCGACCGCAAGCTGTGGCTTCAATTCGCCGAGCAGGGCTATAGCGCCGTCCTGGTGCCCGAAGCGCACGGCGGTCTGGGCCTGGGCGCGATGGAGGCCGGCATCATAGCCGAGGCGCTCGGGCGCACGCTCACGCCGACGCCGTTTCTGTCCACCGCGGTGCTCGCCGCCCGCGCGATCGCGCGCTCAGGCTCCGAGGCGCAGCAGGCCGAGCTCCTGCCCGCGATCGCCGCGGCCGAAACCGTGATCGCCTTTGCAGTGGACGAGACGAGCAAGCACCGGCCGGGCGCCATCGCAGCCAAGGCGGCACGCGACGGCAGCGGCTGGCGCCTGGACGGCGCCAAGACCTTCGTGCTCGACGGCCACGTGGCCGAGCGCTACATCGTCGCGGCGCGCACCGCCGAAGGCGGCCTCGCGCTGCTGCTCGTCGATCCGCGCGCCGCCGGGATGCAGATCGAGCGCACCCTGATGGTCGACGCGCACAATGCCGCGCGCCTGCGCTTCGACGGCGTGCGCATCGGCGCGGACGCGCTGCTGGGCGAAGCGGGCGCTGCCGGCGCGGTGCTGGACGAAGTGCTCGATCTCGGGCGCGTGGTGGTCGCGGCGCAGTTGCTCGGACTTGCCGACGCCGTGTTCGAGCGTACGCTGGCCTACCTCAAGGAGCGCCGCCAGTTCGAGCGCGCGATCGGCGAGTTTCAGGCGCTGCAGCATCGCGCCGCGGAACTCTACATCGACATCGAGCTCACGCGCGCACTCGTGCTGGCCGCGCTGCAAGCCATGGACCAAGACCCGGCGAAGGCGGAGCTGATCGTGGCGCAGGCAAAAGCGCACGCCTGCACCACGGCCAACCGCGCGGTGCAGGAAGGCGTGCAAATGCACGGCGGCATCGGCATGACCGACGAATTCGACATCGGTCTGTACATGAAGCGTGCGCGCACGCTGCAGGAGCTGTTCGGCGACGCCGGCTTTCACGCCGACCGCGTGGCGGCGATGGGCGGGTATTGAGCGCAACTTGTATTCAAGGCATTTTCCAAACTGTCGAGGGGTAAGTTCATGGCTGAGCAATTCGACAATTTGTTTTCGATCAAGGGCAAGATCGCGCTGGTGACGGGAGGATCGCGCGGCATCGGCGAGATGATCGCCGCGGGCTTTCTCGCGCATGGCGCCAAGGTGTACATCTCCTCGAGAAAAGCCGAGGCTTGCGAGGCGACGGCGAAGCGTCTCTCCGAGGCCTACGGCGGGCAGTGCATTTCGCTGCCGGCGGACCTGTCGCAGCTTGCCGGCGTCGAAAGCCTGGCGAAGCGCCTCGCGGAGCACGAATCGCGGCTGGACATACTGGTGAACAACGCGGGCGCGTCCTGGGGCGCGCCGCTGGAAACCTTTCCCGAGGCCGGCTGGGACAAGGTGATGGACACCAACGTAAAGGGCGTGTTCTTTCTCACGCAGAAAGTCCTGCCGCTGCTGCGCCAGGCGGCCAGCGCCGCGAGCCCGGCGCGCGTGATCAACATCGGCTCGATCGACGGTCTCAAATCGTCGGTCTTCGACGCATTCTCATACGGGGCATCCAAGGCCGCGGTGCACCACCTCACGCGCTTCATGGCATCGCACCTCACCAAGGAGCACATTCTCTTCAACGCGATCGCGCCCGGACCGTATCCGACCTGGATGCTCAGCACCGGCGTGGGCTTTGGCGGCAAGACCGAAGGCGTGGACTGGAGCGTGGAGGCCAAGCGCAATCCCAGCGGCCGAGTCGGCACCGCGCAGGACATCGCCGGCCTCGCCATCTTCCTCTGCTCGCGCGCCGGAGAATACGTCGTCGGTCAGACCATCGCCAGTGACGGAGGCGTGGTCGGCACGTCTTGATGCCGGCCTCATATTTGCGCGGTCATTTCATCAGTGACCGCCCGCCGCCTTGGAGTCCGCTTCGAAATCAGCGGGGATGCCTACCCTCATACTCCCCTAATTCGGGCCGCTGCAAAATTCATTTTGCAGCGGGTTCTTGGCGCCTGATGCCGGACAACTCTTCGTAGAGCAATCCGATTGCGGCGCTGTCCATGCCGCCGCGCCCGGTGTTGCACAACGCAGTAAAAAGTTGCTCGGTGAATGCCACCACCGGCGCGAAACTGCCCGTGTCCTTGGCGGCACCGGCGGCGAGGTGCAGATCCTTCAGCAGCAGCGTGCCGCGAAAGCCGGGCGCGAGCGCGCCATCCAGAAATCTCTTGGCGTGATTCTGCATGACGAAGCTCTGCGCCGAGCCGCCGAGCAGCGCTTCGCGCACCTTGTACGGATCGATGCCGGCTTTCTTCGCCAGGGTCAGGGCCTCGCACGCCGCCATGGCCGTGCTCGCCATGACCAGCTGGTTGCACGACTTGCACAGCTGGCCCGCGCCGCTCGCGCCGATGTGGGTGAAGGTCTTGCCCACCGCCTTGAACACGGGCATGCAGCGCGCGAGCGTCGCCGCCTCGCCGCCGATCATGCAGCTCAGCGTCGCGTCGCGCGCGCCGCCCGGCCCGCCCGATACCGGCGAGTCGAGCATGACCACGCCCGACTGCTTCAGCCGCGCGGCGAAGCCGGCCGTCGCCTGCGCCGAGACGGTGCTGAAATCGATCACCACGCTGCCGACTTTGACTGCCGACGCGACGCCCTTCTCGCCGAACAGCACCGCTTCCACGTCCGGCGTGTCGGGCACGCACAGGCAAATGACTTCCGCGCGCGCGGCGAGGTCCGCGGGCGACGTCGCGGCGATGCCGCCTTCCCCGACCAGCTCGTCGACGGCGGCGCGGCTGCGGTTGTGCAGCACGACCTTGAAGCCCGCCTTGATCAGGTTGCGCGCCATCGACTTGCCCATGACGCCGAGGCCGATAAAGCCGATGGGTGTCGCAGTGGATATTTCGCTCATGTTCGCACTCTCCATCGATCTCGATCCTCCATCATACGCGGCGGGCCACTACGGCCAATCGGCATAGGTCGAAGGCGGGAGGATATGGCTTTCCTTCGTCGCATCGCGCGCGGCCTTGCGGTAGCTTGCCGGGGTGAAACCTGTGCGCTGCTTGAAGAAGCGGCTGAAGTGCGGAGGGCTGCTGAAGCCGAGGTCGTCGGCCAGCGCCTCGATGCTGAGTCCCGAACGCGCCAGACGCAGGCTGGCTTCGTGGGTAAGGCGGTCGTGAAGCAGGTCGAGCGGCGTGCGTTGCAGCACGCGCACGCAGGTATCGTGCAGGCGGTCGTGCGACACCGCGAGCGAGTTGGCGTAGTCCGCGATCTTCCAGCGCTGGCGGAAGTGGGTCTCGACCAGATGACGGAATTTCACCAGCAGCGCCGAGTGGCTGTCGAAACCCTGGCGTGTGACGTCCTCCAGACCCGACAAGCGCCAGCAATGCACCAAGATCAGCGCTACGTGTGCCGTGAGGAAGCTCCATGAACCGCGCTCGCCGAGCTTGCCTTCGCGCGCGATCGCGGCGAAGGATTGGGCGACCTCGCCGAGCACCGGCGTCTGCGCGATGGCGTTGACCACCACGGCGCGGTCGTTGAGCACGCGCAGGTGGATCGATTCGACGCCCTGGCCGATCGCATCCTTGACCAGCATATCGGACAGCGTGAGCAGGTCGCCGCTGGAACCGGCCGCCACGCGCAGGTACTGATCCGGCTGGATCGGCAGCCACACCAGGCAGGGCGCGACCAGCGCGATCGTTTCGCCCGCGCCGCCGATGGCGCCTTCGCCGGAGCTCAGCAGAACGGCGGCGCGCGAGGCGTCGCGGCGCGCGGCCTGCAGCGTGTAGCGACGCACGTGCAGCGCCGAACTCAGCGGCTGCGCGCTGGCATGGGTGTTGATGTTCAGGCGATAGACGCCGGCCGCGGACTCCGCCACGCTCCCCTTCCCTGTATCGGACAATAGCTTCAGCTTACCAAAATACTACAATCGTTCCCCAAGAAGTGCGAATTCCGTGGCGGTATTCCCCGGGCAGGCGGCCCCGCCGACGCGGCCGATCCCGCCTTCCCCCGCAATAGCGCCTGAAACAGGCGGCTCACCTCACTGTGGCGGCACAGCATTCGCTCACCAAAATTGTGTCAGCTTTGCCATAAATTTGTCATTGTTAGTATCTCGCTTCAACCATAGAGTTTGCCAAGAAGGCGAGAGGCCGGGTGCCCGGAAATTAAAGGGTGCCGGCGAACAGGCGACCTTCGCATGCGTTCCACGCCTTCGGCTGTGGGATAGACAAGAAAACGGATAGGAGGAGACAACGATGCATACAGGCATACTCAAGGCGCTATCGACGTCGGTAGCAATCATCATCGCGACCGGCATGATCGCCTCGGCCCAGGCCGCGGAAATCAAGTCCATCCGCATCGGCGCCTCGGCGGCGAAGACCGGCCCCAACGCCGGCGGTGCGGCCGTAACCCATTGGCCCAATGTCAAACTGTGGGTCGATCAGGTCAACAAGAAGGGCGGCATCCTGCTCAAGTCGGCCGGCAACAAGCGCGTGCCGGTCGAACTGATCGAGTACGACGACCGCTCCTCCAACGACGATGCGGTCAAATCCGTCGAGCGCCTCGCCACCGTGGACAAGGCCGACTTCATCATCGCACCCTGGGGTACCGGCACCAACCTCGCCGTGGCACCGGTTTTCGCCAAGTACGGCTACCCGCAACTGGCGGTCACCGCGGTCACCGACAAGGGGCCGCAACTCGCCAAGCGCTGGCCAAACAGCTTCTGGCTGCTCGGCGGCGGCCAGCACATGGCCTCCAGCCTCGTAGACCTGCTGAAGAAAATGAACGCCGAAGGCAAGATCGGCAAGAAGGTGGCAATGACCCACGTCGCCGACGGCTTCGGTCTGGACATGGTCGCCGGCGCGCGGCCGGCGCTCAAGGCCGCCGGCTTCGATGTCGTGTATGACAAGTCCTATCCGCTGGGCACGCAGGATCTGTCGCCGGTGGTCAACGAGATCAAGGGCCTCGGCCCCGACACCTTCATCGCCTTCAGCTATCCGCCCGACACCTTCGCGCTGACTGAGCAGTCGAAGATCGCCGGTTTCAATCCCAAGGTGTTCTACGTCGGCGTTGGCGCAGCCTTCCCCGTGTACCGCGACAAGTTCAAGCCGGAGACGATCGAGGGCGTGATGGGCACCGGCGGCTGGGACGTCGCCTCGCCGAAAATCCAGGAGTACATCAAGATGCACAAGGAAGTGACCGGCGCCGAGCCCGACGCGTGGGCGAGCTCGGTCGAGTACGCTTCCCTCGAAATGCTGCAGCAGGCCATTGAACACGTCGGCTCGCTCGACCGCAAGGCGGTGACCAAAGCGCTGCAGACGATGGAGTTCGACACCGTCATTGGCAAGGTCAAGCTCAAAGGCAACGTGCGCGCGAACCCCTGGGCCGTCGGCCAGTGGCAGGACGGAAAATTCTACGGCCTGGCGCCGACCAAGCTGCCCGGCGCGCATGCGCCCATCGCCAAGCCCGCGTGGAAGTGAGCCCGGTAGTCGTCCACTGAGACCACGGGGCCGCCTGCCGACGATCGCGGCGGCCCCGCTATCGACGAAAGTTCGATGCTGACTGTCATTGTCGTGACCAGCCTGCTGCTGGGGGGCGCCTACGCCCTGATGGCGATGGGCCTGACCCTGCAGTACGGCGTGGCGCGCATCCTCAACCTGTCGACCGGGGAAATCCTGGTCGGCGCAGCCTTCGCGTCGTTCTGGCTGTTCACCGTGGCCAAATTGAGTCCGCTGCTGACCTTGTTCGTGGTCACGCCGGCGGCCTTCGTCCTCAACTGGCTGATCTACCGCTATCTGCTGACGCCGCTGGTGCGGCGCGCGAAAAACCGCGGCATGCTCGAGGCCGACAGCATCCTCGCCACCTTCGGACTGCTGTTCGTCATTCAGGGCCTGATGCTCGCCGGCTTCGGCGGCAACTACTACAGTTACTCCTATCTGGCCCAGCCGATAACCCTGCTCGGCCACCCCTTCGGCCTCAACCGCGTCGTCGCCTTCGCCATTGCCGCCGCGGTCGCGCTGGGTCTGTACCTCGGGCTCAGTCACACGCGCCAGGGCATGGCGATCCGCGCCGTCGCAGTGAATCCGCTCGCCGCCGGGCTGGTGGCGATCGACGTGCCGCGCGCCGCGGCCTTTGCCTTCGCGCTCGGCGGCGCGCTGACCGCCTGCGGCGGCAGCCTGCTCTCCATGTTCCTCACCTTCAACGCCTCGATGGGCGTGGTGTTCACCATGAAAGCCCTGATCATCGTGATCATGGGCGGCGTCGGCGATATCCGCGGCGCGCTGATCGCCGCCCTGCTGCTGGCGCTGGTCGAAACCGTGGTGGCCTCGCTGATCGACCCAGGCCTGACGCTGGCAGCGACCTTCCTGCTGTTCGTGCTCACCTTGCTGTTCCGCCCGCAGGGCATCATGGGCAAACGCGCATGATCTTCACCATGCAGCGGCGCGAGGTCGCGACCATGGTCGCCGCCGCCGCAGCGCTGGCCGTGCTCGCCGGCCTGCCGCTCGCCGACGACGGCTTCTGGCTCGCGCTCGGCATTTCCATCGCCGGCTACGTGGCAATGGCCACGGCCTGGGCGCTGTTCTCGGGCCCGACCAATTACGTCTCGCTCGCCACCGCGGCATTCTTCGGCAGCGGCGCCTACGTCGTCTCCGCGCTCGCCGAGAGCGCGCCCTGGCCGGTGATCCTGGTTGCCGCCGGCGCCGTCGGCGCGCTGCTCGCGTTCGCGGTGGGCATTGCGACGCTGCGCCTGTCCGGCGTGCATTTCGTGATCTTCACCTTCGGCCTGGCCGAACTGATCCGCCAACTGGTTACCTGGTACCAGACCACCGTCACCGGCTCGGTCGGGCGCTATATCTTCGTCGAAATCTCGGCGGCCCAGATCTACTGGCAACTGCTCGCGCTGTGCGGCCTCACCTTCTTCATCGGCTGGGCGATCGCGCGCTCGCGGCTGGGCTTCGCGCTGCGCGTGATCGGCGACGACGAGACCGTCGCCGCGCATAGCGGCATCAACACCGCGCAGTGCAAGGTGCTGCTGTTCTGCATCAGCGGGACGCTGATCGCGCTGGTCGGCGCCGTCATGGCGCCGCGCTTCACCTACATCGAGCCGTCGATCGCGTATGGCTCGATGGTGTCGTTCCAGGTGGTGATCATGGCGCTGCTGGGCGGCGCGCGCCGCCTGTGGGGACCGCTGGTCGGCGTCCTGCCGTTTACCCTGCTCTATGAAATCATCTCGGGACGCTTTCCCAACCACACGCATCTGCTGCTCGGCATCACCTTTTTGCTGATCGTCTATTTCGTGCCGCAGGGCGTCTCCGGCCTGCTCGGCAAAGCCTGGAACCGCATGCCATGGCGGCGGCTGGCGGCCGCGGGGAGCAAGGCGTGAGCGCCGCAGCGCAGCTCGAAGTTGCCGGCCTGACCAAGGCCTTCGGCGGCCTGCTCGCGGTCAACCAGATTTCCTTCGACGTGCATCAAGGCGAGATACTCGGCCTGCTCGGCCCCAACGGCTCGGGCAAGACCACGCTGCTCAACCTGGTATCGGGCGCCCTGCTTCCGACCGAGGGCACGGTGAGCCTGGGCGGCCGCGTCCTCACCGGGCTGGCGCCGCATCGCATCGCCCGCGCCGGCGTGTCGCGCACCTTCCAGCTGGTGCGCATGCTGCCTTCGCTCTCGGCGCTGGAGAACGTCATGGTCGGCGCGGTGTTCGGCCCGGACAGCGTCTGGGGCGAGGAGGCCGAAGGCCGAGCCCGCGCCCTGCTCGAACGCGTCGGCCTGGGCGGACGCGAATCGCTGCATCCCGCGGCGATGACCTACATCGACCAGAAGCGCGTCGAGCTCGCGCGCGCGCTCGCGGGCGACCCGCAGCTGCTGCTGCTCGACGAGTGGCTGGCCGGGCTCAACCCCACCGAGTTGCAGACCGGCATCGCCTTGATCGAGTCGCTGCATGCCGAGGGCCGCACCGTGGTGATGGTCGAGCACGTCATGGACGCGATCCGCTCGCTGTGCGACCGCTGCGTCGTCATGAACGCGGGCGCCAAGCTGGCCGAGGGCACGGCCGAGCAGGTGCTGTCCAACCCCGAGGTGATCCGCGCCTACCTCGGAGACGAGCATGCTTGAGATCAGGGGCGTGTCCGTCTTCTACGGCCAGCACCACGCGCTGGACGGCGTATCGCTCGACGTGCCCAAAGGCGAGATCGTGGCCATCCTCGGCTCCAACGGCGCCGGCAAAACCACGCTGCTCAAGGCCGTCGCCGGCCTGGAGCCGGCCGAGCCCTCTTGCCGGATCAGCCTCGATGGCCGTTCGCTGCATGGACTCAAACCGCACGAGATCGTCGAGGCGGGGCTTGCGCTGGTACCGGAGGGTCGCGGCATCTTCGCCGACCTGACGGTGGCCGAGAACCTGGCGCTCGGCGCGCATGCACGGCGCGCCCGGGCGGGCGAGCGCGAACGGCTGGACATGGTGCTTGGCCTCTTTCCCAAGCTTGCAGAGCGCCGCCGGCAGATGGTGCGCACCATGAGCGGCGGCGAGCAGCAGATGGTCGCGATCGGCCGCGCCCTGATGTCGGCGCCCGACATACTGATGCTGGACGAGCCTTCGCTCGGCCTCGCGCCGCTGATTTGCGGCGAACTGTTCGAGGCGCTGCAGCGCGTGCGCAGCACCGGCGCCGGCATACTGCTCGTCGAGCAGAATGCCAGGCGCAGCCTCGAAATCGCCGACCGCGGCTACCTGCTGGAGAACGGCCGCATCGTCGGCTCAGGCACGGCGCAGTCGCTGCGCAATGATGAAAACGTCCACCGCGCCTATCTCGGCGCGGCGGGTTCGACCACCCACCCACCGAGGGAAACTCCCATGCTACAAGCTCAGATGATCATCAACAATCAGGACGTTGCGTCCACCAGCGGCGCGAGCTTCGATCGCCTCAATCCGATCTCGGGCGAGGTCGCGACGCGCTATGCCGCCGGCACCGTCGACAGCGCCAAAGCCGCCGCCGACGCCGCGGCTGCGGCCTTCCCCGCCTGGGCGCAGACCGGGCCCGGCGACCGCCGCGCGCTGCTCAACAAGGCGGCCGACCTGCTGCTCCAGCGCACGCCCGACTTCATCGCCGCGATGGCCGCCGAGACCGGCGCCAGCGGGCCCTGGGCCGGATTCAACTGCTTCCTCGCGGCCAACATGCTGCGCGAGGCGGCGAGCATGACCACCCAGATCAAGGGCGAGATCATCCCTTCGGACAAGCCCGGCGCGCTCGCCATGGCGATGCGCCAGCCGGCCGGCGTGGTGGTCGGCATCGCGCCGTGGAATGCGCCCGTCATTCTCGGCGTGCGCGCCGTCGCCATGCCGCTCGCCTGCGGCAACACCGTCGTGTTGAAGGGCTCGGAGTTGTGCCCCATGACCCACCGCCTGATCGGCGAAGTGCTGCGCGATGCCGGCTTTCCCGCCGGCGTGGTCAACGTCGTACTCAATGCGCCAGCCGATGCCAAGGCCGTGGTCAACGCGCTGATCGCGCATCCCGCCGTACGTCGGGTGAATTTCACCGGGTCGACGCGCGTCGGGCGCCTCATCGCGGAGGAAAGCGCGCGTCACCTCAAGCCCTGCCTGCTCGAACTCGGCGGCAAGGCGCCGTTCGTCGTGCTCGAGGACGCCGACCTCGACGAGGCGGTCAAGGCCGCGGCCTTCGGCGCCTTCTTCAACTCGGGCCAGATCTGCATGTCCACCGAACGCCTCATCGTCGACGACAAGGTGGCCGACGCCTTCGTCGAAAAGTTCGCCGCCAAGGCCGCTTCGCTGCGGGCCGGGCTGCCCGGGCAGGACGGCTGCGCGCTCGGCTCGATGATCAGCCGCGAGGCCGCCGAGCGGGTCAAGTCGCTGATCGACGACGCGGTGGCCAAGGGCGCGCGGCTGGTGACCGGCGGCGCGGTGCCGCAGGGCAGCATCATGCAGACCGCCGTGGTCGACCACGTTACGCCGGCGATGCGCATCTACGGCGAGGAATCCTTCGGCCCGGTCGCCGCGGTGATGCGTTTTCACGACATCGAGGAGGCCGTATCGCTGGCCAACGACACCGAGTACGGCCTGGCGGCTGCGGTGTTCGGCAGGGACGTGGTGCGCGCGATGGACGTCGGCCGCCGCATCGAATCCGGCATCTGCCACATCAACGCGCCGACGGTGCACGACGAGGGGCAAATGCCCTTCGGCGGCGTCAAGGCGAGCGGCTGGGGTCGTTTCGGCGGCCAGGCGGCAATCGCGGAGTTCACCGACCTGCGCTGGATCACCATCCAGACGACGCCGCAGCATTACCCGATCTGAGGCGCTGACGCGGGCTTGCGTCTGCCACGGCCTGTCTATAATGAAACATGCCCACTACGCCAAGGAGATCGGTCATGGGAATCGCAATGAAACTGAGTGATTACCTCAAGGCAAACCAGGTGGAGTATGAGGTGCTCAACCACTCCCACAGCGGCAACAGCATGCAGACCGCCAGAGCATCAAACGTGCCAGCGCACTGCGTTGCCAAGGCGGTCGTGCTTGAAGACGACACCCACACCGTGATGGCTGTGCTGCCGGCATCACGGCGCCTGCAACTGCGCGAATTGCAGGCGAGCAGCGGTCCGGCCCTCCGGCTCGCCACCGAGGCGGAACTCAAAGGTCTGTTCGTCGACTGTGAACCGGGGGCGGTCCCGCCGGTTGGCGTCGTCTACGGCATGGAAACCATCTTGGACGACAGCCTCATGGAGCAGCCCGAGACCTACTTCGAGGCGGGAGACCATGAAACGCTGGTGCACATGAAAACGCGCGACTTCATCGACCTGATGAAAGGCGCGCGCCACATGGCGTTCAGCGCGCAGATGGACGAGGAGCGCCGCCCGCTTTTCTGAGCACGCAAGCGGTTCGCGGGCGAAAGCAGTTGGTATGCCTGCTCGGGCAGTTCTTCCCGTGGATCAGTGTTATCGAAAGCGCGCCAGATAGTGGGCAAGCGCCTGTAAATCTTCATCGCTCAGCCGATACACCGCATCCGGCATCGCGGCTATGCCGCCGCCGGTGCGCCTGCCCTGATGGAAATCCCGCAGCGCCTTAAGCAGGTAGTCCTCGCGCTGATGCGCAATTCGCGCCACGGCCTGCTGCCCGGCATAGGTTTCGCCGTGGCAAGTGCTGCAGCGATTTGCCTGCGCCACCTTCGCTCCGCGCGCGTAGCGCTGCGGGTCGGGATCGGCATCCGTGAGCGGTGGCGGCGGGGACAACGAGGAGAAGTACGCGCCCAGGTCGCGAATGTCGGCATCCTTCAGGGCCAGGGCGATCGGACCCATGATGTCATTCTTGCGCGTCTTGCTGCGGAAATACACCAGTTGCCACTGGGTAAATCCGTCGGGCTGACCCGCCAGCGATGGCGTGTTCGCCATTGAGGACACGCCTTGCTCGCCGTGACAGGCAATGCAGGCCTGTGCCTTGGCTTTCCCGGCTTGCACATCGGCCGCGTGAAGCTGGCTGGCGTGCGCCAGAACGGCGCCGGCCAGCAGCTTCGCCATCCGCATGAAAAAACCCGCCCGATGCGCCGGCCGCGGGGCGGGCATTTGCTTTTCCTACTTGCCGTAGCTGATACGATAGATCGCGCCGGCCCAGTCGTCGGCCACGAGCATCGATCCATCGGCAGCCAGGATCAGGTCAGCCGGGCGGCCGGTAAAGTCGTCCTTGCCCTTGATCCACCCGCTGGCGAACACTGATGCCTTGGCGTGCTTGCCCTTGGCGTCGACCACCACGCGCCGGATGCTCGCGCCCTGGTACTGGTGACGATTCCACGAGCCGTGCTCGGCGATGAAGATATTGTTCTTGTACTGGGCCGGGAATTGTTTTCCGGTATAGAACTTCATGCCCAGAGGCGCGACGTGCGCACCCAGGTTGAGCACCGGCGGGGTGAACTCCGAGCACTTGTGGCCCATCGCGTACTTGGGATCAGGCAGGTTGCCCTGGTGGCAATAGGGGTAGCCGAAATGTTCCCCCAGGCGGCTGATGCGGTTGAGCTTGTCGCTGGGAAGGTCATCGCTCATCCAGTCGCGCGCGTTTTCGCTGAACCAGTAATCGCCGCTGCGCGGATCGACGTCTCCGCCGATGCTGTTGCGCACGCCAAGAGCAACGACTTCAGACAGGCCGGTATTGGGGTCGATGCGCCGGATCTGCGAGGTGCCCGAGGGCGGAAGGCCGATGTTGAACGGAGGGCCGAAAGCGACGTACAGCCAGCCATGCTTGTCGAACGTCAGATACTTCCAGCCGTGCGCGACGTACGGCGGCATGTCGTCGTACACGACCTTGGGCGCGGGCATTTTGTCGAGGCTGGCCTCGGCATTTTCGTATTTCAGGATACGGTCGATGTCGGCCACGTACAGCGCGCCGTCGCGAAACGCGAGTCCGGTCGGCATCTTCATGCCGGTCAGGATGGTCTTGACCTCCTTCTTGCCGCCGTTATCGACGATCGCATAGACACTGCCGACGCCGAATGCGCCGACGAACAAGGTGCCCTTGTCGCCCCAGGCCATTTGCCGTGCGCTGAGCACGCCGCTGGCATAAAGCGAGATGTGAAATCCCTTCGGCAGCTTGACGTTCTTCAGGGCGGCGTTGATCTCGTTCGCGGTCATCCCCGTTGCCGGTCCCGCTTTCGGGCTGAGGCCCTTTTGCTGGGCGGTCTCGTCGCCGAGAAACCAGTCGGGCGGCGGATGCTTCCAGAAATCCGGTTTGGTTGAATCGTAATGCTTGAGATCCTGTGCCTGTGCCGCAAACGGCAGGCCGCCGAACCCCAGGGACAGCGCGGCCACGGTCAGGCTTGCCGCCCACGGACGCATCAAGGATTGCAGTTTCATGATTGTCTTCCTCCTTCTAGTTGTCGAGCTTCCGGATAGACTCGCGGTTCAAGGGCGATCTGTGTTCAGCAAAATCGTCCTTGCCGCGGCCGAGTAGTTGAATCGAATTTGCAGAGGTAGTCAATAGGCCATTTACCCATGCATTCAACGTGGCCCCGACGCTAGCCGCGTCAGGCTGCATAAGCTGTTCCTCGAAAGCGGCAAAATGACGTTTGCTCGCGGCCTTGATTTGACCCGCGACGGCACGCGACCACGGCCGCGGCCCGGCCGTCCTCGCCTGGCCTGCTGCCCGAAAGCAGACAGCGTCTACCCGATCGGGTGACGACGACTACAATCGATAGTCTGTCAGCACATCGACTCAAGCTGCAGCCCAAGGAAGCGCCAGTGGTTCAAGGCTACGACCCGAATAACGCCGACCGGAACAGGAAAGGTGCGCCGCCGAGCTCGCCGCTAGCGCGGCTGCTGCGGCTCGGTAGCCTCGTCGGGCGCGTCGGGGCGTCGGTGGCGGTCGAGCAACTGGTTTCGCTGGTCCTCTCCGGCCCGTCGCGCCATGCGCACCAGCTCGCCAACCTCGTCCTCAACGCCGAGCGCATTGTTCACGACCTCGGCCAACTGAAGGGCGCGGCGATGAAAGTCGGCCAGATGCTGAGCCTGCAGGACTCGCTGCTCCCGCCCGAGGTGACCGGCGTGCTGAGCGCGCTGCAGCAACATGCGCCGCCGATCCCGTTCGGCATGGTGCAGCGCCAGCTAGCCGCGGAACTCCCCGGCTGGGAGAAGACGATAGCGCGGCTGGAGCCTGCGGCCATCGCCGCCGCCTCAATCGGGCAGGTGCACCGGGGGGTGCTGCGCGACGGGCGGCCCGTCGCGGTGAAAATCCAGTACCCCGGGATAGACAGAATCATCGAGGCCGACCTGGTCAACCTGCGGCGTCTGTTGCAGTCGCTGTTCGCGCTTTTTACCGACGCCGACTTCGGGCCGGTCTGGGGCGAGGTGCGCGATCGACTGCGCGAGGAGCTGGACTACGTGAACGAGGCGCAGAACCTGCGCCGGATGGCGGAGCTCTGGGCCGGCAGCGATGCAGTGGTGATTCCCGGCGTCATCGACGCAGCCTCGAGCCGCCGCGTGCTGACCATGGAGTACCTGGCTGGCTACACCCCGGACGAGGCCTGCGACGACGCGCGGCCGCAGGCGCTGCGCGATCGCTGGGGCGCGGTGCTGTTCGACTTCATGCTGCGCGGCCTGTTCGAGCACCGGATGATCCACGCCGACCCGAACCTCTCCAACTTTTCGTTTCTCGCCGACGGCCGCGTCGTCGTCTACGACTTTGGCTGCGTCAAGTCGGTGCCACCGACTATCGTGGACGGCTACCGTGAACTCTCCCGCGCCGTCCTGGCCGGCCGGCGCTTCGAGGTGCCGGCGTTGCTCGCGGCGATGGGTGTCAGCACTGCCTCGGGCGGGCCGGTGTCCGCGGGGCTGATCGCGCCCGCGCTCGAGCTCGTCGGGAAGGTGCTCGATGACGAACACCCCTACCGCTTCGGTCGCGACGACCAGCTCGTGCGCGAAATCATCGAAAACAACCTGAGCCGCTTCGGCGAGGCGAAAGACATACGCTTTCCGCACGACATCATCTTCGTCAACCGCACCGCAGCGGGCCACTACGGCAACCTCTCCCGGCTGCGCGCTGCGGCACCGTGGCGGCGGATGCTGGAGGCGCGGCTCGCCTAGAAGCCTGGGTTGTGCCTGCTATGCGCCTGGCCCTTCCATCCGCTATCAATAATTTGCATACAGCTTCTTCTCGTACACGGTCGTGATTTGTTCCCCATCCCAAACATATCCGAAGTGCGGGCCCTGAATACAATTCGACAAGGCAGGCGGCCGAAATACGGCAACGCATTCTCCGCCTGCATGCCGCACGCTGTCGTATGCGATGCCGCAGGAATTTACGGCTTTAAGCGCACGAGCCAGCACCTGACCGGCGGCGTAGCTATCTGGGTCATAAACATCGGAGAGATCGCTGCGACCGCGGATATCGTGCAGATCACCGTCGAGGTCGGCGAGATACGTGCGCATGTCCAGCTCTATCGGATCCTCCCTGGTCATCGCGAGAAATCGCGCCCGGTGATAGCGGGTCTCGGCGATCGCAGTAGCTAGCGTGTGCCCGGCGTAATACACCCCGTAGCTTCCGTCACTGAAGCGGCTGCCTTCCGGATTCAAGTGCGTAAACGCTGCCATGATCGGTGTCGTTCCCGGGCCCGAAATGCGGTCCTCCGGCGTGACAATCGAGATGTCTCCTGCTTCTTGTCGCAACCGCGGGTTGGTCAGATTCTCGACCGCGAACACGGCGGCTAGATCTGCGGGATTTGCGACACGATCGTAGACGCCTATCGGCGGAAAGTGACTGGGGATCAGCCGATAACACGGCTTCCAAATTACTTTGGAAACTTCGGGAGTCACGCCCACCCGCCGCGTTGCGCGTCCAGGTACTTGCGCACGATGTAGAGATCGGCAACCTGGCCAGAAAGCATGCGCTCCAGGGCGCTGCGTCCCCCGAACAGCGGCGCCGTGTTCGGCTTCTTGATCCAGGCGTCAGCAGCATCGGGGATGGGCAGCAATACCTGCAGCGCCGAGTAGATCCCGAAAATGTACGACAGTCGTTCCAGAGTGTCCTGAGACAGCACTGCGCTTGCGCCCTGCTTCCAGCGATAAAACGTGGACTTCGGGGGATTACCTAGAAGCTTTATCTGCTCCTTGTTGCTCAGCCCCCATGTGGCCAGGATGCGAAATACCGTGCGTAAGGCCGGCCGGGAAACTTCCTTGGCGCTAACGGGGGTCGTCGTTTGTAGTGATGTAGCTTCCATAATTGATTGTCCCACAATGGACTTATTTATAATAATAGTCCCAATCGGGAGTTCTTGCCAGCTATTTTCGCTAGCCGGTCACTTCCAGCGGGCAAGTCCATTTGCAATACGGCAAACTCCAGGGACGGACCTTGGCTCCAGAGCGAAATCGGCTTGAAAACCAACGCACCGAGTGGCAACGCGGTAGGCGTTGCCACGAAGCAAGTCCCCTTGGGGGATAGCCACGCGGCTTTCCGGGCTGCGGACCATTTTTCATGCGGGAGAAAATCAGTAGCCCGATCAGGCGGTCAGCACGATCTTGCCGAAATGCGCGTTGGCGCGCATGTGCGCAAGCGCCGCCGCTGCCTCGGCGAGCGGGAAGCTGCGGTCCAGCGGCAGGCGCAGGGTTTCCGCCTCGATGGCGCCCCACAGATCGGCGCGCATGCGGCGATTGATCTCGCGCACTTCCTCGATGGATCGCGTGCGGAAGGTGACGCCGATGTAGTCGATGCGCTTCAGCGCGTGCAGGTCGTAGTCGAATTCGCCCTTCGCGCCGCCGAGGCGGCCGACGTTGACGATGCGCCCGAGTACGCGCGCGGCCTTCATGTTCGCGTTCGCCACGCTCGCCGATACCTGGTCGATGATCAGATGCACGCCCTTGCCCTCGGTCGCCGCGAGCACCGCGTCCGGCCAAGCGGGGTCGGTGGTGTCGATGGCGAGATCCGCGCCGAACTGCTTGAGCTTTTCGCGGCGCATGGCGTTGGTCGAGCTGCCTATCACCAGCGCCGCGCCCATGTGCTTGGCGATCTGCAGCGCCATCAGGCCGACGCCCGAGCTCGCTCCCTGGATCAGCACGCTCTCGCCGGCTGCCAGCCGGCCTGCGGTGACGAGCGCGTTGTGCATGGTCTGCAGCGCGACCGGCAGCGTCGCCGCCTGCTCGAAGCCCATGTTGGCGGGGATGGGCGTTGCACGCCCCCAGTCGGCGACGGCCAATTCGGCAAAAGCCCCGGCGCCCGAGCACATCACGCGCTCGCCGGGTTTGACGGCATTGACCTCGGCGCCGACCTCCACCACCTCGCCCGCGAATTCCATGCCCACGATCGTTCCCGGCCCGCCGATCGAGCCGTGCATATGGCCAGCCGCAACGCCGAGGTCGGCGCGGTTCAGGCCGCAGGCGCGCACGCGCACGAGCACATGATTGCGCCCGGGCACGGGCGCGGGCACTGCGCGAATCTCAACCCCGGTCTCGGTTACCACGGCTGCTTTCATCGGCGTCTCCTCATCGATCGAGGCTGCACTCTAACCCGAACCGAAGCATGCTTGCAGGCGGCAAGGCCTCCCGAGCGTCAGGCCGCGCGCGATCGCCACCGGCCCGCAGGCTTAGCGACGGCGCTTGCGCACCGCTTTGTGGCCGGTTTGGGGCGCGGCTTTATGCCGCGCTTTCGGCTGCTGCGATTCAGCGATCGCTTAGCCGCTCCGACCTTCGAGCTTGGGCTCGATGTTGTCGCGGATCCACTTCGAATCCCACCACTCCACCGGCAGAACGGCGACCCCGTCCAAATAGACCCCGAAGTGCAGATGATCGCCGGCGGCCAAGCCGGTCTCGCCGGTCTTGCCCATGATCTGCCGCTGCTTGATCGAGTCGCCGACCTTGACGTCGATGGAGCTCAAGTGGCCATAAAGCGTAAACAGCCCTAGGCCGTGATCCAGGATGATGGCGTTGCCGTAGATACCCAAGTCCCCGGCGAAGGCGACAGTGCCGCTGTTGGCGGCTTCGACCGGATAATGCTTGGTGACGGAAAGGTCATAGCCGAGGTGATAGGCGGTGTCGATCACTTCACCGTTGTAGGTGTAGGTCCGGTGGTCCGCGAAGTTGGCTTCGACTTTGGAATTGCTCAACTGGCTGAACGCGCCCCTCCAAAGCATAGCCGGCGTGGCTTTCTTCGTGATGGCGGCGATCTTGTCTTCATTCTCTTTTCTGAGCGTCCTGTTGACTGCGACGAAAACATCTTTCGGCGTCCCCTGGCGCGCGCCGGCATCGTTCAACAGGGGCGCTATTTTGTTCTGGAGAAACTTGTCCGATATCGCGATCGTGCTCTTCCTGTACTTCACGTCCTTGAGTTCGTAGGCCAGCGGCATTTCCCTGGTATTGCCGGCCTTGTCGGTTGCGACCAGCACGGCCTTCGCCTCCGGCGGCACGTTATATGCATGTGCGAACAAGGCGATGAAGTGATCTGCGTGCCCTTTTATCTGCCCCTGGAAACCCGGGAAGAAATAATCGCCCAGCCTGACCCCGCTCGTTGCCGTATCCGCGGAGGCCTTGTAGACGATCACGCCGACGCCGCCGAAGTTGACGTAGCGGTCATCGGCGACGAGTTCGATGCTGGGCGGCGTGAGGTCGATGGTGAGATTCTTCTGGATCACCGTCTCGTTGCCGCGGAAATAATTCCACAGCGAGGCGTCGCGCGCGCTCACGCGCAGGACCGCAGGCCCTTCTTTGATGCCGGCAAGTTTCGAGCCCAAAGCCACGGTGACTTTCTTCTCGCTCAGCGGCTGGGCGTACTGCTCGGAGACCAGCGCGTGTTCGGTGCCGCCCATCGAGAGCGTCGCGCTGACCGACTTCAATCCGACGCCCCGATCCGTGACGACGATCTCCATGGGCGCCCGGCCGAGCACGCCTGAGTCCGGCAGCTTGACTTGCGGCGCCTGCCTTTCGAAGCGCGGCGCCAGGTAGTACGCACCACCCAGAAGCCCGATGGCAATGATTAGAAAGACAAAGATAATCGCCGGAAGTCTTTTCTTGGGGGTTTCGGATTCCAGTGTGCTCATGTTGGGGGATCGATTAAAGGATAAAGGATGGGAAGGTACGGATTATCGCTCGATTGCCGGGCAATGTATTGTCTGCCCAGGAACAAAGGCTGAAGACGACTGGAATCGACAGGCTTTCAGCATACCGACTTTAGCTACGACCCAAGGAAGCGCCAGTGGTTCGCCGCGCCGACCCGAATAACGCGCCCGCGAAAAGCGGCCCGTGGCACAGGGCGTCGCACTCGCGCCTGCGCTGCTTTCGACTTCTCGGCGCGCGGACGGTCAGATTAGCGGCTTCAGCAGTTTCCTAAGCGCCGCGGCGACTGCCTTCCGGTCCGCAGCCGCGAGCGATCCGGCCTTGCGCAGGATCAGCCAATGATCCAGCGTGAACAACTTCATCCGCACGACCGAAGCCGCAGTCAGGCCTGCCGCGTGCAAGTCCGAGAGGGCCACGTCCAGCGGCCAGTCAGAGTGGGACGCGCTGGTAATCATGGCGAGCACGACATGGCCGATGCCGGCGTTGAATGCCGAGCGATCGGATAGCACCAGCGCGGGACGCCGCTTGGTCGCGGCGCGGTCGGTGAACGGGAAGGGAACGGCGACTATGTCGAACGCCTCAAAGGTCACGGTACGCATCCTCGTCCGCGGCGGATGACCATTCGACGAGCGTTCCCTCGAGCGCGCGCGCGAATTCATGATCGACCGGCCGCGCCTTGCGCACCCGCACCTCCTCACCCTGGATGTCGAAGACGATGGCATCGCCCGCTTCGACGTGCAGGAGTTTGCGCACCGGCGCCGGAATGGTCGCCTGGTACTTGCTCGTCAACTTGCTGATGCTGGCGGCCATGGGATGGGTCTTGAATCAAAGGTAATGGGTAATACTAGCATTACCTTGGGCCAATGGCAAAGCCATGCGTTCAAAGCGCAACCGGTCCGCTTCGTCGCCCCCTACCCACCGGGCTCGGTGACGGATCTGCTGGCCCGCATCATCGCGCCGACAAGCGGCATCTTCGACCCCGCGGCGGGGCCCGAGAAGCCGCAGCTGAAAGCGCTCGCAATCCACCTGAGCGATTCCGGCGCGCGCTTTTTCGGCACCTACTGGTGTCCGACCTGCCGGGAGCAAAAGGCTTTATTTGAGGCCTCCGCCGATAGGCTGCCCTACGTCGAGTGCACACCGGGCGGGCGCAACGGCCCGGTCAGCGTCGCTTGCGTGACGAACGACATCAAGAGATATCCAACGTGGATCATCGGCGGCGTTCACCACACCGGCATCGTCTCGGCGTCCGAGCTGGCGCGTTTGTCAGGCTTCGAGTGGTCCGCCGACGCAGCCCGGAAGAAATGAACTGAACCGACCTCCCGTAATGCGCTGGTACGGCTGTCCGCGAAGAACCGTTATCCCCAACACCTGGCACGCAACTGCAATCTCAGAGACCCTGGCTGACACACTGGTTATAATTCCTACGCAAAGGATGGATCAACCACGTGCGCGTAAGCAGGGACAGATGCGAATCACAATCGAAATGCATGGTCCGCTACAACGGTTCAACAAAGGTGGACAGCCCAGAGCGGAACTCGATCTGGAAGACGATCTCACCGTGCATGATCTGTTGGTGAGCCTGGGCATGGACATGGACGAACCCTGGAACGCTGCGTTGAACGGCACGCTGGCCGGTCCCTCGGACAGCTTATCCGAGGGCTCATTGCTCTTGGTATTTCCCCCTATCGAGGGGGGATGATAGCTTCGCGTCTATTCTTGAACTGAAGGAGACTGAGCGCCATGGTTAAAGGACTCGCCAACAAGATTCTGCGAATTGATTTATCCAGTGGTCGCGTTTGGACCGAAGAGCAGAATGAGCTTTTCTACCGGCGCTACCTGGGCGGCGCCGGAATCCTCAGCTACTACCTGCTGAAAGAACTCAGGCCGCGGGCAGACGCTCTTTCGCCCGAGAATGTCCTCGTCTTCGCCCCCGGTCCGGTATCGGGCACGGTCATACCGGGAGGCTCCCGCCTCTGCGTCGGCGCGAAGTCCCCGCTCAGCGGCGGCATAGCGAAGTGCGAAGCGGGGGGATTCTTCGGCTACGAGCTGAAGCGCGCGGGTTTCGATGCCCTCGTGGTCCAAGGCAAAGCCGATCACCCGGTGTATCTGTGGCTCCACAACGGCGAGTTGGAGATCAGGGACGCGTCGAATCTTTGGGGCAAGACGGTGCTGGAAACCCAGGACGCCATCGAGGCGGAGCTGGGCGAGAAGCGTGTGCGCACCGCAACCATCGGCCTGGCCGGCGAGAACCTGGCCGCCATCTCCTGCATCATCACCGACCTCCGGAACGCGGCCGGCCGCGGCGGCCTCGGGGCAGTGATGGGTTCGAAGAATCTCAAATGCGTTGCAGTCAAGGGCAACACCGCGCCGCAGGCGGCAGAGCCGGAGAAAGTGCGTGAGCTGGCCCGCTGGATGAACACCAACTACATGAACTTCAGTATTGCCGCGGGCTTTCACGAGCTGGGCACGGGCGCGGGGATGGTAAGCGGGAACGCCATCGGCAACCTCCCGGTACGCAATTGGAGCGACGGGCAGTTCGATGATGGGAAGATGATCCAGGCCGACACCTTGCGCGACGCCTACAGGGTTGGCATGGAGGCCTGCCCCGCCTGCCAGATCCGCTGCAAGAAGGTGGTGGAACTCGAAAACGATGCCTACAAGGTGGGCCGCAGGAGCGGCGGCCCGGAATACGAAACCCTCGCAGCGTTCGGCTCGTTCCTGGGCATCAACGATCTCGCGGCCATTTGCCGCGCGAATGAACTGTGCGCCCTGTATTCTCTGGACACGATTTCTCTTGGCGGCACCATCGGCTTTGCCATGGAGTGCTTCGAGAAAGGGATACTGACGCTGGAAGATACGGCGGGCATGGACCTGCGCTTCGGCAACGTCGATGCCATGCTCAAGCTCATAGAACTCATTGCGCATCGGCAGGGCATCGGCGATATTCTGGCCGACGGCAGTCGCGCCGCCGCGCGGCGCATCGGGCGCGGTGCCGAGGAGTTTTCGATGCAAGTCAAAGGCGTCGAGTTCGGCATGCATGAGCCCCGTTTGAAGCAAGGCCTGGCGCTGATCTATTCGGTCTCCGCCAATGGCGCCGACCACATGGCCGGCGCGCACGACACCCTGTTCATGCAGGAAGGACGCGGCATGGACGCCGCCCGCAGCCTGGACAGTCTCGATCCGCTGCCCGCCAATGACCTGAGCACCGCCAAAGTGGACAGGGCAAAGAACCAGCACCTGTCGAGAAATTTCGGCGACTCTCTGGTGACCTGCAACTTCGTGCCATGGACCCTGCGGCAGCAGGTGGATATGATCCGTGCCATCACGGGCTGGGATTACACGGACTTCGAGGCCATGCGGCAGGGGGAGCGTGTCACCAACATGGCCCGGGTTTTCAATCTCAGAGAGGGCTTGACGGCGGCTGACGATGAACTGCCCAAGCGTTTCTTCTCGTCCACGCCACGGGGGGCCTTGAAAGGCACGGCCATCGACCCGGAAGCGATGCATCGGGCCAGGCGAACCTATTACACCCTAATGGGCTGGGATCCGGTCACCGGTGTTCCCGCGCAGGAGAAGCTGGACGAGCTCGGCATAGGCTGGACCGTCGCGGAAGCGGTTCCTGCCTAGGGTCGCGGCCGGGTGCGCCGCGCAATGACCGCTCGCTGCGCGACAGCCTTTCAGGCCACGCCGGCCAGCTCTCCGGCCGCAGATGGGCGATTCGTCATCCCGGCGAGGCCGCGCTGCACCGCGCGCAGAATGTCGAACTGGGTGATGGCGCCGACGATGCGCCCGTCTTCCACCACCGGCAGGCGGCGAAAATTCCTGGTCAGGAACAGCCCGGCGGCGTAATAGATGTCCATGGTCGGCGGTATCGATTCCACCGCCGCAGTCATGAAATCCTTGACCTTTCCCTTCGGCGTATCGTGATCGGGGCCGCCCAGCGTGAGCAGCTTGAGGCAATCGGACTCGGTCAGAATGCCTACGAGCTTGCCCTTGCTGTCGGCGACGGGCGCGCCGGTGACCCGCTTTTCCAGCAGGAAGTCCACGGCGTCCCAGATGTCGGTTTCCGGCGCTAAGGTATCCACGTACTTGTCCATGAATTCCCGGACCGTGGGCAGGTGTCGGATGGTCATGGCAACCCCCCTTGTTCGATAACCGCGGATGCGGCTCTCTTAGCTTAGTCCGCTTTGCGGCAAATTCCAGGACGGCAGGCGGAAGCCCCCCGGCGACGGCGAGACCGTGGCGGCCGGGACAAGGTGACCGACACGAACGTAGAATCGAAGCTGATCGTCTCCGAAGACAGGACCCAAATGAACCCGAGCATCGCAGCCGAAACAAAACGCAGGCAATTGCGGCAAAGACTCTCCGCGCCCGGCTTGATCGTGGCGCCCGGCGTTTTCGACATGATTTCGGCGCGCATCGCGGACCGCATGGGCTTCGACGCGCTTTACATGACGGGCTACGGCGCGGTGGCCTCCTATCTGGGCCTGCCCGACGCCGGCCTGGCGAGCTACACCGACATGGCCAACCGGGCGAGCGCGTTCGCGCAGGGGACGAACACGCCCTTGATCGCCGATGCGGACACGGGCTACGGCGGGCTCTTGAACGTCGCGCATACGGTGAGGGGCTATGACGCGGGCGGGGTCGCGGGCATACAGCTGGAAGACCAGGAATTCCCCAAGAAGTGCGGGCACACGCCCGGGCGCCGCGTCATTGCGATGCAGGACATGGCGAACAAGATACGCGTGGCATGCGAAGCGCGCAGCAGCCCGGACTTCCTCATCGTCGCGCGCACCGACGCGCGCACCAGCCTGGGCCTGGAAGAGGCGCTGCGCCGGATGGAGGCCTACGAGCGCGCGGGCGCGGACATCCTGTTCGTCGAGTCCCCGGAAACCCCGGAAGAAATGGCAAGGATCGCCAAACACTTCGACAAGCCGGTCTTGATCAACAACGTCGAAGGCGGGCGCACACCCCTGCTCGGCCGGGAGGAGCTGACGCAAATGGGCTTCAAGCTGGCCATCTTCCCCGCCACCGCTTTTCTGGCCGCGGGCTACGCGCTAGAGCGCGCATACGGCGCGCTGCGCAAAGACGGGGCGTCGCGGGCGGTAGCGGGCGAGCTGTACGAATTCGAGGCGTTCAGCCGGCTGATGGGTTTTGAAGCCGTCTGGGAATTCGACCGCGCCCATGCCGAGATTCAGCCGTCCGACAAGGCGGGTTGATGGGGCACGGCTAGCTGCCTCTCTTGTCGGGCAACTATCTGGCTGGAACACAGTATGGGCTTGAACGTCAAAAGGAATTCGTCTCTAACCTCATTTGTCTCCTGTTTAATTGGGGCCGTACAGCCCGGACCTG
>JBQMQE010000032.1:24682-27647 GCA_052172655.1 Burkholderiales bacterium
GTGCGATATCTGACCGAATACCCGCGCGTGTTGTGGTTCGACGAGGACATGGCCCGTCATCAAGCCGCGATCGATGCCGCCTTGCCGGGCAATCGAAAAGAAAAGCGCAGTTTTCGCCCGCTGCTCCGCGTATCGAAACGGTGCGGATCGGCGCAATATGCAGATGCGTACAAAGTATTTCTCCTCTCTGTCTCTTTGAGACTTCAGGCCCGGCACCCAGGTGTTTCGGGCCTTTTTTTTCAGGCGCGCGCCTGCCGTTCGCTGGCCGATGCCGCACACAACGCGGATAATTCGCCGACACCATGATCTCCTACCAACTCAGGATTGCCGTCGCACGGCCGGTGCGCCTGCGCATCGGTCGTCTCGGCCGCTTTCTGTTTCCGGCCGGGCGGTATATCTACACAGGTAGCGCGAGGCGGAATCTCGAGGCTCGCATCGCGCGGCATCTGCGCAAGGAGAAGGCGCTGCGCTGGCATATCGACTGGCTCCTGTCGGCGCCCGGAGTCGAGGTGGTGTCGGTGCGGCGCTCGGGCGAGGGCGAATGCGCACTCAACCGGAAAGCGGCCGGCGCGATCGTCGCCCCGGGCTTTGGCGCCTCAGATTGCCGCAAGGGCTGCGGCAGCCATCTGCGCTATCTGGGGGACGGCCGCCAGGAGTGAAATTGAGGTCTACCATCGAAATTGCACAAATATTTGCCGCTTGCATTGTTTGACAAAGTTGAATGATAATCACGATCGCACTTTGTGCAACTTATAAAATTATCAACAAACGGACAAGAAGGAGGGGCATATGGCAGTACATCACCATTATCGTTTCGCTATCAACCTGGACATGAGTGCGAAAGTTGGAGTGGTCAATTTGCATGTTGGATTGACTACTGGACAGGCCAAGGTTGGACCGTTCAGTTACGGCGGTTCCGGGGAAGTAAGTTTGGATCCATTAAAAAGCGGCAATACCCAGGGCAGTGGTGCATTTGTTCTCATGGGTCAGAATAATCAACAGCCTTCCAGTGCAGTATTCACTGCCATTCCAACACAAATGTCGTCTATTAAATTTGACATTGTCATCACTCCGTACACAGCAGAGCCTGGTAAATTGCATGTCGGACTACTAAGCAGCTTGATGCCGCAAGATGGTGCAATGCCTACCACGTCTCAGCGCGACCCAAATGGGTTTGGTTGGATTACGTGGGGACCCAATGGACAAAACTTCCAATCGTCCACGGCAGAAGAGGGAAGTGGCGCGAACGGCTTTCCTGATACGAATTTCTTGGGAGACATGAGCGTAGTTAATAGCTGAATCGATCGACTTTGCTTCCGGGAACCATGTGCGAGCATTGTTGGGGTGCCAATGACGCCCGTATCCATGCGACGCGCGTTGCGCTCGACTTGAAAGGGTCGTGAAAGGGTCGGTTGTTGGTATCGCCTCCTGCGCAGAATCTGCGCGAACTATCAGGGCACATTTGGGGTCAGAGACAATATCGTTTCCAAGTAATTCGTCTCTGACCCGTTTTACTTCTGAGAGGAACAGGCGCAAATCGGCCGGAAACCCAGAACTGGCGCGGCTTTCCGGGCAGCAACACCTGTCGAGCTCTATCACAGCACGCACTCGACCTGCAGCCAGAAGGTGCGCATCTGCCTGGCCGAGAAGGGGCTGGCGTGGACCGGCCATCACCTCAACCTGCGGCGCTTCGACCAGCTCAAGCCCGAATTTCTCGCGCTCAATCCCGCGGGCGTGGTCCCGGTGCTCGTCGACGGCGGGCAAGTGCTCATCGAGTCGCGCATCATCAACGAATACCTGGAGGGCGCCTATGCGCAGCCGCGTCTCTGCCCTTTTGTCATACCGAGGCTCACACGAACCGCAGCAGACTACGACGTCACCTTTGCCGGTCAGATTCGTCGCGGGAAGAAATGCGATTCCGACGCCGTCAGTATTTCTAATCGGTACTCATCATATCAGGCACGAATAAAGGCCAGAAATCTCTTCATCGTCGCGTCCGGATAATTGTCAGTTAGAAGATGCCGGGCGCTAGGTCGGAAGGATTCTGCGATCTCGTAAAACGCGCCGATTTTCTTCTCGCGCTTGATATCCACGTAGCCATGCGCAATGATGCGATCGAATTTATTATTGGCTAAGCCTGGGACCTTGCTTGAGAACCTAATGTGCTCAAGATTGTTATCTATGAATCTATTCCCCTTAAAGGAGCTGGGAAGAAATTTTTTTGCTTCCTCTTCGACCATCTTCGCTTCTTCCCGCTTTCCAGATCTAGTGAGGTCTAGGACGGCACGCAGGTCGCCAAGGTCACAGGAAGCGTCTATCATCGATTGATCAAGGGTTGTAGTCGTTACGTTTGGATCGCCGCAATTTTCAAAACCTGTGAACAGAAATTTCGACTTTGCAAATCTGGACGAGAGCAATCGATGGTAACTCTGAAACCTTGAGTTAATG
This sequence comes from Burkholderiales bacterium, assembly GCA_052172655.1. Taxonomy (GTDB): domain Bacteria; phylum Pseudomonadota; class Gammaproteobacteria; order Burkholderiales; family SG8-39; genus 2-12-FULL-64-23. The sequence continues at coordinate 27,131 of JBQMQE010000032.1, forward strand.
ACGGTCCATTCTGTAAAGTCAAGCGCCGGGAAATCCCCTTTAATGAAAAGCCCCTCTAGTGGCGCATTGGCTTTGGAGGTCGACGACAGGCCATAAATGTCGAGCAGTTGTTCCGTGATGTGCGACATCGTGCCGTTGCATAGCCGGTCTCCATCGCGCCGAGCACGCCGCCGCGCTCGGAGATCGCCTCGAACTCCTTCAGCACCGCCTCCTCCACCAGGTCGGTGAGCTCGTCGATGATGAAGGCGCCCTGGTTCGGATTCTCGTTCTTCGCCAGACCCCACTCGCGGTTGATGATGAGCTGGATCGCCATCGCGCGGCGCACCGATTCCTCGGTGGGCGTGGTGATGGCCTCGTCGTAGGCGTTGGTGTGCAGGCTATTGGTGTTGTCGTAGGTCGAGATCAGCGCCTGCAGCGTGCTGCGGATGTCGTTGAAGGCGATCTCCTGCGCGTGCAGCGAGCGCCCGCTGGTCTGCGAGTGGTACTTGAGCTTCTGGCTGCGCTCGTTCGCGCCGTA
>JBQMQE010000033.1:0-27166 GCA_052172655.1 Burkholderiales bacterium
AGATCATAGCAGTCGCCGGAACCTCTGTAAAGCTATTTAAGGGACACTACACTAGGATGCGCTACACGCGCTACACGCAGGGCAAGTTGAGTTTTACCGCGCTCATGTGCGGTATGTAGACAGGCCGTTGAATCCGGCAAGGAGGAAAAGCATGAAGTCCACCATGATGCAGACGCCGTTGAGCCTGAATCAACTGCTCGAACATGCCAATGCGCTTTACCCCAGCCGCGAGGTGGTGTCGCGCCGCCCCGACAAGTCGCTGCATCGCTGCAATTACGGTACGGTGTACAAGCGCGCGCGCCAGCTCGCGCAGGCGCTTGCGCACGCCGGCATCGGGCGCGGCGAGGCGGTCGGCACCCTGATGTGGAACCATTGGGTGCATCTGGAAGCGTATTTCGGCATTCCCGCCGCCGGGGCGGTGCTGCATACCCTGAATCTGCGCCTCTCGCCCGAGGATCTGGCCTACATTGTCGGCGACGCCGAAGACCGGCTGATCATCATCGACGACGTGCTGCTGCCAATCTGGGAGAAGGTCAAGCCGCTGCTGGAGAAGGTGCCGCGCGTGATCGTGTTTGCATTCAGCGACGCACCGCTGCCCGTGGGCTACGAAAACTACGAAGATTTCATCGCCGCCGACGCGAGCGGCTACGTTTATCCGGAGCAGGACGAGAACGAGGCCATGGGCATGTGCTACACCTCGGGCACGACGGGGCGGCCGAAGGGCGTGGTCTATTCGCACCGCTCCATGGTGCTGCATTCCATCGTCACCTCGGTGCCGGACGTGGTCGGCACGTCTTCGCGCGACAGCATCCTGGTGATCACGCCCATGTTCCACGCCAACGCCTGGTCGATGCCCTTTGCGGCTTTGATGCTGGGCGCGAAGCAGGTATTTCCGGGGCCGCACATGGCGGGCGAGGATCTGCTCGAGTTGATGGAGAGGGAACGCATTACCCTGGCGCTCGGCGTGCCCACGGTGTGGATGATGGTGCTGCAGGCGCTGCAGTCGGGCAAGCGCAGTTGGAACCTGGTGCCGGGCATGCGCATGACTGTCGGCGGCGCGGCAGTGCCGCGCGCTTTGATCGAAGCCTTCGACAAGTTCGGTCTCAATATTCGCCAGGGTTGGGGCATGACCGAGACTTCGCCGGTCGGCTCCATCACCTCGATCAAGCCGAACCTCGTCGATGCGCCGGCCGATACGCTGTACGCCATACGCGCGCGCGCCGGCCTGCAACTGCCGCTGGTGCAGCTGCGCATCGTCGACGATGAGGGCACGGAGCTGCCTTGGGACGGCGAAGCTACCGGCGAGTTGCAATGCCGCGGTCCCTGGGTCACGGGCGGCTACCACAATCAGCCCACGGATCCGGAAAAGTTCACCGCCGACGGCTGGCTGCGCACGGGCGATGTCGCCACTATCGACCCGGAAGGTTATCTGCGCATCGCCGATCGCAGCAAGGACCTGATCAAATCTGGCGGCGAATGGATCAGCTCGGTCGACCTGGAGAACGCCATCATGGGGCATCAGGCGGTGGCCGAAGCGTCGGTGATCGCGGTCCGGCATCCGAAGTGGGGCGAGCGGCCGCTCGCAGTGGTGGTGAAAAAGCCGGGCAGGGAAGTGACGCCGGGCGAGTTGCGCGAACTGCTGCTGGCGCATTTTGCCAAGTGGCAGGTGCCGGACGATTTCGCCTTCGTCGAGGCCTTGCCGCGCACCTCGACCGGAAAATTCATGAAGGCGAAGCTGCGCCAGGAATTCAAGGACTGGATTTCAAAGACGCCAGCGTAAGGAGCAGTCGCAGGGCGCAATAGGCGAAGCCGTCCCACAGGGACTCGCTTCGGTCGTATTGCGCCGTTTATCGGGCGATCTGGCGCAATACGCTGCGCCATTGCGCCCTACCCGCCACTCAACAGGAGATCACATGAACGCCCCCGCTACAAAGAATCTCGCGGCGCCGGCCATCCGGCTGCACCCGAACGACAATGTGCTGGTCGCCCGCGCGGACCTGGCGCAGGGAAGCATCCTCGCGCAAGAGAAGCTGACCTGCCTCAACCGCATTCCCGCCGGCCACAAGGTCGCCGCGCGCGCGATCGGCAAGGGCGAGCCGGTGCTCAAGTACAACACGACCATCGGCTTTGCCTCGGCGGACATCGCGCCCGGCACGCTGCTGCACCGGCTGAACATGGAATTTCGCGAGTTTGACCGCGACTACGCCTACGCCCGCGACTACAAGCCGGTGGACATGGTGCCGCAGGCTGAACGCGCGAGCTTCATGGGCATCGTGCGCGAGGACGGGCGCGTGGCCACGCGCAACTACATCGGCATTGTCTCGACCGTGAATTGTTCGGCCACCGTGTCGCACCGCATCGCCGAGTGGTTCACGCCGGAGCGTTTGGCAGGGTTTCCCAACATCGACGGCGTCGCCGCGTTTACGCATTCGAGCGGCTGCGGCATGGAATTGTCGGGCGAGCCGATGGACCTGCTGCGGCGCACGCTCGCGGGTTACATCCGCCACGCCAATTTCGCCGCGGTGCTGGTGGTGGGCCTGGGCTGCGAGAGGAACCAGATCAGCACCCTGTTCGAGAGCGAGAAGCTCGCGAGCGGCAGCAAGCTGCGCAGCTTCGTGATGCAGGACAGCGGCGGCACGCGCCAGACGATAGCGGCGGGGGTCGCCGCAGTACAAGAGCTGCTGCCCGAGGCGAACCGCGTCACGCGCGTGCCGGTGCCGGCCAGCCATATCACCGTCGGGCTGCAGTGCGGCGGCTCGGACAGCTTTTCCTCGATCACCGCGAATCCGGCGCTGGGTGCGGCGATGGACGTCCTGGTGCGCCACGGCGGCACCGCGGTGCTGTCGGAGACGCCGGAGATCTACGGCGTCGAGCACACGCTCACGCGGCGCGCCGTCACGCGCGAGGTCGGCGAAAAGCTGATCGCGCGCATCCGCTGGTGGAAGGACGAGTATGCGCTGGGCAGGGATGTCCAGATCAACGGCGTGGTCAGCCCCGGCAACCAGATGGGGGGCCTCGCGAATATTCTCGAGAAATCGCTGGGCTCGGCGATGAAAGGCGGCACCGGGCCGCTGATGGAGGTGTACAAGTACGCCGAGCCGGTGAAGCAGAAGGGATTCGTGTTCATGGACACGCCGGGCTACGACCCCGTATCGGCGACGGGGCAGATCGCCGGCGGCGCCAACGTCGTGTGCTTCACCACCGGCCGCGGCTCGGCCTTCGGCTGCAAACCCGCGCCCTCGATCAAGCTCGCCACCAACACGCCGATGTACCGCAAGCTGGAGGAGGACATGGACATCAATTGCGGGCAAATTCTAGACGGCACGGCCAGCATGGAGGAAATGGGCGAACAGATATTCCAGCTCATCCTGCGCACCGCTTCGGGCGAGAAAACCAAGAGCGAGGAACTGGGCCTGGGCGACCACGAATTCGTGCCCTGGCAGATCGGCATCACCGGCTGACGACCGCTCGGGGGCATTAAGCTGGGGAAGCTCTGATTCGGTCAGCGCCCAGGGCTGCGCCGGGTCCGATAATGGATTAGTATTGCGCCGCGCGCGCCGGGGCCCACTTCTTGTTTGAACAGGGACGCCGGAGCCGCGGTGGGCCGAAGTTCAGGCGCGATGGCAGCAAAATCAGACGCCGGCCCGTTTTGCGATGGCGAGCACAAAGTTCGCCGCCTATCCCTTGGGAGGAAATAAATGACTGCACGTTGGTATACAGGAATGTTGGCCGCGCTCGTTGCCTTGCTTGCGTTCGGCAGTGCTGCATCGGCCGAGGAGGTCGTGCTGAAGACGCAAACGGCACTTCCCGCGAATCACGATCTGTCCAAGAGCTTCATCAGCTCGTTCGTCGAACCGTTGAACGCACGTGGCAAGGGCGTAGTGCGGGTGGACTACCTCGGAGGTCCGGAGATCAACCCGCCCGACAAGGCGGCCCCGGCGCTGCAGCGCGGCGCGATCGACCTGCTGCATTCGCCGGCCGCGTACCAGTCGGGGCTGGTCCCGCAGGGCTCAACCATGATGGCGACGAATCTGGGCATCGCGGATTTACGCGCGAACGGCGCGGTGGATCTGCTGACGCCGAACTGGGAGAAGAAACTCAACGCCAAGGTTCTGGCAATCGGCGAGACCTCGGCGCAGTTCTATCTGTATCTCACCGACAAGCCCAAGCTGCGGCCCGACGGCGTGATCGATCTGAAAGGCGTCAAGATCCGCACCACCGGAGCCTATCGGCCCTTGATCGAGGCGCTGGGGGGCACCCCGGTGCAGATCACCAACGCCGGCGAGGTCTACACTGCCCTAGAGCGCGGGCTGGTAGGCGGGTTCGGATGGCCTACCGTCGGCCTGGCGTCGCAGAATCTCGCCGGACTGGTGAAGTATCGCGTCGACCCGCCGTTCTACCATCTGGCCAACGTGCTGCTGATCAACCTGGACAAATGGAAGTCGATGCCCAAGGCAGCGCAGGATCTGCTCATGAGCGTGGCCGCCGAGTATGAGAAGGCCTCGATCGACAACATGCTGCGGGCCGCGAAGGTAGACGAAGAGGCGGTCAAGAAGGCCGGCGTACAGGTTTTCTCCATGAACGAGCAGGGGACGAAGAAGTATCTCGATATCGCCTACGAGGCCATGTGGAAGCGGGCGGGTGCGCGACTCGACAAGGGCGAGGCGGGGACGCTGCGCGCAAAGATGTACAAGAACTGAGCGCGTGCTGCGCGATTCGCAATCAACCATCAGGCGGCGCATTTGCGGGCAGTCGTTGCAGCATATAACGTGCTCATCGTGGCGCTGGCGGTCCTCGCCGGCGCCACGATAGCGCTTGCCTTTGTATTGATAATCGTCGACGTAGGCATGCGTACCGTGGGCATGAGGCCCCCGGCTTATACCAGCGCCGTCGTCGAGTACACCTTGCTTTACTTCACGCTGTTCGCCGCGCCTTATCTGGTGCGTCAAAAAGGGCATGTCTACGTCGATGCGCTGGTGTCGCGGCTCAAGGGGCGCCCGCGCTGGATCGCCGAGAAGCTCGCTTATGCGGTATGCATCGTCACATCGCTCGCGTTTGCGTTCATCGGATTCAAGCTCGCCGTGGCGGCGGTGGTTTCGGGCACCATCGAGGAACGTTCGATCGACGTTCCTTCCTGGGTCGACTACTGGGCAGTCGGTCCGATGTTCCTGCTGGTGGCGGTCGAATTCACCCGCTATCTGATCGGTATCGACTCGATGTATCGCGACCGGACCACGGTTACGGACAGCCTGTAAGCCGTGGAATGGTACGCTGCAGCGGCTGTGCTCATCGGGCTGATCATCGGCATGATGGCGCTTGGCGTTCCGGTCGCCGTGGCGTTCATGGCGACCAATATGATAGGCACGCTGATCTTCGTCGGCGGCGTGGCCGGCATGACCCAGGTGGTGGATAATTCCACCGCCCTGATCACGACGTTCCAGCTCGTTCCGGTGCCGCTGTTCATCCTGATGGGCTCGCTGTTTTTCTATTCGGGGCTCGCGGTGCGCGTGTTCGACGCGCTCGACAAGCTGTTCGGCCGCCTGCCGGGGCGGCTGTGCTATCTCACCGTCGCGGGCGGCACGACTTTTTCTACCATGACCGGATCGAGCATGGCGAACACCGCGATGCTCGGTTCGCTGATGGTTCCGGAGATGCAGCGCCGCGGCTACAACTGGCGCATGTCGCTCGGCCCCATCCTCGGAACCGGCGGTCTGGCGATGATCATTCCGCCCTCGAATCTGGGCGTGCTGCTGGCGAGCGTGGCGAGCATCGACGTCGGGCGATTGCTGATCAGCGGCGTGATACCGGGGATCCTGCTCGCCTGTCTGTACGCGGGGATGATTTTCATACAGGTGTCGCTCAATCCCGCCTCGGCGCCGAGCTACGAAGTGAAGCGCACGAGCACGCGCGAGAAGCTGCGCTCGGTCTGTGTCGATATCGTCCCTATGGGCGCGGTGGTGTTCATGGTCGTGGGATCGATCATTTTCGGTATTGCGACCCCTTCGGAAGCCTCGGCGTTCGGCGTGCTCGGCGTCCTCATCCTGGCGGCGGCGTTTCGCCTGCTCAACTGGAGCGCGATCAAGAAGTCCCTCGATTCCACCGTCAAGGTGGCCGGGATGGTGTTTTTCATTATCATCAGCTCGAGCGTATTCAGCCAGCTCATCGCCTATTCGGGCGTGAGCTCGGGCCTGCTCAAGTGGGCGACATCCTTCGACATGTCGGCGACCCTGATGCTTGCCTGCATGTTCGCGGTACTGCTGCTGCTGGGCATGTTCATGGACCCGGTTTCCATGATCCTGATCTCGGTGCCGATCTTCCTGCCCATCGTTGCGCATATGCACGTCGACTTGGTTTGGTTCGGCCTGTTCACGCTGCTCGCGCTGGAGATGAGCCAGACCACGCCGCCATTCGGATTGCTGCTGTACATCATGCTGGGCGTGGCGCCCAAAGGAACGACGCTGCTCCAGGTGGCGTCTGCGGCGTTCCCCTTCCTCGTTTGCGACGCCATTCTGCTGGTCTTGCTGACCCTGTTTCCGGCGATCGCGCTCTATCTCCCGAGTCTCATGGGCTGAGCGCAAGCGCGCCGGCCTGCGCAGCCAGAATTTCGCGCCCGCAGCGCGGCAGGCGCACTGGCCGGCCCCGATCCTGGTTCGGCAACACGCGGATCGGGCGCAGGGCAGCCGAAGCCCTGCCTATCCCACGTGGTTCACAGCGTATCGAGTTCGAACCCGGCCTTGACGCGTAGCGCGCGCGAGGACTCGCCGGTGAGCAGCGCGGCGAAGCGCCGTGCTGCGTCGGGGCTCACCGCGCCGGCGCATACGCCGGCGCAATAGACGGTCGCCAGCTCGAACTCGAGCGGCAGCGGCCCGGCCAGCACCACGCCCGGGGTGTTGTTGATCTCCGTGATCTGGGTGCAACCTATCGGGCGCGCGCCTTTGGCCTGCGCCAGTTCGCGCATCGCCGTGGCTCCGTTCGGATAGGTTTTCAGGCGCGGCCCGACTTGGCCGCGGATGCCCAGGGTGTCGAGCACGCGCGCGAAATGGATGCCGGCGGTCGCTTTTTGCGGATCGGGAATGAAAATGCCGTCTGCGGCGAGCAGGGCGCGGCGCAGCGCGCCTGCGCTCGCGATGTCGGGCAAGGGCTCGCTCGCGCGCGCGGCGATGCCGGTGCGCACGCGGCCCAGGTCGGCGCAACTGTCCGGCAGCACCTGCCCGCCCGCCGCGAGTTCGGCGATCACCGCCCGGGTCAGTATGACCAGGTCCGCGGGCGCGCCCGAGAGCAGCTTCGCCTTCATCGCGCCGACCGCGCTGAAGCTGCATTCGAGCTCGTATCCCGTCGCGGCGCGGAATTCGCCGGCCAGCGCGCTCACCACGCTTTGCGCGGCGCCGCCGCTCAGTATGTGCAGTCTCATGCAGGCATCCGTTTGGTGTAAGGTCAATTTGCCGCGGCGACAATGCGCTCGGGGGTGATCGGCAGGTCGCGCACGCGCACGCCCAGCGCATCGAATACCGCGTTGGCGATGGCGGCAGCGGTCGGCCCCTGCGCGGCTTCGCCCGCGCCTGCAGAAGGCTCGAGCGGCCGTTGCAGCACTTCGACCTCTACCGCCGGCACCTCGGAAAAACGCAGGATAGGATAATCGTCCCAGCTATTGCTGGTGATGCGCCAGCGATCGAAGCGCACCTGCTCCTTCAGGGTCCAGCTCGCCGCCTGGATCGCGCCGCCTTCGATCTGGTTCGCCACGCCGTCCGGATTGATCGCCAGGCCGACGTCGACCGCGATCACCAGCCGCTCGACGCGGATCTCGCGCCCGGCCTCGATTTCGGCGACCACGGCGCACCAGGCGCCGCTGCCCTTGTAGCGCGCGAGGCCGATGCCGTGCCCGCGGCCTTCGTTCTTGCGCCATCCCGCCCAGTTCGCGCGCTTCGCGGCGGCCTCGAGCACGGCGCGTGCGCGCGGCTCGGACAGCAGGCGCAGGCGGTGGGCGAGGGGATCCTCGCCGCGCTCGGCCGCGAGTTCGTCCAGAAAGGACTCGATCGCGAACACATTGCCGTAGGCGCCCAGCGAGCGCAGCGACGAAGTGCGGATCGGCATCGCGAGTAGCCGGTGGCTGACGATGCGCCATGCCGGCAGATCGTAGCCCGGCACGGCGTTGCGGTCGGCGCCGCCGCCCGCCGCCACCGGCGGATTGGAGGCGATCGGGTGCTCGAAAGGGTGTTCGAGCTGCGCCGCCGCGAGCAGCGCCGGCAGCTTGGCGCGGCCGGGGCGGTTGACGTGGCCGTTGCTCCAGATGTCATGGCGCCAGGCGAGGATCGCGCCGGCCGCGTCGAGGTCGGCTTCGATTTGCACGCTCATCGCCGCGCCGAACGGCGCCCAGGAAAATTCGTCCGCGCGCGTCCATTGCAGCCTCAGCGGGCGCCCCGCGGCGGCGCGCGCGAGCAAGGCCGCATCGAAGGCGGCATCGTCGGCGCCATTGTGGCCGTAGCAGCCGGCGCCTTCGACGTGCTCGACCACGATGCTCTCCGGCGGCAGCGCGAGCGCCAGCGCGAGGTCGGTGCGCAGGTTGAAAATGCCCTGGCTATGAGTCCAGACGTGCAGACCTGCGGCAGTCCACTGCGCCAGCGCGCAGGAGGGCGCGATCGAGGCGTGGGCGAGATAGGGGCGGGTGTAGCGCGCGCGCCGGGTACGCGCCGCGCCGGCTATGCTGGCCGGCCCGCGCTCGGCTATGAGCTGGGTTTCCACCGGCTGCGCCTCCAGCCAGTCGCCGAGCGCAGCGGCATCGGGCAAGGTTTCGGCTTCCTGCCAGGCCGCGCCCTGGCGCAGGGCCTCGAGCGCCGCGAGCGCCGCCACTTCGCTCTCGGCCAGCACGCCGACGAAGCTGCCGTCGCGCACCACCGCCACCACGCCGGGGAGGGCGCGCGCGCGCGCATCGTCGAGCGAGACCAGTGTCGCGGCGGGCGAGGGCGGCCGCAGCACGCGCGCGTGCAGCATGCCCGGCAATTCGAGGTCGTGCACGAAACGCGCCCGGCCGTATATTTTTTGCGGCAGGTCGAGGCGTGGCAGCGCGGTACCGACGATACGATGCCGCGATGCCTGTTTCGGCTGTACGTTCGCCGTGGCTACGCGCTCGATCAGCGCGTCGTCGGCGAGCTCGGCGTAGCTCGTGCGCGCGCCGCTCGCGCTGGCGATTTCTCCGTCGGCAATCGACAGCGCCGCGGCCGGCTCCCCCAGTCGCGCCGCCGCGGCCTCCAGATAAATCGCGCGCGCCTCGGCGCAGGCGTAGCGCAGTGCGCTGCCCGAGTTCTGGATCGAAAGGCTGCCCGAGGTTACGCCCTCGTTCGGGCTGCCCGCGGTGCTCGCAGGCACCATGCGGATGCGTTCGATCCGGACATCCAGCTCTTCGGCCGCGATCTGCGCCAGCGCCGTGACGATGCCCTGGCCAATCTCGACCTTGCCCGAGCGCACTTCGATGCTGCCATCGGGCAGGAAGCGCAGCCACTGCGACAGGCGCCGGTTGAGCTGCAGGCTGCCCGGAAGCTGCGGCGGGTTGTCGGACCCGCCTGCGGCGGGGCGAAACGCGAGGTTCATGATCCGCCGCCTCCGAACCGCTGTTCCGGTTCTGTGCAGGGCAGTGTCGGCGTCCGGCGCCAATCGCGGCCGGTCGCATCCCCATGGGGCCTCTGCTTCCTGCTCATGCTGCCTTTCCTTGCGCTGCGCGCAGTACCGCGCGCACGATGCGGTTGTGCGAGCCGCAGCGACACAGGTTCCGGTCCAGCGCCGCGCGCACCTCGGCTTCGCTAGGCACGGCATTTTGCCCGAGCAGCGCCGCGGCGCTGATCAGGATGCCCGGCAGGCAGTAGCCGCATTGTCCCGCCTGCTCGGCGATCAGCGCGCTTTGCAGCGGGTGCGGATGCGCCGCATCGCCCAGCCCTTCGGCGGTGGTGATGCGCCTGCCTGCCGCCGCCCACAGCGGCGTATCGCAGGAGGCCACGGCCTGGGCGTCGATCAGCACCCTGCAGGCGCCGCACTCGCCCGTGCCGCAGCCGAAGTGCGCCGCCTTCAGTCCGAGCTGGTTGCGCAGCACATACAGCAGCGGCGTGTCCGCTGCAGCGCTGATCTCGTATTCGGTCCCGTTGACATTGAGTCGCACAGCCGCAGCGCCGTCTCCGGACTTCGCGCTCATCGCTGCTATCGACCCTGGCGCCGGAGCGGCAGTGGCGCAACCGCGGATGGGATGAATGCGAGCAGACCTCTTGCCAAATGCGCCATGGATGCTTCCTGCGGTGACGAGCGATTACTCTAGTGTTTTGCGCCGCGCCTCGGCGGCGCGGTCCGGTTTTGTAACACAGGCGCGTGCCGCGCGTCCAGAGGGTTCGCACAAAACGGCTCGCACAAAGTATTCGAACAAAGGGTTCGCACAGCCGGTTCGCACAGCCGAAGGGTACACACAGCCGCCCTCGGCGCGATGCAATCGCAGCGCCTGATGGAGTGCTATCATTTGTCCGTTCTGACGTGTTCCGAACACCGCCTACACCGACGTTCCCATTTTCCGCAGATCAGGAGGAAAACCCATGTCCGAACCTCAATTGGTTGACCCGCACGACGTCGTGATGACCGGGGAAAACTCGTTCATCCGCCTCTCCAACGATGGCGGCAAGACCATCGCCGACCGCGTCAGCCACTGGCGCGTACTGTGGTCGCCCGCCGGACAGGGACACGCGCTGTTCATCGAGAGCCCGCTCACGGGCAAGGGGCCGCGGGTCTACACCGACAACGCGGCGGTCGCGCGCTTCCTCCAGCGCACGATCGAAGTCCTGCTGTACAAGGATTTCGCCTCGGAGTCGCTGCCTCTGATCGACGCCGAATTCGAGCGCAGCGGGAATTCGCTCAGCACGGTCGAAGAGCGCATCGTCTCCGACGAGGACGAGATCATCCTCTCTTACTGGGATCTGATGGCGCCGTTCGTGCTCACCATGCCGCCTGGAGCGATGGACCGACCGATCGGCGTCTACAGCACGTTCCTGCCCGCGCGCAGCGCGCAGCTCTCGGTAAACAGCAACGCCGCCACGGCGAAGGTGTTCCTGCAGGACCGCTTCGGCAAGCCGGGGTCGAGTTGCTGCCTGGCTTGGTCGGAGACCTGGACGCGGCCGAGGGGATGAACCGCGCCCGCGCTTAGCGCCGATGCAGGCGCGATTTGAGCGCCAGTTGCACGCCCAGGGCGACGGCGATTGCGGCAAGGAACGAGACCGTTACGCCTTGCCGCGGCAACAATACGGCCAGCGCAAAACAAAAGCTGGTAAACGCGTACAGCCCCCAGATCATCGCCCTGAGCAGCGTCGCGGCGAATGCCGCGCCGGAGCCGCGATGCGAGAACACGGACAGCACGATGGCGAGCACCGGGAACACCGCGAGCATCCCGCTCCACGAGGGCCCGATCGTCGCCGCAAGCGAAGTCACGGCGAGAGTGAGCGCGGCGCCCGCCAGCATGCGCAGCGGCAGTTCCCATTTGGGCAGCCTGGTGATCAATACCGGCGCCGATATGCGCGGAAACAATTTTGGCGCGACGGCGAGAGCGAGCAGCGCGATGCCGAGCGAAATGAAATTGGTCAGCGGCAGCGAGGTCAGCAGCAAGGCGGCGCAGCACCAGCTTGCCAGGCCGTAGAGCAGGGAAAGCCCGGGTGATCGGCGCGCGCAGGCGCGCGCGTAGGTGACGATCAAAGCGACGACGCCGAGCACGGCGGACAAGGAAACCGTGGCCGCGGCAGCCGCAAACACGGGGCCATTTTCCAGCGCCAGCAGAAACAGGATAGGGCCGGTCAACACCGGAAGGCCGGCCAGCCAGCCGGCGACCTGCGGCCCCCAGCGCCTCCCGGCAAGCGTGATCAGCGCGAGAAAGGTCGGGACGAGCAACAGCTTGAGCGCGAGCATGGGGCTGGCGCTTTCTTAAGCCGCGGCCAGAATCAGCGGCACGTACATCTCCGCCGCGCTCACGCCGCCGTGCACGCCCAGGGTCAGATGGCGCTGCTCACCCGGAATCCAGTCCTTGATGGTGTAATCGCCTTTCATCACCAGCGTGTAGTGGCCGACGCGCTCGGTGAGGCGCGGGTTCGCCGCGCCCAGGCCGAACCAGCCCCGGGCGATCAGATCGCTGCTGCGGTAAAGGCTGGCGGCGTGGGCTAGCCGGGTTTGCACATAGTGCTCGAACGCGTCCTCCTGCCCGGACTCCACATAGCAATAGGCGGCGCGGCGCTCGCCGCACAGCGGCAGCATCAGCATTTGCGCGAGTTGCGGGTGGTCCTCGAGTTCGATGCAGGCGGGCTTGGGCGAATCGATGAAACCGTGGTCGGCGACCGCGATCACCAATGTGTCGGTTCCCTCGATCTCCCCCAGGAATCGGGCATAGGCGGCATCGATCTGGCGGAATTTCTGCTGCAGCTCGGGGCTCGCGCTGCCGTGAGCATGCGCGGTCTCGTCTAGATCGTAAGTATAGGCGTGGATGAATTTGCGTTCGCCGCCGCTGCGCACGATTTCGGCCACCGTCGAAAACAGCCCGGTCAATTCCTGGTACGGCCGGCGCAGCGCGTGGCCGCAATGCGCGACGTTGTAGTCGGAATCGACTATGTCAGCCGGAGACACGACATAGCTTTTCGCCGCCAACCGGTCGAATATGGGCTCGGCCGTGTACACGCTGCGCGGGTCTATGCCGGCGCGGGACAAAGGCTCGCCGCCATGGCGCGGACGAAAGCGCAGCGTCGCCGCGAGGCAGCCCAGTTCGCGCAGCCAGGCATGCCAGCCGCTAAGCGCGTGCTGCTGCGGGCCGACGCCGGTGAGGAAACTCGTTACCGCGGTGGCCGTGGTGGACGGGAACACCGAAGTGATGCGCGCCTTGAGGTGGCGCGCGAGCGCGCTGCCCTCGCCCGCGTCCTTGAGATAGTCATAACCCAGCCCGTCGATCACCAGCAGCACGATGTTGCGCGCGCCGGCGAGCGCTGCGGCCGGGAGGGCGTTAAGCTCCGGATAAGCCGCCGCGGCGTCGCACGGCCTTGCATCGAGCGCGCGTTCGATCGAACGCATCAGGTTGACGATACTGCCGCCGTGGTAGTCGGGAAGGTGCATGCCCGGATGCTATAAGAAAGCGGCGGATACGGCTAGCGCGCTTGAAACCGGGGGTATCGGACCGCATATACTCTCCAAATATCCGCTGGAGCCGCCATGAACACCCATTCGTTTGAAACCGGAACCGATAGCTTCGAGCGCGACGTGCTTAAAGCCTCGGAGAAGGTGCCGGTGCTGGTCGATTTCTGGGCGCCCTGGTGCGCCCCCTGCCGCGCACTGAAACCGATCCTGGAGAAGCTCGCTGGCGAATACCAGGGCAGGTTCCTGCTGGCCAAGGTCAATTCCGACGAGCATCCGCAGTTGTCCGCGCGCTTCGGCGTGCGCGGTATCCCCAACGTCAAAGCCTTTGTCGACGGCAAGCTGGCGGACGAATTCACTGGCGCGCTGCCCGAGGCCGGCGTGCGCGCCTTCATCGACCGCCTGATCCCGACGCCGGGGGAGAAGCTGCGCCGCACCGCGCGCGCGCTCGTGGCCCAGGGCGATTTCGACGAGGCCGAGCGCCAGTTGCGCAGCGCGCTCGAGCTCGAGCCGGCCAACCACGGGGCGCGGCTGGATCTGGTCGAGCTGCTGCTGGCGAGAAACAGCCAGGCAGAGGCGGACGCCATGTTCGCGCCGATTCCGGAGCGCGAGCGCGACGAGCGCGCGGAAAGGCTCTATTCTGCGCTGGCTCTTTGGAAGAGAAGCCAGCAACTGCCGGCGCTGGAGGAACTCGAAGCGAAGCTCGCCGCCAATCCGGACGACCTGCCCTCGCGCTTGGCGCTGGGCGAGCGCCTGGTTGCGGATAAGCGCTACGAGCCCGCGCTCGCGGCGCTGCTGGAGGTGGTGCGCCGGGATCGCGGCGCCTTGCGCACCAGCGCGCGCAAACTGATGGTGGATGTATTCAATCTGGCCGAGGATCAGCCCGGGCTGGTGAGCGAGTATCGCAGGCTGCTTGCCGGGGCCTTGTACTGACAGACTGTTGAAAAAGGGGCGCGCGCTGCTGGCGCGGCCCCGAATCGGGCTGGCGCCTGGCGCGGCACGCACGCTGTCGGCAAAGGACTCCGGCTCTCGACGTCGGCTGACCTGGGCTCAATTCATGCCACAAGTAACGAGCAAATCACGCTATCGGCTTGACCGCCAGCCGGTCAATCTCCACCAGCGTGTACCTTTCCAACGCCGTTCCGATCGCCGGCAGGTTGCGCTCCAGCAAAGCGCACAATTCGCGCGTGGACATGTTGCCGGTCTTGACCAGCAGCAGCTTCCACGGGCGCCCGTGCAGGGTGTGCGAAAAGAAGAAATCCGTGTCCTTCGAGATCACAACCCGGAGATCGTCGACAGAAATCCGATTGATAACCTCGTCGCTGGTTGCGTTTCCTGCCGGAAGATCCAGTGTATGCAGGGCTTCATGACCGTGGCTAGCCAGTACCCCGCACAACCGGCGCGGGAGGTGTGCGTCCACGACGAATTTCATGCGAGCGTCAGATGAACGCTCTTGGCCGCCAGCATTTTTCGTGAAAACTCATGACAGGCGAGGATGTCCTCCCGCTCCAGGTCAGGAAATTCCGCCAGCAGATCGTCGGCCGAATCCCCGCCCGCCAGGTATTCCAGAATAGTTTCTACAGGATAGCGCAGGCCGCGCACGCACGGCTTCCCGTGGCAGATTGCAGGATCAACCGTAATGCGTGAAAGCAGATTCTCGTTCGACATGGTTGTAGTCTACCCTCTCAACCCCGGGGATGCCAAGCAGGCCATTTGCAGCAGGCGCATTTGCGCAAGGAGTGATCCGTCGTTGGTTTGACGCATGTCATGGCGGTACGCCGGCCGTTCGGTACAATAAATTACATACGCTCCACCGGGCTGAAAGCAGTTCGGTAACCTAAGTCACATACCCTCCCTAGGTCTGCCGCTACAATGACCGTCATGATTACTCGAAACATTTTCATATTGCGCGCCGCTGGCGTGGCGCTTGCGATCGCGCTTGCGCCGGCGGCAACGGCGGCCGACGCGCCGGCTCTGCGCACAGCTCAAGTCCAGTATCGCGAAGTCGAGCAGACCTATGCCGCCGAAGGCGTGGTCGAGGCGGTGAAGCAATCGACCGTCGCGGCGCAGATTTCCGGCCGTGTGGTGGCGGTGAACTTCGATGTCGGCGACAGGGTGAAGAAGGGTCAGGTAATCGTGCGCATCGACCCCGCCGAGGTCAATCAGGGCTATGCCGCGAGCCAGGCCCAGATCGCCCAGGCGCAGGCGACACTGCGCAACGCCAAGGCGCAATTCGAGCGCACGCAAAGGCTGGTAGAACAGAAATTCATGAGCGCGGCAGCCATGGACAAGGTGCAAGCCGACTACGAGGCGGCCAAGGCGCAGCTCGCCGTCGCCGAGGCGGGCGGCGGCCAGGCTGCGGCGACCAGGGGCTACGCTACGGTGACTGCGCCCTACAGCGGCGTGGTGTCCGCGCGCCATGTCGAGCTGGGGGAGATGGCTGTTCCGGGCAAGCCGCTGATGACCGGTTTCGATCCGGGCGAGTTGCGCGTTACTGCGAGCATGCCGCAGCGCGAACTCGATGCGGTGCGCAAGCTCGCCAGCGCCAGCGTGGAATTCCCGGCACTGAATAAGCGCGTGCATGCGTCCAAAGTTTCGATCCTGCCGGCCGCGGACGCGCAGACTCACACGACGCAGGTGCGGCTGGATTTGCCGCCGGGTATCGAAGGCCTGTATCCGGGCATGTTCGCGCGCGCCTATTTCGTCGTCGGCCGGTTGAAGAAGTTGCTCATTCCGGCGTCCGCGGTGGCAAGGCGCAGCGAAGTGGCCGGCGCCTATGTGGTGGGAGACAAGGGCGAG
The DNA here is from genome assembly GCA_052172655.1 of Burkholderiales bacterium. GTDB lineage: Bacteria > Pseudomonadota > Gammaproteobacteria > Burkholderiales > SG8-39 > 2-12-FULL-64-23. The sequence goes on from JBQMQE010000033.1 coordinate 15,931, forward strand.
ATCCACTTTCGCCAGTTGCGTCTCGGTGTAGCGGCAGACGGCGAAGAGGTGGAAGTGCTCGCCGGCCTCGTGCCGGGGGAAAAGCTCGCGCTCGACCCGGTCGCCGCATTGGCGGCCTTGAAGCGCGGCGGCAAGTAAGGAAAGATTTCACCGCAGCGGATGCAGAGAAGCTCGGTTGCTTAGGCAGTATCGCGCAGTCACGGAGCCGGTGGCGCGCTTGAGTTTGCCAATCCCTTGCTTTTCGTCTGCGTCCTCTGCGGTCAAATTTCTTCTTGCAGGAACATAAATTCAAGATGGGCATCTCCGGACGCATCAGCCAGATTTTCCTGCACTCGCAGATGACCCCGCTCATCGCGCTGATCGCGCTGCTGCTCGGCGTGTTCGCGGTGCTGGTGACCCCGCGCGAGGAGGAGCCGCAGATCAACGTCACCATGGCCAACGTGCTGATCCCGTTCCCGGGCGCGTCCGCAAAGGACGTCGAATCGCTGGTGACCACGCCCGCCGAGCAGGTGCTCGCGCGCATCACCGGCATGGAACACATCTACTCGGTGACCAAGCCGGGCATGGCGGTGCTCACGGTGCAGTTCAAGGTCGGCGAGGATCGCACCCAGGCGCTGGTGCGCCTGTACGACACCATCAATTCGAACCGGGACTGGGTATCGCCGTCGCTGGGTGTGGGCGAGCCCATCATCAAGCCGATGGGCATCGACGACGTGCCCATCGTCAGCCTGACGCTGTGGACTGCCGATGCAGCGCGCGGCGCGTACCAGTTGGAGCAGATCGCGCATGCGGCCGAGATCGAACTGCAGCGTGTGCCCGGCGTGCGCACTGTCGCGACCTTCGGCGGCGCGCCGCGCGCCGTGCAGGTGCTGCTCGACGTGGAGCGCCTGCATGCATGGCGGCTCACGCCGCAGGACGTGCGCAACGCGTTGATTGCAGCCAACGTCGCGATGCCCTCGGGCAGCCTGGTGGACGGGAACCGCGAAACCCAGATCGAGACCGGGCAGTTTCTCACCTCGGCGGGCGAGGTGAAGCGCCTGGTGGTCGGCGCGGCCGGGGGTGGAACGACTGGGGGCCGGCCGATTTATCTCGAAGACGTGGCCGAGGTGCGCGACGGCCCGGAACTTCCCGCGCATTACGTCTGGTACGGCAATGGCGTCGCAGGCAGCGGCAAGGCGCGCGGCGAGTTTCCCGCGGTGACCCTCGCGATCGCCAAGAAACCGGGCGAGAACGCGGTGGATGTCGCCGACCACCTGATTCGGCGGATAGAGCAACTGAAGGGCAGCGTCATTCCGCAAGGCGTCGAAGTTTCGCTCACGCGCAACTACGGCCAAACCGCCAACGACAAGGCGATGAAACTGATCCAGAAGCTGATTTTTGCGACGCTGTCGGTGGTGGTGCTGGTATGGGCGGCGCTGGGGCGGCGCGAGGCGGTGATCGTCGGCGCTGCCGTGATCCTGACGCTGGCCGCAACCCTGTTCGCTTCCTGGGCCTGGGGTTTCACCCTCAATCGCGTGTCGCTGTTCGCGCTGATCTTTTCCATCGGCATCCTGGTCGACGATGCCATCGTGGTGGTGGAGAACATCCACCGCCGCGGCGCGCATTCCGGATTGTCGCTGGCAGCGCTGATCCCGGACGCGGTGGACGAGGTAGGCGGCCCCACCATACTCGCGACGTTCACGGTGATCGCGGCCTTGCTGCCTATGGCTTTCGTTTCCGGTCTGATGGGCCCTTACATGAGCCCGATCCCGATCAACGCCAGCATGGGCATGATCATATCGCTCGCGATCGCGTTCATCGTCACCCCCTGGCTTGCGCTGAAGCTGTTGAAGCCGCATGCCGCTGCCGCGGGCGAGGGGACGCAAGAGACTTGGGCGCTGCGCCTGTTCCGCCGCGTCATCGGGCCGTTTCTGAAAGGCGCTCGCGGCGGCGGGGCGCGCGCCACGCTCTACATCGGCATTCTTGTACTTATCCTCGGAGCGGTATCGCTCGCCGGGCTGAAGCTGGTGGTGTTGAAAATGCTGCCGTTCGACAATAAATCCGAATTGCAGGTGGTGGTGGACATGCCCACCGGCACGCCGCTGGAGCGCACCTCCGCCGTGCTGCAGGAAATGGGCAGTTATCTTGCGACGGTCGCCGAAGTCACCGACTATCAGGCCTATGCCGGCACCAGCGCGCCGATCAACTTCAACGGCCTGGTGCGCCAGTATTACCTGCGCCAGTCGCCCGAACTCGGCGACATCCAGGTAAACCTGCTGGACAAGCACCAGCGCAGCCGCCAGAGCCACGAGATCGCGTTCGCCGTGCGCGCGCCGCTGGAGGCGATCGCCAAGCGCCACGGCGCGTCGCTCAAAGTGGTCGAGGTGCCGCCCGGCCCGCCGGTGCAGGCACCGATCGTGGCCGAAGTCTACGGCCCGGATTATCCGGGCCAGATCGCGGTGGCGCAAAAGCTGCGCGCCGATTTCGCCGGCACGCCGGACATCGTCGACATCGACGCGAGCATCGACGAATCTGCGCCGAAACTGCGCCTGCGCGTCGATCAGGCGAAGGCGGCGCTGATCGGCGTGGCGCAGCGCGATATCGTCGCCGCGATTCGCATCGGGCTCGCGGGCGAGGACGTCACGCCTTTGCATGACAGCGGCGCCAAATACGAAGTGCCGGTGAGGGTATCGCTGCCGCCGGCACAGGCGAGCCGGATCGAATCGCTGCTGCGGCTGAAGGTGCGCGCCGCCGGCGGCGCGCTGATTCCGCTGACCGAGCTGGTGCATGCCGAGAGCGTCGCGCGCGATGTGACCGTCTATCACAAAGACCTGTTGCCGGTGGTGTACGTGGTCGGCGACATGGCGGGCAAGCTCGACAGTCCGCTCTACGGCATGTTCGACATCCGCAGCCGGGTCATGGGGAAGATCCTGCCGCAGGGCGGGACGCTGGGCGAATATTTCATTTCTCAGCCGGAGGATGCCTATGCCGGCTATGCCATCAAGTGGGACGGCGAGTGGCAGGTGACTTACGAGACATTCCGCGACATGGGCCTCGCCTATGCGGTCGGCCTGATTCTGATCTACCTGCTGGTGGTGGCGCAGTTCAAGTCCTATTTGGTGCCGCTCATCATCATGGCGCCGATTCCGCTCACCATCATCGGCGTGATGCCGGGGCACGCTCTCCTCGGCGCGCAGTTCACCGCGACTTCCATGATAGGCATGATCGCGCTCGCCGGCATCATCGTGCGCAATTCCATCCTGCTGGTGGATTTCATCAACCTGCAGATGGAGGGGGGCGCGGATTTCGAGTACGCCGTGATCAACGCCGGCGCGACTCGCGCCAAGCCCATCGTGCTGACCGGCCTGGCGGCGATGCTGGGCGCGCTGTTCATCCTCGACGACCCGATTTTCAACGGCTTGGCGATATCGCTGATCTTCGGCATCCTGGTGTCCACCGTGCTCACGCTGGTGGTGATTCCGGTGCTGTTTTACGCAGCGAACTGGAAGCGCTGGCCGGCGCGCCCGGCGGGCGCCAGCCCCGCGTCTCCCGCATCAGGTTCGGGCTCCGATCAAGCTGGCTGATCCAGCGGCGTCGCACCCCAATCTGGCTTCCGAATTTTCGCCAACTACCTGAAGGAGCATCACCATGACTGTCGACAACTTTGTACACGTCTTTGCCGGGATTTTCATACTGCTGTCGCTCGCGCTGGGCGTGCAGGCGAGTCCGCTGTTCCACAGCAGCTACTGGCTGTGGTTCACCACCTTCGTCGGCGCCAACCTGCTGCAGAGCGGTTTCACCGGCTTTTGCCCGCTGGCGATATTTTTGAAAAAACTCGGGGTCAAGGAAAGCTATTCGGCCGGCGCCCGCGCCTGAAGCACCCGCCGCGATAAAGGAGTGGCGTGATGGAGCTCGAACAGGCGGTGGCCCGGCACTATGCGCACGGTTCGCTGGAGGAAGCGATTTTGCAAGCGCTTGCGGCGGCGGGCAAGGACCTGAACCACCTTACGCCCAAGGACCTCGCCCCGGTCGACGAGTTTCATGTCGGCGGGCGGCTGGCGACCGTCGCGTTCGCGCAGCAATTCGGTCCACGACCGGGAATGCGGCTGCTCGATATCGGCTGCGGACTGGGCGGAGCGGCGCGCTACTTTGCCCACGAACATGGCTGCCAGGTCACCGGTATCGATTTGTCCCCCGAGTATGTCAATGTGACCAATGCGCTCGCCGCGCGCGTCGGCCTGGGGGAGCGCGTGTTCTGCGAATTGGGCAGCGCGCTGGCCCTGCCTTTTGCGCCGGAGAGTTTCGACGCTGCCTATATGTTTCACGTCGGCATGAACATCGAAAGCAAGGCCAGGCTGTTCGCGCAGGTGCGCCGGGTATTGGCGCCCTCGGGCTTGTTCGGAATCTACGACGTGATGCGCCTCGCCGCCGGGGAGCTGTCCTATCCGGTGCCCTGGGCTAGCGGCCCCGAATCCAGTTTTGTCGCCGATGCGGCAAGCTATCGCCGTCTGCTTGCCGCGGCGGGTTTTGAGGTGGTGAAGGAACGAGACCGCCGCGATTTCGCGCTGGAGGTTTTCGCCCAAATGCGGGCACGGGGAGCGGCCGCGGGGCCGGCGCCGCTTGGCTTGCATATCGTCATGGGGGCGAATGCGGCGCAAAAGGTCAAGAACATGATCGGTGACATCGCCTCCGGTCTGATCGCGCCGACCGAAATGATTTGCCGTGTCGCCGAATAGCCGACGTTGCGACCGGCTTGGCCGGCTTATGCCGCAGGGATGCGCGGCAGCGTCAGCGTCGTTTCCAGCCGGCCTTCACCATTTCTCGGCGTCGTACTCGAAGTCGAACGCATCTCCCGCGCGCACGATGCGGCCGGCCGAGGGCAGCGGAAAATGCGCGGTGCAGACCAGCGTCGGCGTATCGCAGTAGCGCTCGAGAAACGAGCGGCGCGTGCGCACCGCGAGCAGCGGGTCCCAGTCCGGCGCGGGCACCCATTCTGGATGACGGCACTGCGCCGGCGAGTGCATCAGGTCGCCGCACATGACGGCGCTCTCGCCCTTCGAGCTCAGTGCCACGGCGACATGGTCGGGCGTGTGGCCGGGCGTCGACTCAAGCCGGATTTCGTCGTCTAGCGCGTAGTCGTTCGAAACCAGTTCGGCGCGGCCGGCCTCGACGATAGGCAGCACGCTGTCTTCCAGCGTCGTGCGCGCGAACCGCGGATGGCCGACGTCGCGCCAGGCCTCCAGCTCTTTCTTCGAGAAGACGTAGCGCGCGTTGGGGAAGGTGGGCACCCAGCGCCCGTCCTCGAGCCGCGTGTTCCAGCCGACGTGGTCGCTGTGCAGGTGCGTGCAAAATACGAAATCGATGTCCTCGGGCGCGAGGCCGTGCGCGGCGAGCGCCCGCAGGTAGGTCGCGTCGGTCTTCTGGTGCCATGGCGGCCGGGTCGGGCGGTCCTTGTGATTGCCGACGCAGGTATCGATCAGCACCGTGTGGTGCGAGGTGCGGACAACGTAACTCTGCATCGGGAATATCAGCGAGTCGATCGCCGGGTCGTACCCGTGCGGCGTGAGCCACGGCAGGTGCGGCGCCCACTGCGCGTCGGTGACCTGGGGAAAGAAGGCGTGCCGGTCGAACGGCATCACCATTTCCAGCGCGCGCACGATCACGATGTCGCCGATACGGCGTCCATTCTGAGTCATAAGTTCACCTCCATTCTTCGCCTACGATACCTGCGCCGAGGCTGAGTTGACTCAGGCACAGGCAGGACTCGGTTCGTTGCATCATTTTGACATCAGCAAAGCTAAATGGATACCCCAATCGGGATGCGCGGCAGCGTAAGTATCGCTTCCAGCCCGCCTTCGGGACGATTGCGCAACACCAGATCGCCGCCGTGCGCGCGCGCGATGTTGCGCGCGATGCCCAGGCCGAGCCCGGTGCCGCCGGTGTCGCGGCTGCGCGAAGCCTCGCCCCGGAAAAACGGCGCGAATGCCTGCTCCAGTTCTGCTTCCGGGATGCCGGGCCCGCCATCGAGCACGCGAATGGTCAGCCGCTCGGCGCTGTCTTCGACTTTGACGGTGGCGCGGTTGCCATAGCGGATCGCGTTGTCCACGAGATTGGTGAGGCAGCGGCGCAGGCCGAGCGGCCTGCCCGGATAGGGCTGCACGATGCTGCCTTCAATCTCGACCTTGTTGCCGGTGTCCTCATAATCGGTTTGCAGGCTCTCCAGCAGCGCCATCGCGTCCACGCGCTGCACCGCTTCCTGGGTGCTCGCGTCGCGCATGAAATCCAGGGTCTGCGTGACCATGGCCTCCATTTCCTCGAGGTCTTTGTCGAATTTCGCCCGCAGCGCCTCGTCCTCCAGCAGTTCCGAGCGCAGGCGCAGCCGCGTGATCGGCGTCTTCAGATCGTGCGACATCGCGGTGAAAATGCGCGTGCGGTCCGCGATGAAGCGCGCGAGGCGCCGCTGCATGGTGTTGAATGCGCGCGCGGCGCGCTGCGCCTCGCTCGGTCCGGTTTCAGGCAGAGGCGGGCGGTTGATGTCTTCGCCCAGCTTTTCCGCGGCCGTCGCCAGCGCCGACAGCGGACCTGTCACCCAGCGCACCGCGACCAGCGACAGCGCGATCACGCTGCCCAGCAGGATCAGCAGCGTCAGGGCGAGCCGCAGCGGCACCGCAGCCGCCTGCGGCGAAAGGTAGGAATCGAAGGTGACCCAGGTGCCGTCGTGCAGCGCGATCTGCACCGTGAAATAAGTGCCCTCCGCGGAGAAACCCCGGCCCATGCCGCGTCCCCAGCCTCCGCCCTGCATCATGGACATCATCGGCATCTCCTGCGGCCCGCCGCGCGGCCCCGGGCGGAAGCTCGCCGGCGCGTCCTCGAGCCTGACCACGTTCACCTGCGCATCCTCGCCCAGGGCGTAGCGCAATACGGCGGTGAACATCGAATGCTGAAAGTCGCTCTCGGAGCCCTCGCGCGCTGTGATCCGCGGCCGGTCCAGCGACACCGCCAGCGGCGGCGCATTGAATACGGCGACGACCTTGCGGCGCTCCGCCGCGGGCAGCGAATCGAGCAGCTTGACGATATCCGACATTTGCTGCGCCAGTCGCATGCCACCCGCACGGTAGAGCAACTGGTCGCGCTCGGTCAGGTTGATGTACACGGTGGCGATCTGCGCGAGTATCAAGCCGCCGAGCAAGATCAGGACCAGCCTGCCGAAAAGACTGCGCGGGGCGAGGCGCATTATCGCTCCACCTTGACCGGCACGGAGAGCACATAGCCCTCGCCGCGCACGGTCTTGATGATCTGCGGATCGGCCGGATCGTCGCCGAGGCGGTGGCGCAGCCGGCTGACCTGGATGTCGATGCTGCGGTCCAGCGGGTCGGCCTCGTGACCCTTGGACAAGAGCATGAGCTGGTCGCGCGTGAGCACATGGTTGGGGTGGCTCAGAAAAATGCGCAGCAACTGGTATTCGTTGCCGCTGAGCGACGTGACCACGCCCTCGGGCGACACCAGGTGCCGCGCCACCGCGTCCAGGCGCCAGCCGGCGAACGCAATGCCGCGGGCCTCGTCGGCGCGCAGGTTGCGCGGCAGGCTGCGGGTGCGCCGCAGCACGCTTTTGATGCGCGCCAGCAACTCCCTCGGACTGAAGGGTTTGGCAAGGTAATCGTCCGCGCCCATCTCCAGGCCGACGATGCGGTCTGTTTCCTCCCCGCGCGCAGTGAGCATGATGACCGGCGTGTCGGATTCGGCGCGCAGCTTGCGGCACAGGGTCAGTCCGTCCTCGCCCGGCAACATCAGGTCAAGCACGATCAGGTCGATCTTGCCGCGCGCCAGCGCAGCCCACATCGCCTTGCCGTCGGCGACGGCGCCGGCTTGATAGCCGTTCTTGCGCAGGTACTCGCCGAGCAGGCTGCGGATCTCGGTGTCGTCGTCGACGATCAGGATGTAGTCCGGCGTGTCCATACCCGCAGTTATAACCGTTGGCCTGCCCTGCGTGGAAAAAAATTGTAGCGTAGTGTATCAAGCCCGGTTTTCCGATGCCGCGGCGTACAAAACGGGCGCAGCCGCGTGCGAGTGCGCGGTGCAACGGGAATCGACGCCGGAAGCAATTGCGCTACGCTGCATATTTTTTATTGATAATATGCGCAATTGCCAATACAGCAACAGCTTCGGACAAATGGAGACTAAGTGGACGAACTCAAGCACGCCTTTGACAGCGTGGCGTCGTATTTCGGCGTGCTTTCCGAACCTATGCGCCTGCGCATCATGCACGCCATATGCGAAGAGGAAAAGACCGTCTCGCAAATCGTCGAGGAGCTGGGCGCGACGCAGACGAATATCTCGCGTCACCTGAACCTGATGCACAGGAGCGGTGTGCTCGTGCGGCGCAAGGAAGGCAACCAGGTTTACTACCGCGCGGCCGATCCGGCGATGGTGGAAATCTGCCGCAGCGTATGCAGCCGCATCGCCGCGCAACTGGACGAGAAGAAACCGCTGCGCGGCGAATTGCTGCGCCTGCTGCCCAGGCCGAAGCGAAAGAAGCGCGCGGACTGACGCCGCGCCCTGCGCTCGCCGCGCTAGAGGATAATGCTAAAGGTTCCGTCCCCGGCGTAGCGCACCCTGGCATCGAGAAAATAGACGTTCAAGTCGGCGCGCAGCAGCTTGGCGGTATCGTAGGCTTCGCCGGAGCGCGCGCCGGTGGAGCAAATGAACACGATCGGTCGGTCCGCGGGCAGGGAGCCGATTTTCTGCGCCAGTTCGGCGATGGGGATATTCACCGCGCCCTTGATCGTGCCTGCCGCATACTCCTTCGGGTCGCGGATGTCGATTACCAGCAGCGCGCCCGGATTCTCTTTAATCGTGCGCTCGAACCATGCCGTCGAGACCGCGCCTTTCTCCTTGCCCGTCTCGACGTTGACGCCCGCTTTCGCTGCGTCGCCCGCGGCAGCAGGCGCAGCGGCCGCCTTGGGCGCGCCGTAGAGCTTGAGCCAGTCCGGATGGCCCAGGGCGTAGGTCTTGACGTTGGTGTAGCCGAGCTTGCGCGCCTTCTCGGCCGAATTGCCGCTCAGCACGCATTCAAGCCCGCCGCAGTAGAAAATCAACTCGGCCGCCTTGTCCGCCGGCAGCTTGTCGATGTGCTTGTCGAACTCGCTGTCGGAAATGTGCAGCGCCGTGGGGATCATGCCGTCCTTGTCGACGACGCGCTTGGGCCGGGAATCGACCAGCGTGTAGCCGGACTTCTCGTCGATGAGCTTCTTGACGTAGGCGCCCGCGACCGCTGCGATCTCGCCCTTGGCGACCCACTCGGGATAGCCGTTGGTATACACCCTGATGTTGGTATAGCCGAGCGCTTCGGCCTTCTTCGCTGAGTTGTGGCTGAGCACGCAACCGGGGCCTTCGCAGTAGTAGAGCAGCAGCGTGCTCTTGTCCTGCGGCAGCAGGTGCTTCATCTGCTCGAACTTGTCGTCCGGAATGTTGACCGCGCCGGGGATGTGGCCGGGATTGAACTTGCGCGCGGTGGGCCGCGCGTCAATCAGCATCACGCCCTTCTTGGGCGGGATCTGAACCCATTGCTTGACGAAGTCGAAGTCGACCACGTGCTTGTAATAATTCGCCTGCGCGGCCTGCGGGCCCGCTGCTTGTGCATGCGCCGGCGCGCCAAAGAGGACGGCGGGCAGCGCAATCGGCAGAGCCAGCGCCAGCGCGATTGCCAGGCTTTTCAGTTGAGTACGCATAGTGATCTCCTTGATAGTCAATGAACTCAGGCTTTAAAGTACGGTGAATTTTTCGGTCGATTCGTTGTAGCGGACCAACAGATACCAAAGCAGCAGAAGTCCGAACCCGGCCAGAAGGGCCCATCCCCGCCCGCCCAGCATGTCGGGCAGATAGGCCTGGATTCCGACCTTGGTGAACTCGAGGCCGTCGAGATTGACGTCGTGCGTCGTGATGTCCCACCGGCGCATGACGCCGGAGAACACCGAGCCGGCCCAGGCAAAAAAGGCGAGCGCCACCCAGAGCTTGAGATTTCCCTCGGCAGCGCGCCACATTGAGCCCGAGGCGCAGCCGCCGGCGAAGATCATTCCTACGCCGAAGATCATGCCGCCGAACAGTGAGCCCGCCCAGAATGTTGCGGGAATAGCGATGTAAGGATCGATCACTTTCTTCTGGAACAGCAGCGAGGCCAGCGGGATGGCGATTGCCAGCGCGAGGATCAGCGCCTTGGTCATGTCGCCCTCTGCCGTCATGAAGGGCTCGCGAAAGCCGCGGGCGAAGCACAGGCGCGACCGGTGCAGGATGAATCCTATGGCGAAGCCTGCGATTACGATGACCGCGCGGCTGGCGAGTTTTGCGTCTGCGGCGTGGCTCCAGACCAGGGACCAGGCGACGATGATCGCGGCAATGAGGATGCCGAATAGCGGATAGTGTTCGTGCGACCCGGCCTCGCTCGCGGCCGGCGCCTGCATGCCCCAGTTTATGTGCTCCAGAGTCCAGAGCAGGAGCTTCAAACCAATCACGGCGCCGGCCATCAGGCCCAGCGCCATCATCCAGCCGGCCGGCGAGGAATGCAGTACCGGCGTGAAGAAGCCACCCGTGGTGCAGCCGCCGGCCAGCGTGGCGCCGATGCCCATCAGTGTGCCGCCGAGCGCGCCCCAGACGTATTCCAGTTTCGGCGGGCGATTGATGCGGAACTGGCGCGACATCAGCGCCGCGGCGAACGCCCCCATCAGCAGGGTAATGTCCATCAGCGACGTGCGGTGCAGCAGCGGGTTGTCGAGCTCGGTATTGATCTTCAGCGCTTCGCCCAGGCCTATTGCACTGTTGAACCAGTCGCCCCACAGTTTGAGGCCGCCGAACACGCCCCAGAACAGGCCGCTGATCATCAGGCCGAGAATGACAATTACCAGCAGGATGGCGCCAACGTAGGGCGACCACGGTTCGACGAAAATGCGCTGGTAGTCGGCCTTGAAGCCGCTGCGCCAGGGCGCGTTTTCTTGCATGCCTAGCTGCACCCGGCCGGCGCGTCGCCGTCCTTGGCGCCCTTGTTCAGGAAGACCTTGACGTCCTCGAGAAGCTCCTGTTCGGGCACGGCGGTGAATTTCGCCGCCGCCGCGTTATTGGCCTTGATGCTGTCGCGGTATTGCTTGCTGAAATAGTGCTTGACCGTGTTTTTGCCGTGCTTGTCGGCCTGGAGGTATGCCGCCCATTCCGCCTTGGTCCTCTCGTTGGGTGGAACGGGTTTCTTCAATTCGGCGGTGTGGCAGGC
>JBQMQE010000034.1:0-26841 GCA_052172655.1 Burkholderiales bacterium
ATGAGCAGGGAGCAGGGGCCGCCGAAGGGCGGAAGAGGGGCCCCGGCGCGAGCCGGGGATCTGACCCCGGAGGCGGCCGTGAGCGGCCGGCGGCCCTATGCGTCCGAATTCGGGTCGCATCCCCATCTTGCAGATGGGGCCCCTGCTCCGCCTCATCGGCCGCCCCGCGTAGCGGAGATCCGACCGCCCGCGAATGCCGCTGGACGCCGACAATGGACACTTGGAATTCAAGGCAACGGTTCGGAGGTGGCTGCATGAGCAAACTGGTGCTGCGCAACCTGACCCGCACCTTCGGCGATTTCACCGCCGTCGACAATTTCAATCTCGCGATCGAGGAAGGCGAACTGATCTCGCTGCTGGGGCCTTCGGGCTGCGGCAAGACGACCACGCTGCGCATGATTGCCGGATTCATGGCGCCAAGCTCGGGCACCATCGAGGTGGACGGCGAGATCATTTCCTCCCCCACCTCCAGCCTGCCGCCGGAGAAGCGAAAAATGTCCATGATCTTCCAGAGCTACGCCATCTGGCCGAACATGACCGTGGCGGAGAACGTCGAATTCGGGCTGAAGATCCGCAAACTGGATGCCGCGGAAATCCGCCGCCGCGTTGAGGAGATCCTGGAAAAGGTGCAATTGGGCGCGCTGCGCGACCGCTACCCGGCGGAACTGAGCGGCGGGCAGCAGCAGCGCGTTGCGCTTGCGCGCGCCATCGTGGTCAAACCCGCCGTGCTGCTGCTCGACGAACCGCTGTCGAACCTCGATGCGAACCTGCGCGAGGAGATGCGCTTCGAGATCCGCCGCCTGCACGACGAATTCAAGATCACCACGGTGTACGTGACCCACGATCAGGCGGAGGCAATGGTGACCTCGGACCGCATCGCCGTGATGAACAAGGGCCGGGTGGAACAGATCGATGCGCCCTATGCCCTGTATGGTCGTCCCAAGACGCAGTTCGTGGCCGGCTTCATCGGGCGCACGAATTTCCTTGAGGGAAAGGCGAACGGCGAGGCCGTGCACTTTGGAGGGTTCTCCGTGGCCAGGCAGGCGTTGCAGACCGAGGGTGGGAGCCTGCCCGGGGACGTGCTGGTATCCATCCGCCCGCAGAGCATCCACCTGTTGAAGCAGAATCCGGGCGACGGCGGCGGCCGTTGCTTGGCGCAGGGTCAGGTACAGCGGCGCGCCTACCTCGGGGAGTACTGGGACTACTATGTGCGCCTGCCCGGGGCGGCGCAGAACCTGCGCGTCACTGCGCGGGCACAGGACGTGTTCGAGGTGAATGAATCGGTGTGGATCGAGATCGACACGGCGCAACTGACCGTGATCCGCTAGCCGCCTGCAGCTTGATGATATGTCCGCTACCGAAGGAGAAATGAGATGGCGCTGCCGCTCGAAGGCGTGAACGTGCTGGACCTGACCAACATCATGGCCGGTCCTTACTGCAGCATGGTGCTCGGCGACATGGGTGCGGAAGTGATCAAGGTCGAAAACTTCCCCGAAGGCGATGCGTCGCGCCGCTTCGATCCGAAGATCAACGACGAATCCTATTGCTTCGCCGTGCTAAATCGGAACAAGAAAAGCCTCGCCCTCGATATGAAAGATCCGCGCGGCAAGGAGATCTTCAACAAGCTCGCCGCGCGCGCCGACATCATTACCGAAAATTTCCGGCCGGGCGTGATCAAGAAGCTCGGCATCGATTACGACCGCGTCAGGCAATTCAACCCCGGCGTCGTCTATGCGTCGATGTCCGGCTTCGGCCAGAACGGGCCCTACGGCAAAAAAGGCGGTTTTGACATCATCGCTCAAGGGATGTCGGGCATCATGATGATGACCGGTTATCCGGGCGGGCGTCCGGCCAAAGTCGGCATCGCGATGAACGACATCGCCAGCGGCGTCACCGCACTCTACGGCATCCTCGGCGCATATATCGGCAAGCTGCGCACCGGCAAGGGGCAGTATCTGGAGACCTCGCTGCTCGAAGCCGGGCTGGCGTGGACGCCGTGGGAATTCGGCGCCTACTTCGGTTCGGGCGAACTGCCCACGGCCACCGGTACCCGTCACCGGCGCGCGGCGCCGTACCAGGCTTACAAGACCCGCGACGGGTATGTGACCGTAGGCGCGAACAACGACAAGTTATGGAACAATTTCTGCACCATGGTCTGCGGCAAACCCGAGTGGTTGACCGATCCGCGCTTTGCTGCGACATCCGCGCGGCTGAAGAACATCGACGCGCTGGAGCAGGAAATCGAGGCGGTGTTGACGACGCTGCCCACGGCGCATTGGGTGGAAAAGCTGGATGCGGCCGAAGTCCCGGGTGGACCGGTATTCGGCTACGATCAGATCATGCATGATGCGCACATCAAGGCGCGCAACATGGTGGTGGACATGGACCACCCGATCATCGGCCGCATGAAAACGATCGGGCTGCCGATCAAGTCCACGGGTGAACTCACGGCGATCCGCAAGCCCGCGCCGTGGCTGGGGCAGCACTCCGCTGAAGTGTTGCGCGCCCTCGGCTATGCCGGAGCCGATATCGACGCGCTGTTCGCGGGCGGCGTGGTCTACGACAGGTACCCAGAAAAAACGGCCGTGTCGGCGTAACACCCGGCGCGCGGCACCTGCGCGGCTTTGGCATACTCGGCGCGTATCCTGGCTTTGTCTTCCGGCGTGGCCGCTGTTTGCATGCGGCGCCGATTGACGTAAATCATTATGTCATGACCGCGCACGCCGGGCGGCGGCGCGGTTCTGGAGCATGGTTCAGCGCCCCGGAGCCTGTTTGGCCTGAGCCGGCAGGAACACGTAACCCCGGTCTTTTGCATTGGCCAGGCAGGCTTCGTAATTGCCGTAACCCTTGGATGACTCCGCTACCACGGCCTGGCCTGCGCCTATCTGTTGCCAGTTCCATCGACGCCCATCGTCCATGTAAAAACGCCAAATCACATTCACTTTTAGTTTCCTCCTAGTTTAGGGCTGGTCGAAGCAAGCGGGCGACGCCCCTCTTCCTATATCCGATAAGTCAGAGGACGCTCTGATTTCGTCGCAGACCAAATCAGAGTTTTCCCAGGCACTGATTCCAGGTTCGCCCGGAGCTGCCCGAATAAATCTGAATAATCTTGTTGAATTATAACAGAAAACAGTCGAATTTAGCAGGGCCAGGTGGGATCGGCGCCAGCCTATGCGGCATCTGTTTCAGGATTGATCCGAGCCTTGGCCGTGGCAGGCGGCTGCGATTGCAGCATCCCCAGGCTTTGGAACTGCAGGAACAATTCACGGCAGACCCAGGCATCCGTGGCAGCGTAAGTAATCTGCGCTGCGGACAGGTGCGGCGCGGCCCAGTTGGACGTGCGCGCGCCCTTGGGGATCCGGACTCCGAGGAAAATTCCGGCGAGGTTGCGCAAGCCGGTCTGGTCCATACGGTGACGCCGGGCGATGATGCCCAGATCGAGCACGTTCATTTCAATGAATGGAAACAGCAGCTTGAGCGAGCGCAGATCGTTCGCCAGCGCCACCCCGACCTTGATTACGCGCGTTTCTGTCAGCAATTCTGCCAGAACCTCGAACACCCGCGGCTGGCGCAAGTGGAACAAATACACTCTGCGCGCGGTGGCCGCCTGGACCAAGCAGGGCAGATGCGTTTCGCCTTTCCTGAACGCGGGCCGTGTCTCGGTGTCGAATCCGACTACGTCTTCCTGGCGCAGATCCACCAGTGCGCGCTCCAAATCCGCCGACGTTGCCACCAGGCACACCTCCCCCTCATAGCGGCGGATCGGCAGTGCCGCCATTTCTTCCCTGGAAATCGCGCGAACGATTCCATTTTGTAAATTCACTGTGGTCGCAGGATTCATCGGGCCCTACAGGCGAAGTTCGGGAGCGTGCTGGCGCGGCCGGAGGACAAGCGCGAAGCTGCGCTTATCTCCTACAATAGCTCCGGGCTGCGCGTTTCGTTTTATAGCATGAACCAACCTGCACGGGAGATTTGTCATGAAAGCTCATGTCCAATTTCACCATCCTTGCGCGAGCAAGCTGCCGTGAAAGACTCGAAACTCAACATCCGCCGGCTGCGCGTGCGGCCGGTGGTGGTGCCGATGCGGCTGCCGCTGCAGACCAGCACGGGCGCGGTGAGCATGGCGCCGCTGGTGCTGATCGACCTGGAGACCACGGCCGGCATCAGCGGCCGCAGCTATCTGTTCGCGATCGGCCGGGCGCACCTGCGGCCCATCGTCGCGCTGGTCGAGGCGATGGGCGCAATGATCGAGGGCGACGCGGTGGTGCCGTTCGAGCTCGAGCGCAAGCTGCGCCAGAAGCACACCTTGCTCGGGCTGCACAACATCGTGCTGTTTGCTCTAGCCGGCATCGACATGGCGGCTTGGGATGCGTATGCGCAATCGCTGGCCCAGCCGCTGTGCAAGGTGCTCGGCGGCGCGCCGCGCCCGGTGCGCGCTTACAACTCCAAAGGCCTGGGCATCATGCCGCTGAAGCCGCTGGCGCGGGAGGCCGACCAATTGGTCAAAGAGGGCTTCTCTGCGGTCAAATTGCGCCTGGGGCGGCCGGACCCGCAGGACGATCTCGCTGCGCTGCGCGCGGTGAAGAAAGCGATCGGCCCGGCAGTCACGCTGATGTGCGACTTCAACCAGGCGCTCAGCGTGAACGACGCAATCCTGCGCGGTCGCATGCTCGACGACGCGGGCGGGTTGCTGTGGATCGAGGAGCCGACGCGCGCCGACGATTTCGAGGGCAACGGCCGCATCGCCGATGCGCTCGACACGCCGGTGCAGATCGGCGAGAACTTCATGGGCCCGGAGCAGATGGCGCAGGCGCTGGCTGCAGGCGCCTGCGACTACGTCATGCCGGACGCGCAGCGTATCGGTGGAGTTACCGGCTGGATGCGTGCAGCGGCCCTGGCGCAGGCCGCGGGCCTGGAGATGTCATCGCATCTGTTTCCGGAAATAAGCTGTCACCTGCTCGCCGTTACCCCGACCTGCCACTGGCTGGAGTACGTCGACTGGGCCGGACCGGTGCTGGCCGAGCCGCTGGTGGTGAAGCACAGTCACGTCCTCATCCCCGCTACGCCGGGCACGGGAATCCGCTGGGACGAGAAAGCGGTGAAGAAGTACGCTGCGTAGGCGCAGCGGTTGGTGCAATCTGACTGAGAGGCGGCGCAGATGAGCACTGTTTTGCACGCACGCATGCCGATTATTTTTTTCGGCCACGGCAGCCCTATGAACACGCTCGCGCGCAACCAGTACACCGAGGCGTGGCGCAAGCTTGGCGCGACGGTGCCCAAACCGAAAGCGATCCTGGCCATCTCCGCGCATTGGTTCACCTGCGGCACGGCGGTGACGGCGATGACAAGTCCGAAAACAATCCACGATTTCGGCGGCTTCCCGCAGGCCTTGTTCGATATCCAATATCCGGCTCCTGGCGATCCCGGGCTGGCCGCGCGCGTGCGCGACCTGCTCGCGCCGGTCGCGGTGCAGCTTGATGAATCCTGGGGTCTGGACCACGGCACCTGGTCGGTGCTGGCGCACGCCTTTCCCGACGCGGGCATACCCGTGGTCCAGTTGAGCATGGACGGCACCAAGCCGGCACGGTTTCATTACGAACTCGGCAGACAACTGGCGCCGCTGCGCGAGGAAGGCGTGCTCATCGTCGGCAGCGGCAACGTGGTTCACAATCTGATGCTGATGCAGCGCGGTGCAGGCATGCCCGCTTACGATTGGGCGCAGCGGTTCAACGGCAAGGTGCGCGCCGCGCTCGCCTCCGCCGATCACCAGACGCTGATCGATTTCGAACACCTGGGCGAGGATGCACGCCTGTCGGTACCCACGCCAGAGCATTACCTGCCCTTGCTCTACATTGCCGCGCTGCAGGCCGAGGGCGAGACCATGGCTTTCATCATGGACGGATACGAGGCCGGTTCTCTGGGCATGTTGACCGCGGCCGCCGGCATGCCAGCAGCCTAGATCTGGCCGATAAAATCTTTCTTCCCGATCTCCACCCCGCAGTGGCGCAGAATGGCGTACGCGGTGGTGACGTGGAAAAAGAAATTCGGCAGCGCATTGTGCAGCAGGTAGGTCTGGCCGCTGAGGGTCTGGCTGCTGCCGCCGATTTTCAGCGTGATGTCGCGCGCCTCCGAGCCGTCGATCTGTCCAGGCTTCAGGCTATTGATAAAGGCGATGGTCTTGTCGATTCTGGCCTTGAGGTCGGCGAAGCTTGCTTCATTGTCCTCGTACGCGGGCGCTTCGATTCCGGCGAGCCGTGCGGGCGCGCGCTTGGCGTGGTCGGCCGCGATTTGCACCTGGCGCGTCAGGTTGAGCATGTCCGGCGCGAGGCGATAGGCGAGCAGCACCGACGGATCGACTTTCTTGGCTGCTGCATAGGCCGCGCCTTTGTCCAGAATTGCGGCAAGATTGCCTAGGGTTTTGAGGAAGACGGGGACGGATACCTGGTACATGGATATTGCCATGATGAATCCTTTCGGTTGTACTGCGATTAGACAGGGAATCGTCGCCAAACGGCATGCGCCGGGCAGTGTAACCCGAACGCCGCCTGCTGGCGCTATTGTAGGAGATAATGATGGGCGCGGATAAGCAGCGTAGCCTCTACGTATCTACAAAGGAAGCGACATGAGGGTGTTGCTGGCGATCGCAGTCGCCTTGGTATTGTCGGCCAATCTTGCATTGGCCGGAGACTTCGAGGACGGCGTGAAGTTCTATCGGGCCAAGGATTACGCGAAAGCGATGGATTCCTGGCAAAAGGCCGCGGCGCAGGGCAATGCGACGGCGCAGTTCACTCTGGGTTTCTTATATGAGGAAGGCCAGGGCACCGCCGTGGACTACAGGCAGGCGGCCGTGTGGTACCGGCAGGCGGCGGAACGAGGACATGCGGCAGCGCAGACCAATCTGGGATCTCTTTACGAGAAGGGGCAAGGCGTCGCGCAGGACAACAAGCAAGCTGTCTACTGGTACCGGAGAGCGGCAGAACAGGGAACCGCCATAGCGCAATTCAACCTCGGCCGGATGTACCAGACGGGGCAGGGCGTGGAGCAGGACTACAAGCAGGCCGCATCCTGGTTCGGCAAAGCCGGCGAACAAGGGCACATCGGCGCGCAATCCACCCTGGGTCTGATGCATGAGACTGGACAAGGCGTCGCGCGGGACTACAAGCAGGCCGTGTATTGGTACCAGAAGGCGGCGGAAAATGGGGATTCAAGGGCGCAGTTTGATCTAGGCCGGATATACGAGGCCGGGCAGGAAGGCGTTGCGATGGACTACATCGAAGCGCATAAATGGTGGAATATAGCGGCGGCGAACGGCGAAGACAGGGCGAGGAAAAGCCGAATCCTGGTGGAGCGCTTGATGACGCCGGAACAGATCGCGGAGGCCAAGCGGCGCGCGAGCGCATGGATGAAGGCGCACGAAAAGAAGTGATTCGCGGCGCTGGCAGAAGCGCCGCGGAACGCAGCGCTAGCCGCGCTTACTCTTGACGCCTTCGACGAAGCGCGCCAGCGTCGGTGACATCGCGCCGCGCGCGACCATCGCCTCGATCAGTTGGAAGCGTCCGCGCCGACGCTGCGCCGCGCTTAGCGCCTGCGCCAATTCGCCGCGGGAGCGCACGCGCACCCCTTCGCCGCCCAAGGCGGCCGCCGCCTCGGCGAAACGCCATTCGTCGAGGTCGTTGAATTTCGATTCGGGCTGGAATGCGCGCAGCATCTCCCAGCTCGCATTGTTGATCAGCAGCACGATCGGGTCCCAGCCGTGGCGGCGGCAATTGCCCAGTTCCCATCCGGTCATCTGGAACGCACCGTCGCCGACGATGATCAGCGGCCGCTCGCCTGACGCCGCTTGCAGCCCGAGGCCGGCCGGCACGCCGAAGCCCATGGTGGCATAGTAGCCCGGAGCCACCAGCGCCGTGTGTTCGACGTCCATCGCGAGGAACATGCAGTCGCCGATGTCGGTTGCGATCGGCATCTTGCCGTGCGCGTCCATCAGATCGTTGATTGCGGTGGCGATGTCCAGGGGCGTGATCGGCGCAGCGTCGGCCGGCAGCCCGCGCGGATAGGCCGCGGCTTGGTGGCGCAGCGCAGCAGCCGATTGCGCCGGAAGGCGAGCCAGCAAGGCATCGACCAGCGGACCCAGCGGGATCTCGGGATAGACGTGGTGGCCGATGATCACCTGCCGGTCGAGTGCCTGGATCGACATGCGCAGATCGATATGCATGGCTGACACGCCCAGGTTGGTGTCGGAGACGATTACGCCCAGCAGGAACAGCGCGTCGGAGTTCTCGACCAGTTCGGTGATCGCGGGCAGTCCGGCAACGCCGATGTAGGTTCCTAGCAGCGGCGCGTCGGTATTCGCCAGCAGGCCGCGGCCGAGCAGGCTGGTGACCACCGGCAGTCCCAGCCGGCGCGCGAGTTCGGCGACTTTTTGCTCCAGCCCGAAGCGGCGCACCTCGACACCGATCATCAGCACTGGCGAGCGCGCCGCGCGCAGGCGTGCGAGGATTTCGTCGGCGCAGGCGCTGAGCGCCTCGGCGTCGAAAGCGGGCTCGGGAGCGGCAAGCACCTCCTCGCAGGGCGTGGTCACCATGTCGCGCGGCAACTCGAGATAAACCGGCTGCGAGTTGCTCAGGCAGGCACGCAGCAGGCGCGCGATTTCGGCCGGCGCCGTGCGCGCGTCGGTCAAGCATGCCTGCGCGCAGGTGATCTCCTGGTAGATGCGGTATTGCGAGTCCAGCGACTTGGCTTGGTGATGCAGCAGCAGGCCGCGCTGCGCCTCGCCTTTGCCCGGAGCGCCAGACACCACCACCACCGGCGATTTCTCGGCAAATGCGGCGGCGATCGGATTGACCATGTTGAGCGCGCCGGCGCCGTAGGTTACCGCCGCCACGCCCAGGCAGGAGTGGACGCGCGCGGCGGCGTCGGCGGCGAAGCCGACTGCCGGTTCGTGACTCAGCGTGTATAAGGGCAGAATGCCGGACTCTTCGATGACTTTGAAGAACGGCAGCGCATAATCGCCGGGGATGCCGAAAATCTCGCGCGCGCCATGCGCCTTGAGCGCATGCAGCAGCGCTTCGGACAGATTCATGCTGGTCTCCTTGCTCTCGCCGTTTGCTCTGGCTTGCGGCGCCGAAAATTACCCACAGATTCTGTGGATAACCCTGTGGACTCTTGCCGCGGCAAATTTCTCATGCTTCGGAAAAAATCAAAAACAATGCGGGCGACTATTAATTGGGCGCTCTGCGAAAAGGATGCCCGGGCCGATCCAATTGCGACCAGGCGATAAGGATGAGCCATCAGGGCTTGCTCGATCCGAGTTTGAACTATTGGTGGCGCAAGCTCGCGATTGCGCCCCGACGCCGGCATCATCGCCTCATTGCGTTCGGCTCGCAAGGGTTCGGTCTTCGCGGATTTCAGTGGCTTGGGCCAGCCGCCGATATCCTCTACAATGGCCGCGGCCTGCGCCGTGCGCTCCATCACGCCGATTCCATGCCGCTCCTCGCAGACTCCGCTTGCAGCGGAACCCGTTCGGAGCGCTCGGGCAGTCGATGCTCTCATTTCTTGTACAGGCGTTGCTCCGATGACACAGCAACAAAACGGTCCAGCCGCGCCGCGTTCCCTTGAACATGCGCTGGTGCGCTGGGAGGCGAGGTTCAGTGTAGTCGAGTATCTGTTCGGACAGCGACCGAACGCGTATCTGGCTTCCAAAGCTTCGCTTCTAGTCAGGGGCGGCCGGGCGCTGTCGATCGCCGACGGCGAGGGCCGCAACAGCGTCTGGCTGGCCGAGCACGGCCTGCAGGTGGATGCCTTCGACTTTTCCCCCACCGCCGTGGCGAAAGCCGAGCGCCTCGCCGCGAGCCGAGGCGTGCGCGTCGGCTTCAACGTGTCCGAAACGTTTGCGTGGAACTGGGCGCCGTCCACCTACGATCTGGTCGCCGCCGTTTTCATTCAGTTCGCTTCGCCGGAGGAGCGCGAGCGGCTGTTCCCGCTAATCAAGCAAACGTTGAAGCCGGGCGGGCTGCTGATCCTGCAGGGCTACCGTCCGGAGCAGTTGAAATACGGCACCGGTGGCCCACCGGAGGCGGACCACCTCTACACGGAAGCGATGATGCGTGTGGCGTTGAAGGGCATGGATATCCTCGAGCTTCGCTGCTACGACGAACAAGTCGATGAAGGCAAGGGGCACGCCGGCATGTCGGCGCTGATGGGCGTGGTGGCGCGCAAGCGCTAGCGCGCAGCGGTGTCGATCGGCGTGCCGAACGCACTTGCGCCGGCCTTGGTGCGGTGCAATTCAGCGCCCGGACGCGCGGCCCCCGCGCATCATCTTACGATCAGCACCGGAATCGTCGTGTGGGTCAGCACCTTCTGCGTTTCGCTGCCCAAGAGAAAGCCGGTGATTCCACGGCGACCGTGCGATGCCATCACAATCAGGTCGCAGTGCTGCTCGCGCGCGATGCGGATGATGGCATCGTAGGTCGAGTAACCTGCGATGAACGCCGTCTCCGCTTTCACGCCATCGGCCGCGGCTATCTCCAAGGCGGCGTCGAGCAGCTTGCGCTCTTCGTCCTCGATCTCCTGCATCACCACTTTTCCGCCCAGGTTGCTTAGCGCGCCGCCTTCGACGTGGTGCGGGGATTCGAGCGGAGATCTGACATGGAGCACCAGAAGTCTCGCGCCCAGCGATTGCGCAAGTCGCGCGGCTGTCGCCACCGCCTTGTTGGAAAAACCGGAACCGTCGGTTGGTACCAAGATGTTCTTGAACATGAGAGGTTTTCCGCCAGCACATCACGAGGAACGCATAGGGTATCCAGAGGGGACGTTCTTGTCTACGGCGCCGCGCACGCGGTCAGCCGCCTCGGGACGCAGGCTGCAGGGCAACGTTTCCCCCGATTCATATGTGCGCCGGCGGATGGAGCGAATCAATCGACCGTTGCCGCCCCCGGCACAGCTCATTCCCATAGCCAAGCCGCCCCGCGCACGCCGGAGGCGTCGCCGTGGCGGCTTTTCAGGAACCGGGTGGCAACGTGATCGGAGAATACCTGCGCCGGCCACAGCTTCGGCACGCTGGCATACAGGCGATCGAGGTTCGACAGTCCGCCGCCGAGCACGATCGCGTCCGGATCCAGGATGTTGATGACTTCGGCAAGGGCGCGGGCGAGCCTGGCCTCGTAGCGCTGTAGCGTGGCTACGCTGACCGCGTCGCCGGCGGCAGCGCGTGCGTCGATTTCAGCGGGATCCATGTCTTCGCCGCTGGATTGCGCGTGATCGCGTCGCATGCCGGGGCCAGAGAGAAAGGTCTCGACGCAGCCCGCGCGGCCGCAGTAGCAGCGAGGCCATTGGGCTTCGTCGCCGGGCAGCCGGTTGTGGCCCCATTCTCCCGCGATCGTGTTCGCGCCGACGAGGACTTTCCCGTGCGCGACGATCCCGCCGCCCACGCCCGTGCCGAGGATCACGCCGAACACCACCTCGGCGCCTGCCGCCGCGCCGTCGGTGGCCTCGGAAAGCGCGAAGCAGTTGGCATCGTTGGCGAGGCGCACTTCGCGCTGCAACAGCAGTTGCAGGTCGCGTCTCAGGGGCCGGCCGATCAGCCAGGTCGAGTTCGCATTTTTGATCAGGCCCGTGACGCGCGATTCCGCGCCGGGAATGCCGACGCCGAGCGAACCGCGCTGGCTCAAGTCACGTTCGGCTTGTTGGACCAGGGCGGAGATCGCCGTCAGCGTGCCCGGGTAATCGCCCCGGGGCGTAGGCACGCGGCGGCGCAGCAGTTCCGCGCTGTCGTCCGCCAGAGCGACAATCTCGATCTTGCTGCCGCCCAAATCGACGCCCAGGCGCAAGCTAGTACTCGGGGAGTACCGCGTGTACGCGCGCGAGGACTGCGCGGGCCAGCGGCGGCAGGATCGGATTCGATTCAGCTAAGGGCATGTCCCAGTCTAGTCCAGGCACCGCAGGATTGGCAACGGCAAGCCGGACTCGATCGCCGTTGCGGTGGACTCCTGGTTTTTCGGCATCGGCGAGCAGCCGTTCGTGCTGCCACTGGTAACCTGGAGGCAAGGCTGGAAGCCGTTCCAAAAAAATTCAGGCGGCGCAGGGGGCTTCCCCGACACCGTAACCAAGTGAGCAGAGGGGTTCGCAATCAAGGGAAAGGCGCGGGCGCAAACTGGTAAAATGCGCAAGTTTTTCCCTGCGGCATGATAGCGCCCACTTACCCTAATAGGAAAATGCAAAAAATGTATATCAAGTCCCGGATTCTGCTGGCCAGCGCCGCTACGTTGTTGACGCTGGTCGCGTGTAGTTCCAACGACGCTGTGCAAAGTGCCGCACCGACCAAGGAAGCCGTAGCCGCCACCGTGAACGGAGCCCCGATCAGCGAGCGCCTCGTCGACCTGATGCTCAAGGAGCGTACGAATCTGGGCCGCGACGCCAGCGCCGAAGCGCGCAACGCGTTCATCGACCGTCTGGCGATGCAGCTCGTTATCACTCAGGAGGCGATTAAGAAGGATTTGGACAAGTCGCCTGAAGTGTTGGATCAGCTCGAACTGATGCGGCAATCCGTCCTGGTCGATGCGTTCATCAAGGATCAGGTCAAGAACAGCCCGATCAGCGACGACATGCTGAAAACCGAGTACGAAAAAATAAAAATCCAGAACGCTGGCACCGAGTACCAGGCGCGCCACATCCTGGTTGAGAAGGAAGCCGATGCCAAGGACATCATAGCGAGGCTGAAGAAGAACCCGAAAGCATTTGAAGCCTTGGCCAAGGAAAAGTCCAAAGACACCGGATCCAAAGTCAATGGCGGCGAACTGGGGTGGTTCGATCCGAAGGGCATGGTTCCGGAGTTCGGCGCGGCGGTTGCCAAGCTTGCCAAAGGCAAGTTCACTGAAGAGCCGGTCAAAACGCAATTCGGCTATCACGTCATCCTGTTGGAAGATTCCCGCCCGAAGCAGTTTCAGCCGCTGGAGGAAATCAAGGCTGGATTGACGCAGAAGCTGCAGCAGGAGAATCTGAAAAAGCTCTTCGACGAGATGAAGGCCAAGGCAAAGATCGAGATCGCGCAGGCCCCGGCTGCAGCGCCGGCTCAGGCGCGGGAAGCCAAACCGGCGGAACCCGCGAAGAAGTAGCCGCGCAACCCCGCTTCGACGGCAAGCGCGGGCGTTGCGTATTGGCGCCCCGGTCAGACCAGAATCCGAGGGTATTGGCGCTGGAGTTCAGCCGATGGCTGCGGCGCAGTTCGCGCCAATCCGGCGGCAGCGCAGGTGGCTTGCGGCGCGCAATACGCCGGGCATATACTCGGACGCGTGAGCACGGGCAAATTGGATCAAGCCGATATAGTGACGCGTGTCGCACAGGCGGCACGCGGCAGCCTCGCCGCGCCGCAGGCTGATCTCGCCGAGCACTTCGCGCGCATCTACTACGGGGAAGCCGACGCGCAGGAGCTCGCCCGGCGCGACCTGAATGATCTTGTCGGGGCCGCCGCCGCGCACCTCGAATTCGGCCGCCGCCATTCCGACGGCGCGGCCAAGGTGCACGTATTCAACCCGCGGCTCGAGGAGCACGGCTGGCAGAGCACGCACACGGTGGTGCAGATCGTCAGCGACGACATGCCCTTTCTGGTCGATTCGGCGACCATGGAGATCAACCGCCACGGTCTGACCCTGCACCTGGTGATCCACCCGGTGCTGCAGGTCGCGCGCGATGCCACGGGCAAGCTGCAGGACGTCACGTCCGCGGCGGCCAACGCAGAGGGCCGCCTCGAATCCTTCATGTACCTGGAGATCGACCGTCAGACCGATCCGGCCCGCCTGCAGGAAATCGACGCGGGCCTGCAGCGGGTCCTCGCCGACGTGGCGGCGGCGGTCGCGGACTGGAAGCCGATGCAGCAACGCCTGCGCGCGCTGATCGGCGAGATCGGAGCAGCGAAATCGCCCCTCGATGCCGAAGAGGCGCGCGAGGCGCATGCCTTCCTCCATTGGCTGGTCGACAACCATATTACGCTGCTCGGCTACCGCGACTACGATCTGGTCAGCGACAGCGGCGAGGACGTGCTGCGCATCGTGCGCGGCTCGGGTTTGGGCATACTGCGCGAGCGCGAGGGGACGACGGTCTCCACCAGCTTCGCCACGCTGCCGCCGCAGACGCGGGCGCGAGCGCGCAAACCCGAGATCCTGGTGCTGTCGAAGGCGAACACGCGCGCCACGGTGCACCGGCCCGGCTACCTTGACTATGTCGGCGTGAAGCGCTTCGACGACCAGGGGCGGGTCATCGGCGAGCGTCGCATTCTCGGCCTGTACACGCATACCGTGTACACCGCGAATGTCGCCGAGATCCCGGTGGTGCGGCGCAAGGTTGCCGCGGTGCAGGCCCGCGCCGGCTTCCTGCCGGCGAGCCACAACGGCAAGGCGCTCAGCTCGATCCTGGAGGACTACCCGCGCGACGAGCTGATGCAGATCGAGCCCGAGGAGTTATATGCGTTCGCCATCGCGATCCTGCAACTGGGCGAGCGCCAGCGTACGCGCCTTCTCGTGCGGCGCGATGCCTACGGTCGTTTCGTCACCTGCATGGTGTACGTGCCGCGCGACAAATTCAGCACCGAGCAGCGCCAGCGCATCCAGCGCATCCTCGCCGAGGCATACAGCGGCAGCGCGGGCGAGTTCAACGTGAGCTTGTCGGAGTCGCCGCTGGCGCGCATTTTCATCTTGGTGCGCACCCCCGGCGGCGTTGCTGAAGTCGACGTGCGCGAGGTCGAGGCGCGCATCGTCGCCGCAACCCGGCGCTGGGAAGACGACCTGCAAGCCTTGCTCGTCGAGCAGCTCGGCGAGGAGAGCGGCAACCGGCTCTACGCGCGCTATGGCCAGGCCTTCCCCGCAGGTTATCGCGAGGACCATCCGGTGCGCAGCGCGCTGCTCGACATCGAGATGATGGACGCACTCGGTGCGCCGCCCGCGCTGGGCATGAACCTGTATCGTCCGCTTGCGGCCGAGCCGGGCGTGCTGCGCTTCAGGCTGTTTCGCAGCGGTGCGCCGATCGTGCTTTCGGACGCGCTACCGATATTGGAACACCTGGGCGCGCGCGTGCTCGATGATCTGCCATACCATATCGAGCCGGCCGGCGGCGGCGCCGTGTGGATTATCGATTTTGGATTGGCGCTCCCCGGCGAAGCGGAAGTGGTGCTGGAGCGCGTGCGCCTGCTGTTTCACCAGGCCTTCGATGCGATGTGGTCCGGGCGCGTCGAGCCCGACAGCCTGAACCAACTGGTGCTCGCCGCCGCGCTGTCGGCGCGCGAGATCGCGATTTTGCGCGCCTACAGCCGCTACCTGCGCCAGACCGGTTTTACATTCAGCCTCGCCTACGTGCAGCAAACACTGGTCGCACATCCGGCGCTAGCGCGCGCCCTGGTCAATCTTTTCGAGGCGCGCTTCGAGCCGAAGCGCGTGTCGTCCGAGGCGCAGGAGGCGCTGGTGCGCGAGATCGAAGCCGGGCTCGATCAGGTGCCGAGCCTGGACGATGACCGCATCCTGCGCCGTTTTCTCGCTGCGATCGTGGCTACCACGCGCACCAACGCCTTCCAGCCCGATCGCAATGGCCGGCTCAAGTCCTATATCTCCCTCAAGTTCGATCCGCGCAAGGTGCCCGAGCTGCCCGAGCCGCGGCCGATGTTCGAGATTTTCGTCTACTCGCCGCGCGTCGAGGGCGTGCACCTGCGCGGCGGGCCGGTGGCACGCGGGGGCTTGCGCTGGTCGGACCGGCGCGAGGACTTTCGCACCGAGGTGCTCGGGCTGATGAAGGCGCAGATGGTAAAGAACGCAGTGATCGTGCCGGTCGGCTCGAAGGGCGGCTTCATCCTCAAGCAGCCGCCGCCCGCCGGCGATCGCGAGGCGCTGCTGCGCGAAGGTGTGGAATGCTACAAGACCTTTCTCTGCGGCCTGCTCGATATCACCGACAACCTGGTCGAAGGCAAGCCCGTTCCGCCGCCCGAGGTGGTGCGCTACGACGACGACGACGCGTACCTGGTGGTGGCCGCCGACAAGGGCACCGCGACCTTCTCCGACATCGCCAACGGCGTGGCGCAGGAATACGGTTTCTGGCTGGGGGATGCCTTTGCCTCCGGCGGCTCGGTCGGCTACGACCATAAGCAGATGGGCATCACCGCGCGCGGCGCGTGGGAGTCGGTCAAACGGCACTTCCGCGAGCTCGGCATGGACACGCAGTCGCAGCCGTTCACCGCCGCCGGCATCGGCGACATGTCCGGCGACGTGTTCGGCAACGGCATGCTGCTGTCGCACCACATCAGACTGGTGGCGGCGTTCGATCACCGGCACGTGTTCATCGATCCGGAGCCCGACTCCGAGACGAGCTTGCGCGAGCGCGAGCGGCTGTTCAAGCTGGCGCGATCAAGCTGGGCGGACTACGACGCGAAACTCATTTCGAAGGGCGGCGGCGTCTGGCCGCGCAGTGCGAAAGCTATCGCGCTTTCTGCCGAGGCGCAGCGCGTACTCGGCATCGAGGCCGGATCGCTCGCGCCGAACGAGCTGGTCAGCGCGATTCTCAAGGCGCCGGTCGACCTGCTCTACAACGGCGGCATCGGCACCTACGTCAAGTCCAGCCGCGAGAACCACACCCAGGTCGGAGACCGCGCCAATGACGCGTTGCGCATCGACGGCCGCGATCTGCGCTGCAAGGTGGTCGTCGAAGGCGGCAACCTGGGGCTGACCCAGCTCGGGCGCATCGAGTACGCGCTGGCGGGCGGGCGCATCTATACCGACGCCATCGACAACTCCGCCGGCGTGGACTGCTCCGACCACGAGGTGAACATCAAGATCCTGCTCGACGCAGCGGTGCGCGAGGGCGAGCTCACGCTCAAACAAAGGAACCGGCAGCTTGCCGAGATGACCGACGAGGTCGCGCTGCTGGTGCTGCGCGACAATACCTTCCAGACGCAGAGTCTGTCGGTGGCGGGGCAGATCGCGCCACAGTTACTGGAGCAGCAGGCGCGCTTCATCCGCGCTCTGGAGCGCGCCGGTCGCCTCAATCGCGCGATCGAGTTTCTGCCCTCGGACGACGAGATCGCCGAGCGCAAGGCCGCGCGGCTCGGACTCACCGCGCCCGAGCGCGCGGTGCTGCTGGCGTACTCCAAGATGCAGATCTACGACGAGATGCTCGCCAGCGCCATCCCGGAAGAGCCGACCATCGCGACGGCGCTCGAGCGCTATTTTCCCAAGGTGCTGCGCCAGCGCTTTGCGCGCCAGATCCAGTCGCATCAGTTGCGGCGCGAGATCATCGCCACGCATGTCACCAACAGCATGGTCAATCGCGTCGGCAGCACTTTCGTACACCGCATGCGCGAAGAGACCGGCGCATCCACGGCGGAGGTCGTGCGCGCCTACCTGGTGACGCGCGAAGCCTTCGGCATGGTGCCGTTCTGGCAGCAAGTCGAGGCGCTCGAGCTGAAGATAGCCGACGACGTGCAAAGCTCGATGCTGCTCGACGCGGGTCGCCTGATCGTGCGCGCGACGCTATGGCTGCTGCGCAATCGCAAGCATCTCGTCGACATCGCCGCCGCGATCGCGTATTTCCGGCCCGGCATCGAGAAGCTCGGAGCGATGCTGCCGCATGCGCTCGCGGACAGCGAGCGCCAGGCTTACGAGCAGATGAAGGCGCGCTACGCCGAGGCCGGCGTGCCCGCCGCGCCCGCCGCGCTGCTCGCGGGCTTCGACGTGCTGCCCGCGGCGCTCGATCTGGTCGAGGTCGGCGACGCGCTCGGCCGCGACGTCGAGTCCGTTGCGCAAGCCTACTTCGCGCTCGGCGGCAGGCTCGAATTTCCATGGCTGCGCGCCAAGGTCGCAAGCCTGCCCTCGGCGAGCCACTGGCAGGCGCTCGCCAAGGCGGCCCTGCGTGACGACCTTGCCGCAATGCAGCGTCAGCTTAGCGCCGACGCGTTGCGCGGCACCGCTGGAACCGGCGGCGCGCAGCAGGCGATCGCGGCGTGGGAGGAGGGCAATCGCCCCCTGCTCGAGCGCTTGCGCCAGGTTCACGCCGACCTGCGCACGCACAAAACCCTGGACCTGGCGATGATATCGGTTGCGATGAAGGAACTGCGCAACATCGCTGCGCGCGCATAGCCGGTTGACATACGACATTTACATCTTGTATGGTGCACAGGCAACGAATGTTTCTCGTACGGATTCTCTCCAACAACAACGTACTTCCCCGGCAGCATTGTCGCAGCCAGAGCTGCCATTCTCTCAATCCTTGCAAGTAAGGAGGTAACTATGCGCATTTCCTTTCAATCGGTCGGCGTGGCATTGGCAATTGCTTTGCTTTCACCGGCGCCCGCGGCGTTTGCCCAGCAAAAGTTCATCACCATCGGTACCGGCGGCGTCACCGGCGTTTATTATGCCGTCGGCGGAGCCATTTGCCGCCTGGTGAACAAGGACCGCGCCAAGACCAACGTGCGCTGCTCGGTCGAGTCCACGGGAGGGTCGGCCTACAACGTCAACACCATCAAGGCGGGGGAACTCGACTTCGGCATGGCGCAGTCCGACGTTCAAGCCCAGGGCTATAACGGCGTCGGCGCATTCAAGGCGCCGATTTCCGAATTGCGTTCGGTGTTCTCCGTGCATCCGGAACCGTTCACTTTGGTGGCGCGCAAGGAAGCCAACATCAAGAGCTTCGCCGACCTCAAGGGCAAGCGCGTCAACATCGGCAATCCCGGTTCCGGAACCCGCGCCGCGATGATGGACCTGCTCGAAGCGATGAATATGAAAACGTCGGATTTTTCTCTGGCCTCCGAACTCAAGGCCGACGAACATGGCGCCGCGCTGTGCGACAACAAGATCGACGCCTTCTTCTACGGCGTGGGTCATCCTTCAGCCAATATTCAGGACCCGACTACCGCCTGCGCCGCCCAGCTCGTGCCGATCACCGGCGCGGCCGTCGATGCACTGGTGAAGAAGCATTCTTACTTTGCACACGTGAGCATTCCGGGCGGCCTGTATTCGAATAATCCCCAGGCGACCAAGACCTACGGCGTGCTCGCCACCATGGTGACTTCGAGCAAAGTGCCGGCGGACATGGTCTATCTGGTCACCAAAGCGGTGTTCGACAACTTCGACGAGTTCAAGAAACTGCACCCCGCATTCGCGCATCTCGACCCGAAGAACATGATCGCCGATGGTTTGACGGCACCGCTGCATGAGGGTGCCGCGCGCTACTACCGCGAGAAAGGCTGGATCAAGTAAGAGGGCGTTTCACAATGGGAGTATCGAGGCGGGAAAACGGGGGCCGCGCCCCTTGCTTGCGAGCTCTCATGCTTTTGTAGTCAAGAGGCCGTTTCGGCAGATCTGAAACGGCCTTTATCTCATTTGCGTCATGCCCCGGGGCGATGCACGGCCGCGGCCAGGAGAACACCATGACAGCTCCCGCACAGTCCCCGCCTCAGGTGGACGTACAGCAACTGGTACAAGAGGCCGATCTCGGCGGCCGCAGGCCGGTAGGGCCGGCCAAGACGTTCCTGTTCGCGGTCTGCATCGGCTGGTCGTTGTTGCAGCTCTGGTACGCATCGCCGCTGCCTTTTACCCTGCGCATATTCGTGCTCAACGCCACGGAGATGCGTTCGCTGCATTTGGCCCTGGCGATATTGCTGGCCTATCTCGCCTATCCGTTCGGCAAGCGCTCTTCGCGTACCTCGATCCCGCACCTGGACTGGGCCATGGCGCTCGCTGGGGCTTTCTGCGCCGGATATCTGTTCCTGTTTTACCGGGAGATTTCAACCCGGCCCGGTCAGCCTACTACTTTCGACATTGCGGTAGCAGTGACCGGAATGCTGCTGCTGCTGGAAGCCACGCGTCGCGTGGTCGGGCCGCCCATGGCCATCATCGCCAGTCTGATGCTGGTCTACGCATTTGCCGGGCCGTACATGCCCGATGCGATCGCGCACAAGGGCGTGTCGCTGTCGAAAGCGGTGTCGCACTACTGGGTTACGACCGAGGGGGTGTTTGGCGTCGCCCTGGGCGTCTCGGCCAGCTACATCTTCCTGTTCGTATTATTCGGGGCGCTGCTCGAAAAAGCGGGTGCGGGCGGCTATTTCATCAAGGTCGCGTACTCACTGCTCGGGCATCTGCGCGGCGGCCCGGCCAAGGCCGCGGTGGTTTCCTCCGGCTTGATGGGCATGATCTCGGGGTCCTCGGTCGCCAACGTGGTGACCTGCGGCACTTTCACCATCCCACTGATGAAGCGCGTCGGTTACACCGCGGAAAAGGCCGGCGCCATTGAGACCGCGGCCGGCGTCGACGGCCAGATCATGCCGCCGGTGATGGGAGCGGCAGCGTTTCTGATGGCGGAGTACGTCGGGGTTCCCTACATTGAAATCGTCAAGAATGCCGCTTTGCCGGCGGTGATGTCCTACATAGCCCTTTTTTACATCGCCCATCTCGAAGCCTGCAAGGCGGGCATACACGGCTTGCCGCGCGCGCCGGGCGCGTCGACGTTGGGGCGGCTGGTGGGCTTCGGTATGACTGCGTGCGGCGTGATCCTGCTCGCGAACGTGGTGTACTACGGACTGGGCTGGATCAAGGCAGTGCTGGGCAATGGCGCCGTCTGGATCATTGTTCCAGCCATCGCCGCGGCCTACGTCGGCATCGTGAAGCTGGTTTCCATGGAACCCGACCTGGAGATCGACGACCCGAATGCCGAAATGCTGGTCCTGCCGCCGGTGAAAGATACCATTCTGGCGGGACTGCATTATCTCTTGCCCGTGGTGCTCCTGATCTGGGCGCTATTGGTCGAAGAACTGTCGCCGGGGCTGTCAGCCTTCTACGCGGCCGTTTCGTTGATCGTCATTCTGCTGACGCAGAAGCCCCTGCTGGCTCTTTTCCGCGGCGAAACGAATCCGCTGGGCCGGTTCAAGCGCGGTTGGGCCGAACTGGTCGAAGGACTTGAGCTGGGCGCACGCAACATGATCGGCATCGGCATTGCCACCGCCTGTGCCGGCATCATCGTCGGTACCGTCACGGTGACCGGGCTGGGTCTGGTGATGACCGACCTGGTCGAAGCCATCTCCGGCGGCAACCTGATGGGCATGCTGGCGCTGGTTGCAGTAGCCTGTCTGATCCTCGGCATGGGCATGCCCACCACCGCGAACTACATCGTGGTCTCGACTTTGATGGCGCCGGTGGTGGTCGAACTCGGCGCGCAATCGGGACTCGTGGTTCCGCTGGTGGCCGTCCACATGTTCGTGTTCTACTTCGGACTGATGGCCGATGTCACTCCACCGGTCGGCCTGGCATCCTTTGCCGCTGCGGCCATAGCGAAGGCCGACCCGATCAAGACCGGCATCCAGGCGTTCTGGTACAGCATCCGTACCGGCATCCTGCCATTCATGTTCATTTTCAATACCGATCTGCTGTTGATCGGCATCCGTTCGTGGTGGAGTCTGCTGCTGACTGTATCGGTTTCCATTGCGGGAATGTTGGTGTTCGCTGCCGCGACCCAGGGCTGGTTCCTCCGGCGCAGCCGCTGGTACGAGTCGGTGGTGCTGCTGCTTGTGACCTTTACCTTGCTCAGGCCGGGGTTCTGGCTCGATCAGGTCTCGGAGAAGTACCGCGTCGAGCCCGGCGCAAGGCTGATGGAACTGGCGACGGCGGCGCCGCCCGATTCAAGCCTGCGCGTTCGCATAGCAGGCATTTCGCTGGAAGGCGATCAAGTTAAAAAGACGGTGCTGCTGCCCTTGAGAGGCGAGGGCAACGCGTCCCAGCGTATCGCCAAGGCGGGCATGACGCTCATGACCACGCCCAATGGCGTGGAGGTGATGGCGGTCAGCTTGAAAGGGGCGGCGGACAAGGCCGGTTTCGAGCAAGGCTTCAAGGTGACCGGCATCGAGGTTCTGGCCGATCGTGTGTCCAAGGAGTGGTTGTATCCGCCGGCATTCATGCTGCTGGCGATCGTGTTTCTGCTGCAGCGCGTGCGTCGCGAAGAAGCGGTACAGCCGCCTGCTCGCCGGGCTTCTTGAGCCGTTGTGATTGGTGGCCTTATGCCGGTGGCCTTGACTGAGCCATTGGCTTGCGCCGGCATGGCTATCGCACAAAATCAGTAAAGGAGTCCAGCTCGAATCCCATCAGGTTCACGCGACGCAAAGGTTACACTAAACCCATTGTTTTTGCGGCGGTTGCGGCAGTTGCGGCAGTGCGGCGATTAAGCGGATACAATCGCGCAACATCAGCTCCGTTGATTCCAGGGGCTACGCCATAATCAAGGATGAGCATTCATGACCAAACGAGCAGAACTTGAAGCTGCCCTCGCGCAAGCGCAGGCCGACTGGGGCAGGGCAAACGAAGAGTTGGAGCAGGCGCGAGCCGGTCTGATCAAATCAAACGCCGACTGGGACAAGGTCGTCAACGACCGGCGCAATGCAGACACCGACCGGCGCAAGGTAGGTGCAACCTGGGACAGGCTATTTCCTGACCGGCGCCAGGCAAACGCCGACCGGCGCAATGCGGAGGCCGACGTCGCCGCACTGTCCAGGGCGGTCGCCGACCGGAACGATGCATACACCAGGCGCAGCAATGCGGAGACCGATTGGGCCGAGGCAGAGGGCAGGCTGAACACGGCAACCGCCGAGCGCGATGCAGCCATCGCCGCTCTCGACGCACTGGATCGCGCACAAGGGAAACCATAATTGTATGGAGACAAGCCAAATGCGCTACGAGGCGCCAAAGACGATGGAACTGGCGATTGCGCTGCTCTCCGGCGCGAACGGACAGGCGCGGGTGCTGGCAGGTGGCACGGATCTGCTGATTCAGATGCGTGCCGGCCTAGCCGAGCCCGGACTGCTGGTCGACATCAAAGCCATTCCCGAGATGAGGGCGATAGCCGCCGACGACGGCGGCTATCGCATCGGCGCGGGCGTCACCTGCATGGAGTTGATCGAGCACGCGGCGTTCGCGCGAGACTGGCCGGGCATCGTCGACGGGGTCAAGTACATCGGCTCGATCCAGGTAAAGGACCGCGCCACGATGGGCGGTAATCTGTGCAATGCCTCGCCGGCCGCAGACAGCGTTCCCGCCTTGATCGCGGCCGGCGCCGTGGTCTGCATCGTCGGCCCCCAAGGCCGGCGCGAGGCGCCGGTCGAAGATTTTGTCCTGGGTCCGGGCAAGACGTCGCTGGCCTGCGGAGAACTCGTCGCCTGGTTCCAGTTGCCGCGGCGGGCGCCGCATTCGGGGGATGCCTATCTGCGTTTCACGCCGCGCACCGAGATGGACATCGCGGTCGTAGGCGCCGCGGTCAATCTGACGCTTGACGACCGGGGTGTGTGCAGCCGGGCGCGGGTCAGTCTGGGTGCGGTGGCCGCGCGCGCGTTGCTGGTGCCCGAGGCCGCGACCGCATTGATCGGCACCAAGGTAGATGCGGCGGCGCTCGAGCGTCTGGCCGCAGCCGCGAGCGCGGCTTGCCGGCCGATCGACGACAAGCGCGGCACCAAGGAATACCGCATCAAGGTTGCCGGCGTGATGGCACGGCGCTCAGGCAAGATCGCGCTGGAACGCGCAAGGAGACAGAGCTGATGGCACGCAATCATGTGACGACGACGGTCAACGGAGACGGCGTCGAATTTCTTTGTGAAACCGGTCAGACCCTGCTCGAGGTATTGCGCGACGAACTGCGGCTCACCGGCACCAAGGAAGGCTGCGGCACCGGCGACTGCGGCGCCTGCAGCGTCATCGTCGACGGGCGCCTGGTGTGCGCCTGCCTGATGCTGGCGGTTGAAGCCGAAGGCAAATCGGTCCAAACGATAGAAGGCATGGCCGTGGGCGAGGCACTGCATCCGCTGCAGCGCAAATTCATCGAGCACGCGGCCCTGCAGTGCGGCATTTGCACGCCGGGGATCCTGATAGCGGCGCGCTCGCTGCTGGAGCGAAATCCGGATCCGACGGAAGGCGACGTGCGTTACTGGCTCGCCGGCAACCTTTGCCGCTGCACCGGCTATCACAAGATTATCGACGCCGTGCTCGATGCCGCGCGCGAAATGCGGGGAGCCTGATCATGCCGGCCATGCTCAAGTACGAAAAGAAAGAGCTGAAACTCGTCGGCACGCGGCCGCTGCGGCCCGATGGGGTCGACAAGGTGACCGGCCGCGCGCGCTTCGGTGCCGACTACAATCTGCCGGGCCAACTGATCGGCAAGGTCTTGCGCAGTCCGCACGCGCACGCGCGCATCAAGGCTATCGACATTTCGGCCGCGCTGGCGCTGCCCGGGGTCAAGGCGGTGGTCACGCGCGACGATTTCGCCGAGATGCCGGATGAATTGGCGGCGGTGGGCGAATTGATGATCAATTTCCGCGACGTCACGCGTAACATGATGGCGCGCGAGAAGGTGCTCTACGACGGCCATCCGCTGGCGGCGGTGGCGGCAACCACCGAAGCGGTGGCGAAGGCGGCGCTGGCTCTGATCAAGGTCGACTACGAAATACTGCCGCATGTGATCGACGTGGTCGAGGCGATGCAGCCGGGCGCGCCGCTGCTGCACGAAAACCAGTACACGATAGGGGTCAAGCCGAAGCCGGATCGCCCCTCCAACGTGGCCAAACGCCTGGAGTACGGTCGCGGGGACGTCGCGGCGGGATTCGGGCAGGCCGATGTGATCGTCGAGCGCGAGTTCAACACCAAGCCGGTGCACCAGGGCTATATCGAGCCGCAGGCCTGCCTCGCGAGCTACAGCGCGGACGGCCAGGCGGAACTGTGGACTTCGACCCAGGGCCATTTCGTGTTCCGCGCCCAATGCGCCAAGGTGCTGCAGATGGACGTGTCGAGGATCCGCGTGACGCCCACCGAAATCGGCGGCGGCTTCGGCGGCAAGAACAATATCTACAACGAGGCGCTGGCGATCGCGCTGTCGCGCAAATCCAACCGCCCGGTGAAAATGGTGATGACGCGCGAGGAAGTTTTCCGCGGCACCGGCCCGACGCCCGGGGCCAACGTCAAGGTGAAGCTGGGCTGCACCAGGGACGGCAAGATCACCGCGGCCGAGGCGGAGCTGAACTTCCAGGCCGGCGCCTTCCCCGGCTCGCCGGTGAACCAGGCCTCGATGTGCGCCTTCACCCGCTACGACCTCGCGAACGTGCACGTCGTCGGCAACGACGTCACCGTGAACCGCCCTAAAGTCGCGGCTTATCGCGCGCCGGGCGCGCCGATCGCGGTGTTCGGCGTCGAGAGCGTGATCGACGAAATGGCGAAAAAACTCGGCATCGACCCGATCGAATTCCGGCTGAAGAACGCCGCGAAGGAAGGGACGCAAACCTATTACGGTCCCAAGCTCGGCCCCATCGGCTATATCCAGACCCTGGAGCAGGCGAGAGCGCATCCGCATTACAGCGCGCCGCTGGGACCGAACCAAGGCCGCGGCGTCGCCACCGGCTTCTGGTTCAATATTGGCAACGAAACCACCTGCTCGCTCAATCTGCAGGAGGACGGAACGCTGACGCTGATGCTCGGTACCGTCGATGTCGCCGGCGGCTCGCGCGCCTCGATGGCGATGATGGTGGCCGAAGAACTCGGCATCGAATTCGAGCGCGTCCGGCCGATCGTCGGCGACACGTCCACGCTCGGCTTCAACTTCCTTACCGCGGGCAGCCGCAGCACCTTCGCCAGCGGCATGGCCTCGGTAATTGCGAGCCGGCAGGTGGTAGAGAAGCTGCGCCAGCGCGTTGCCAGAATACGCGAGGTGCCGCTGGAAGCGGTGGCATGGAAGGACGGCCGGGCGCAGCCTGTCGATAGCAGTGTCCAACAGTTTGCGCCGATGTCCCTGGCCGAGATCGCGCGCATGGCCGGCAAGACCGGTGGCACCATCGCCGGCCATGCCGAAATCAATGCGCAGGGCGCCGGACCCGGCTTCGGCACGCATATCGTCGATGTCGAGGTGGACAAGGAAACGGGCGCGGTCAAGATTCTGCGTTACACCGTGGTGCAGGACGTGGGCAAGGCCATCCATCCGGCGTACGTCGAAGGCCAGCTTCAGGGCGGGGCAGTGCAGGGCATAGGCTGGGCGCTGAACGAGGAATACGTGTACGGCGATGACGGGGTCCTGCAGAATCCCGGCTTCCTCGACTATCGCATCCCGGTCGCCTCCGACCTGCCGTTCATCGACACCGTCATCGTCGAGGTGCCCAATCCCAACCATCCTTACGGGGTGCGCGGCTGCGGCGAAGTTCCGATCATCGCGCCGATGGCGGCCATCGCCAATGCGATCGAAAATGCGATCGGCCTGCGGCTGTGCGAGCAGCCGTTCTCGCCGCCGCGGGTGCTGAAGGCGATCGCCGACGCGGCCGCCGCCAAAGGTTGAGGCCTTGGCCAGGGTCACGCTGTGCAACAGCTTGGCGCCGTTCACCGACGGTGTAATGGAGCTGGAACTCGAGGCCGCCAACGTGCGCCAGTTGTTTCAGACCTTGGGCGAACGCTATCCGGAACTGCGCCCTCAGCTCGAAGCGGGCGTTGCGGTGGCGATCGACAACGAGATCTATCAGGATGCCTTGCTGCAGCCGATCGCGCGCGATAGCGAAGTCGTCCTGATCACGAAAATCGCGGGCGGGTAAGGCGGGTTTGCGCAGCTTACCAGTAGCGCATCGCCCCACGGTAAAGCTGGCCCAGGTCGTTTTCGCTGACCTCGCGCGGCGCATTGGTCAGCAGGCGCTGCTGCGCCCAGGCGCCTTTGCTGAGCGCCGCGACATCAGCTTCGCCATAGCCCACACCGCCGACGCCGTTGGGGATGCCGGTGGCTTTCATCATCTTGATCAATTGCGCGGCGACGATTTCGGCCGCGTCTGCGGCAGTCGCGCCCTTGACCTCGGCGCCGAGGCAGGCCGCG
>JBQMQE010000035.1:0-13919 GCA_052172655.1 Burkholderiales bacterium
ATGTGCACGGACGCGCTTTTCATCCGTGCGCAATCGGCGATCCGCGCGGACGGGCCGCCGTCCGCGCAAGCTCCAAGCATTGCCACAACAATGGGCGCGATGTAGAGCGCCACGTATGGGTGTAGCTCAATTGAACGTCTTTCCTTTCTTCGCGAGTTTGGCCAGCAGCGGCGCCGGCTTCCAGAACTCGCCGTGACGCCCTTTGGCGTATTTCTTCATCGCCGCAACCACGTTGGGCAGGCCGACGGTGTCGGCGTAGAACATCGGGCCGCCGCGGTACAGCGGGAAGCCGTAGCCGGTGAGATATACCATGTCGATGTCCGAAGCCCTTTGCGCGATGCCTTCCTCGAGGATATACGCGGCCTCGTTGACCATCGCGTACACCAGGCGCTCGACGATCTCCTGATCGCTGATGTTGCGCCGCTTCACCTTGATGTCGCCGGAGTGTTTGACGACCATTTCGTTGACGAGCTGCGACGGATAGGGCTTGCGGTCGCCCGGCTTGTAGTCGTACCAGCCGGCGCTGGTTTTCTGGCCATAGCGGCCCATCTCGCACAGCAGGTCGGCGGTCTTGGAATATTTCATGTCCGGATGCTCGGCATAGCGGCGCTTGCGGATGGCCCAGCCGATGTCGTTGCCGGCCATGTCGCCCATGCGGAACGGGCCCATGGCGAAGCCGAATTTCTCGATCGCCTTGTCCACGTGCTCCGGCAGGCAGCCTTCCTCGAGCAGGAAGCCCGCCTGGCGCGAATACTGCTCGATCATGCGGTTGCCGATGAAGCCGTCGCACACGCCCGAGACCACGCCGGTTTTCTTGATCTTCTTCGACAGCGCCATGGTGGTGGCGAGCACGTCCTTGGCGGTCTTCTCGCCGCGCACGATTTCGAGCAGCTTCATCACGTTGGCCGGGCTGAAGAAATGCGTGCCGATCACGTCCTGCGGGCGCTTGGTGAAAGCCGCGATTTTGTTCAGATCCAGGGTGGAGGTATTGGAAGCGAGGACGGCGCCGGGTTTCATCACTTCGTCGAGCTTGTTGAATACTTTCTCCTTCACGCCCATTTCCTCGAACACCGCCTCGATCACGATGTCGGCGTCGCGGATTTCGTCGTAGGACAGGGTGCCCTTGATCAGGCCGATGCGCTCGTCGAACTTCTGCTGCGTGAGCCTGCCCTTCTTCATCGTGTTTTCGTAGTTCCTGCGTACCGTGGCGAGGCCCTTGTCCAGCGCTTCCTGCTTCATCTCCAGCACGGTCACCGGAATGCCGGCGTTGGCGAAGTTCATGGCGATGCCGCCGCCCATGGTGCCGGCGCCGATGATTGCGGCCGATTTGATCGGCCGCTTGGGCGTGTCATCCGGCACATCGGGAATCTTCGAGGCTGCGCGCTCGCCGAAAAAGAAATGGCGCAGCGCCTTGCTCTCCGTGGTCTGCATCAGCG
Source organism: Burkholderiales bacterium (assembly GCA_052172655.1). GTDB lineage: Bacteria > Pseudomonadota > Gammaproteobacteria > Burkholderiales > SG8-39 > 2-12-FULL-64-23. The sequence continues at coordinate 1,437 of JBQMQE010000035.1, forward strand.
CGAGGAAATTCTCGCGCTCCACCTTCAGGCCGTCGTCGAATTTCTTGCTCGCGGCGGCGGCCACGCAGTCGACGCATTTGAGCGGCGCCGGGAAGTTCTTCGACATCGCGCCGACGGTGTTGCGCGCGAACTGGAAGAAAGCCTCGTGATTGGGGTAGTCGACTTTGATGTCGCGCACTCTGGGCAAAGGTCGGGCAGCGGCCATTTTTTCGGCAAAGGCGATGGCGCCCGCCATCAGGTCGCCCTCGATCATTTGGTCGAACAGTTTCGTGCCGGCGAGTTTTTCCGACAACACCGGATTGCCGGAAACGATCATGTTGAGCGCGGTTTCCACCCCGACCACCCGCGGCAGCCGCTGCGTGCCACCCGCGCCCGGCAGCAGGCCGAGCTTGACTTCGGGCAGCGCGATCTGCGCGCCGGGCGAGGCCACGCGGTAGTGACAGGCGAGCGCGAGCTCCAGCCCTCCTCCCATGGCGATGGAGTGCACTGCGGCGATCACCGGCTTGTCGGCGCCCTCGATTGCGGCGATCACCGAGTGCAGGTTCGGTTCGGCCGAGCTCTTCACCGTGTTGAATTCCTTGATGTCGGCGCCGCCGGAGAAGGCCCTGCCCGCGCCGGTGACCACGATCGCCTTGACCGCGCGCGCGGACAGGGCTTTCTTCAGCCCTTCGAAAATGCCCAAACGGGTCGCGTAGCCAAGGCCGTTGACCGGCGGATTGTTCAGGGTGATGACGGCGATACTGCCTTTGACTTCGTAGTTTGCGCTCATGGAGACTCCTGAGAAAAAACTTGTAACGCAGAGGGGCGAAGGGCGCGGCGAAAACCGGGAAAAATTCTCCGCGCCTTGTCCTCTGCGGTGAATTCGCTTGTTCAGGACTCGGAGGTCATACCTCGAGCCACTCCTTGCGGATTGTACTATTTTCGCGCAGCTCCTGCGGCGTGCCTTCGAACACGATGCGGCCGTGGCCCATGACGTACAGGCGCTGCGAAATATTGAGCGCGATCGCGAGTTTCTGCTCCACCAGCAGGATGGACACGCCGCGGTTCTTGATTTCCTTGAACAACTCGGCCACAAGTTCGACGATCTTCGGCGCCAGGCCCTCGGTGGGCTCGTCGATCATGATCAGGTCGGGGTCGCCCATCAGGGTGCGGCACAGGGTCAGCATCTGCTGCTCGCCGCCGGAAATCATGCCGGCCTCGACCTGGGCGCGGTCCGCGAGGCGCGGAAACAGGCGGTACATGTCGTCGATGTTCCAGCGCGCAGATTGGTTCGGCTTCGCGCCCTTCATCCCGAGTATAAGATTCTGCTCCACCGTGAGCGTTGGGAAAATGTCGCGCATTTCCGGCACATAACCCAGGCCCTTGTGCGCGATCTGGAAGGCCTTGAGCCCAAGCATCTGCTGGTTCTTGAAAGTCACCGAACCCTCGGCCTCGACCTGTCCCATGATGGCCTTGATGGTGGTGGAGCGGCCGACGCCGTTCCTGCCCAGCAGGCTGACGATTTCGCCGTGGCCCACCTGCAGATGCACGCCGTGCAGGATGTGGCTCTTGCCGTAGTAGGCGTGGAGTTCCTCGACTTCGAGCATGCTCAGTCGGCCTCCGTAGCGGCGTCATGAATTACCGCTGGCCACTGTCGGCCTCCGGCGGCAATCGCGGGCGGTCGCATCCCCGCTGCGCGGGGCCCCTGCTTCCTGCTCATCCCGCCGCCTCCGTGCCGAGGTAGGCTTCCTGCACTGCCTTGTTGCCGCGGATGTTCTCCGGCACGTCGCTGGCGATGACCTCGCCGTAGACCAGCACCGAGATTTTGTCGGCAAGATCGAACACCACGCCCATGTCGTGCTCGACCATGATCAATGTCTTGCCCTGGCTCACCTTGCGGATCAGTTCAACCGCGTCGGCGGTCTCGGTGCGGCTCATGCCGGCTGTCGGCTCGTCGAGCAGGATCACCTCGGCGCCGCCGGCGATGGTGATGCCGATTTCCAGCGCGCGCTGCTCCGCGTAGGAAAGCACCCCGGCGGGCGTGTCGCGGCGCGCCTTCAGGCCGATCGATTCCATCATTTCCTCGGCGCGCAGGTTGGCATCTTTCAAGCCGCCCAGGCGGTGCCAGAAAGAGTACTTGTAGCCCAGCGACCAGAGCACGGCGCAGCGGACGTTCTCGAACACCGACATGCGCTGAAAGATGTTGGTCACCTGGAAGCTGCGCGACAAGCCCTTGCGGTTGATTTCGAACGGCTTAAGGCCGGTAATGCGCTCGCCGTTGAGCAGGATCTCGCCGTGCGATATCGGGTAGCGCCCGCTGATCAGGTTGAACAGCGTGGACTTGCCCGCGCCGTTGGGGCCGATGATGGCGTGGCGTTCGCCGCGCGGAACTGCGAGATCGACGCCGCGGATGATCGCGGTATGGCCGAAGTTCTTCGTCACGCCCCTGAGTTCGATCGCGGTGCTCATGCCGCCGCCTCCGATCCGGAGTCGCGATTTGCACGCCGGCGCTGTCGGCGCCCGGCGGAAATCGCGGTCGGTCGCATCCCCGCTTCGCGTGGCCCCTGCTCCCTGCTCATACCGCCGCCCTATCCTGCAGGATGTGTACGATGTCGCCCCAGGCGCGGCCCACGGTGTTCCAGGCGAAGCGGGAAATAATGAAGCCGCCGACGAGCAGGCCGGTGGCGACAGTCCAGGGCGCGCCATCGGTGACCTTGAACGCGAAACCGAACAGCGTCATGGCTGGCGCGGTATCGGCTTCAAGTGAATAATGGTAGGTGATCTCAACCATGCTGATCAGCCCGATGAGCAATACCATTCCGGTGACGATGGTCGCGGCGTAAGGCAGCCATAACCTGCGCATCAGCCGCGCCTTGATCACCGGCACGTGCATCACGATCAGGCTGGCGAAGCCGCCGGGGGCATACAGCACTATGAGGAGAAACATCAGCCCCAGGTAAAATGCCCAGGCCTTGGTCACTGCACCGACGGCGGTGACCATGGTGAAGAAAACGATGCTGCCGATGATGGGGCCGAAGAAGAATCCTGCGCCGCCGATGAAAGTTGCCATCAGTACGCCGGCCGAACGTAGCGCGCCCACGTTCTCCGCAGTCACGATCTCGTAATTGATGCAGCTCAGTCCGCCGGCGATGCCGGCGAAGAATCCCGACAGCACCAGGGTGAGAAAGCGCACCATATGCGTGTCGTAGCCGACGAACTCGGCACGCTCCGGATTGTCGCGCACGGCGTTGGCCATGCGTCCCAGCGGGGTCTGGGTCCAGGCGAACATCGCCGCCATGCAGACCAGCGCCCAGCCCACGATCAGGTAGTAGACCTGGAGCGAGGGCCCGTAAGTGACGCCGAGGAAAGCCTTGCCCATGACGCGATTGGTGGAAACGCCGGCCTCACCGCCGAAAAATCCCGGGAACATGAGTGAACAGGCGAACACCATTTCACCTATGCCCAGCGAAATCATCGCAAAGGTCGTGCCTGCTTTCTTGGTGGTGACATAGCCGAATATGACGCCGAACACCATGCCTGCGATGCCCCCAATGAGCGGCGTCAGCGTCACCGGAAAATAAAACGCGCCTTTGCTGATCAGGTTGAGCGCATGCACGGTGAAATAGGCGCCCAGGCCCGAGTACACCGCATGGCCGAAGGAGAGCATGCCGCCCTGCCCGAGCAGCATATTGTAGGACAGCGCGAATATGATGCCGACGCCGATCTGGCTCAGCAGGGTAAGCGTAAAACCCGAAGTGAAGACCAGCGGCAGCACGATCATCACCAGGGCGATGCCGCCCCAGACGAGCCAGCGGCCTAGGTTAATCGGACTGTATTTGAGCTTAGGCATCTGTCTCGAGTTCCGCGTCTACCCTTCGCGCGTGCCCATGATGCCCTTGGGCCGGAAAATCAGCATCAGCACCATCAGCAGATAGGGCAGCACCGGCCCCGTCTGCGCGATGGTGAGGTTCAATACCGGGGCCAGCAGCGCGTCCGGGCCTATGGCGATGCCGAGCTTGGCCATCAGGTCGACGAACGAGTAATCCAACGCGACCGAGAAGGTCTGCAGTACGCCGATCAAAAGCGAAGCGAGGAAGGCGCCGGCGAGCGAGCCCATGCCGCCTACGACCACGACCACGAATACGATGGGGCCGACCGCCGCCGCCATGCCCGGTTCGGTGATGAAGGCATTGCCGCCGATCACGCCGGCCAACCCGGCCAGCGCCGAGCCGCCGCCGAACACCAGCATGAACACGCGCGGCACATTGTGCCCCAGGGTCTCTACGGTCTGCGGGTGGGTCAGCGCGGCCTGGATCACCAGGCCGATGCGGCTGCGCGTCAGCGTGAGGTAGATGCCGATTAGCATGCTCACTGACACCGCCATCATGAACACGCGGTAGATAGGATAATCAGTGGTAAACAGTGTAAATGCCGTACCGTCGAGCGAAGGCGGCACGACATACGGAACCGAGGAGCGTCCCCAGATCAAATGCACCGCTTCTTCGATCAGGTAGTAAAGCCCGAAGGTGAACAGCAGTTCGGCCACATGGCCGAATTTGTGCACCGTGCGCAGGCCATAGCGCTCGACCGCCATGCCCACCGCCCCCACAAGCAGGGGGGCGAGCGCGAGCGCCGGCCAGAAGCCGATCCACCCGCTTATCTGGTAGGCGAAATACGCGCCGATCATGTAGAAGCTCGCGTGCGCGAAATTGAGCACGCCCATCATGCTGAATATGATGGTGAGCCCCGACGACAGCATGAACAGCAGCAGTCCGTAGGAAATGCTGTTCAGCATCGAAATCAGGAAGAATTCCATGGCGCTGGATTCAGGGACCTGGGTTCAGGAAAGACGAGCCATACAAACGACGGCCGGGCAACTGTGCCCGGCCGTCGGTTCAACTGCTAGTGCGCAAGATCAAAACCGCTCAGGGCCGCTTCATCTGGCAGGACGTCGGCTGCACGGTGACATAGGCCTCGATACGGGTATCGGTCTTGAAGCCCAGGCCGCTATCTTCCAGGTCGTACTTGACTTCCGGGTCCGTGCCCTTGAACTTGGCCGTCTTCGGGTTCTTCGGATCGCGGTAAGCCTCGGCCACAGTGGAAATGTACAGTGGCTGGATCAGTTGGTGATCCGTGGCGCGCATTTCGACCTCACCGGTGTCGGACTCGAACTTCATGCCTTCGAGTTTCATCGCGATGGCCTTCGGGTCGATCGATTTGGCTGCTTTGATCGCGTTGGCCAGCATGTACATTTCATTGTTCACCCGCAGATAATAGAAGGTGATGTTCTGCGGCGGCCCGCCGTATTTCGCGTTAAAGGCGTTGGCGAACTTCTCCGTCTTGTTGGGCTTGATGTTGGCGTGGTACTCGGTGATCTGCTTCACCTTGCCTGTGCCAGCGTCGCCCATTGCGGTCAGCGCGCCCAGTCCGCCGCCGTAGTAGGTATAAAAAGGTGCTTCCAGGCCGGCGTCCTTCGCTGCCTTGATCAGCAGCGACATGTCGTTGCCCCAGTTGCCGGTGATGACCACGTCGGCACCTGACGCCTTGATCTTGGCTACGTAGGGCGCGAAGTCCTTCACCTGTCCGATCGGATGCAGGTCATCGCCCACGATCTGAATGTCGGGGCGCTTGCGCTTGAGGTCCGCCTTGGCGGCCCGGGCGACGGCCTGGCCGAAGGAATAGTTCTGGTTGATCAGGTAAACTTTCTTGATCTTCGGATTCTTGGCCATGAAGTCGGTCATGGCTTCCATTTTCATGTCGCTGTTGGCGTCGAAGCGGAAGTGCCAGAAGCTGCACTTGGAGTTGGTGAAGTCCGGATCCACCGCGGCATAGTTCAGATACAGGATGGACTTGTCCGGGTTGCGCTCGTTGTGTTTGTTTACCGCGTCGATTAGCACGCCGGCCACGGAGGAGCCGTTGCCCTGGGTGATGACGCGGATGCCCTGGTCGATCACCTTCTTCAGCACGTTCAGGCTTTCCTGCGGGCTGGTCTTGTTGTCAAATCCAACGATCTCCAGCTTCGGTCCGCCGGTCAGGTTGCGCTTGTTGATGTCATCCGCCACGAACAGGAACTGTTTCAGGCCGGCTTCGCCCACGTTGGCGAAGGCACCGGAGAGCGGGTCGATGTAGGCGATCTTCAGCGTTTCGGCATAGGCCGAGCTGGCAAACAAGGCGGAAATCAGGAACAGGGCCTCGGGTGTGCGTTTGAGTTGAAACATACAACCTCCTTTTATGGAGCCTCCGGGAAGAAGGCGCTGGTTACTTGTTGCTGGATTTTGTACTACCTGCCACGCGCTACTGCAATACGGCATGAAACTCCGAAGAGGGGCGAATTGCAAGGGTCTCGCTGCAGGTTACAGGATGTGTTGACCCAAATCAAACATCCGTGGGCGGATTGGTAGACCGGGTCTAAGGTTGTTGGCGCGCGCGACGCGGGGTGCGCATCGGCTTCGGCCAGCCCTGATTGACACCGATTCTGCGGCAGGGTAACTTGCACCGTCTGTCCAGAGACTCTATTCCCATCGGAGAAAAACCATGCTGCGCGGCCTGATCCAGGATGTTCCTCTGCTCATTTCTTCGCTTATCACCCATGCCAGCCGGCATCACGGCGACACCGAGATCGTGTCGCGCACGGTCGAAGGCCCGGCCGCGGACGGCTCGGGCGCCTTGCACCGCTACACCTACCGCGACGCGCACAAGCGCGCGCGCCAGTTGGCGCAGGCGCTCGCCCGCCTGGGAGTAAAGGACGGCGACCGTGTCGGCACGCTCGCCTGGAACGGCTACCGCCACTTCGAGGCCTTCTACGGCATCTCGGGCATGGGGGCGGTGATGCACACCGTCAATCCGCGCCTTTTTCCGGAGCAGTTGGTCTACATCATCAATCATGCCGAAGACGGCTACGTGCTGTTCGACCTCACGTTCGCTCCGCTGGTGGAGAAACTCGCTCTGGCGTGCAAGGGTGTGAAGGGCTGGATCGCGATGACTGACCGGGCGCATATGCCCAAGATCAGCCTGCCCAATCTGCTTTGCTACGAGGAGCTGGTCGCGGCCGAGAACGGCGATTTCGAATGGCCGCAACTGGACGAGTACACCGCGTCTTCCCTGTGCTACACCTCGGGCACCACCGGCAACCCCAAGGGCGTGCTGTTCTCGCACCGCTCGACCGTGATCCATGCGTTTGCGGCGGCGCTGCCCGATGCGCTCAACATTTCCGCGCGCGACGTGATGCTGCCGGTGGTGCCGATGTTCCATGCCAATGCCTGGAGCCTGCCCTATGGCTGCGCCATGGTCGGCGCGAAGCTGGTCTTCCCCGGCGCCGCGCTCGACGGCAAGAGCCTGTACGAGCTGTTCGAAGCGGAGAAAGTCACGGTGTCCGCGGGCGTGCCCACGGTATGGTTGGCGCTGCTGATGTACATGGGCCAGAACAAGCTCAGGTTCAGCACCATGAACCGGACCGTGATCGGCGGCTCGGCCTGCCCGCCGGCGATGATCAGGAGTTTCCAGGAAGAGTACGGCGTGCAGGTACTGCACGCCTGGGGCATGACCGAAATGAGTCCGCTCGGCACCGTGTGCACGTTCAAGGCCAAGCACCTGAAGCTGTCGAAGGAAGAGAAGCTCGCGCTCCTGGCGAAGCAGGGTCACAACATCTTCGGCGCCGACATGAAAATCGTCGACGGCGAAGGCAAGGACCTGCCCTGGGACGGCAAGGTGTTCGGCGATCTGCTGGTGCGCGGTCCCTGGATCACCAGCAGTTATTTCAAGGGCGAGGGCGGGGACCCCTTGCGCGACGGCTGGTTCCCGACCGGCGACGTCGCCACCATCGACCCCGACGGTTACATGCAGATCACCGACCGCTCCAAGGACGTGATCAAGACCGGCGGCGAGTGGATCAGCACGATCGAACTGGAAAACATCGCGGTCGGCCATCCGGCGGTGGCGGAGGCGGCGGTGATCGGCTGCTACCACCCGAAGTGGGACGAGCGGCCGCTGCTGATCGTGGTGAAGAAACCCGGGGCTGAGGTCACGCGCGAGGAACTGCTCAAATTCTACGAGGGCAAGATTGCGAAGTGGTGGCTGCCCGACGACGTGGTGTTCGTCGAGCAGTTGCCGCACACCGCCACGGGCAAGCTGCTGAAGACCAAGCTGCGCGAGGATTTCAAAGGGCACAAGCTGCCGACGGCTTGAGCGCAGCTTTGGCGTCAGGGCCGCGAAGGAGGGCAACGGCGGCTTGCTTTGCGTAACCACTATCGATTTTTCCGGAGCGCCCATGAAACATATCCGCACTGAAACCAAAGATGGCATTGCGCGCATCGAGATCGACCGCCCGGACAAGAAGAACGCGCTGACCGCGGCCATGTACCAGGCCATGGCCGACGCGATCCAGGCGGCCGAGGCCGACGCCAAGGTGCGCGTGATGCTGATCCACGGCAAGGCCGACCTGTTCACCGCGGGCAACGACCTGCAGGACTTTCTCGACAATCCGCCGCGGGACGACAAGCGGCCGGTATTCCAGTTCCTGTACGCCATCAGCCAGGCGCAAAAGCCGATCGTCGTCGCGGTGGCGGGGGCGGCAGTGGGCATAGGCACGACCATGTTGTTGCACTGCGATCTCGTATACGCAGCGCCGAATGCGCGCTTGCAGTTGCCGTTCGTCAATCTCGGGCTGGTGCCCGAGGCCGGGTCCAGCCTGCTGCTGCCCGCGCTCGTCGGCTACCAGCGCGCGGCCGAGCTGCTGCTGCTGGGCGAGCCATTCAGCGCGCAGAAGGCGAAGGAGATCGGCCTGGTTACCGAGGTGGTGCCGGAAGACCAGTTGTTCGATACTGCCATGGCGCAGGCGAGAAAACTGGCGGGCAAGCCGGCGGCGTCGCTGCGCCTGACTAAGAAACTGATGAAGCAGGGCCAGTTGGCGGCGGTGGCGCAGAGAATCAATCTGGAAAGCGGGCATTTCGGCGAACGGCTGGACTCGCCCGAGGCGAAGGAAGCGTTCAGCGCCTTTCTGGAGAAGCGCAAGCCTGATTTTTCGAAGTTCGACTGAATGCAAGCGTGGCGGCGCACCGCCACAGGAAGAGTACCTGCAATGACAGGCGGCACCAGCGGCGAACGTCCGGTTGCATTGGCTTCTGCGCTCGATTCCCGCATCTCGGGTTCGTTCCGCAACCGTTTTGAGCAGGAGTTGTTCCGAAATAGCGGCCAGTTTCCGATCGCCAATCTGCTGCTGGAGCTGCTGCTCGAAGGTCCGGCCGTGTTTCTCGCGCCCGACGTCTACACGCTGATCGGCGCGATGCTGCTTCAGGCCTGGGCGCTGACGCGCTGGGAAAACACACCGGCGCCGCGGCGCTTTCTCGGCAACCTGGTCGGACCGGCGGCCTACACGGCAATCGAGGCGTGCTTCGAAGGATCAAAATTCTTCGCCATGCCGAACCACATCGCCTATTGGATTTTCGCCGCGGCCGTCGGCGCGCTGCAGGCGGCAAGATCGCGCACCGGGCCCGGCGCCGGGGCCGGCCTGCTGGTGGTGCTGGAGAACGTGGTTCGCGCCGCCATCCTGTTCGCGATGTACGCGATTTTCGAATCGCTCTCCGACGGCACGCGGTTCTCGGCCGCCGTTTTTTTCGCCGACCGGGTGCACCTGTTCATCGCGCTCGCCACCCTCATCCTCGGCATTACCGTCGGGCTCGCCGCCTTGTCCGAATACGGCTATCTGGCTCTGCTGCGCGAAACCTCGACCCAACTGCAGCGCTATTCCGAGTGGCTGCTGGGCAAGGATCTGCTCGAGCGCGTGATCGCGAACCCGGAGGCGCTGACCATGGTGCGGCGCGAGCGCGCCATCCTGTTCATGGATATTCGCGGTTTCACCGCCTGGGCGGAGCGCTGCACGCCCGAGACGGTGGTGCAGGCGTTGAACGCATATTACGCCGCCGCGGAGCCGGTGCTCCGGCGCCATGGCGCGATCAAGCTGAAGTTCTCCGCCGACGAAATTCTGGGGGTGTTCGCCGATTCTCGCCAGGCGGCGACGTGTGCGCTGGAGTTGCGCGCGAGCGCAGGCGAAGCGCTGTCGCCCTCGGGGCTCGGGGCGGGAATCGGCGTGCATTCGGGGCCGGTGGTCGAAGGCCTGCTCGGCAGTGCCGGCATGATGGGTTACGATGTGATCGGCGACACGGTGAATACGGCCAAGCGCATCGAGGGCGCCGCCGGCGGCGGCGAAGTGCTGGTGTCGGAATCCGTGCGCTTGGCGCTCAACCCGGCCTCCATGCTAGGCGGGCGGCGCGAGGTGGTGGCAAAGGGGAAGGAAGTCCCGATCGCAGTCTATCCGCTACTGTGAACCGGTTCGGGCGCTGCGTTGACACCCCGGCAACTGCGCGCTAATGTGCGCCGGCCGCAACTACTTCCAGGGTTATGACTTGACCGCCATTCACCACGACTACGCCAGCGTCAACGGCGTGCGCCTGCACTACGCTTACGCGGGGCAGGGGCCGCTGATTCTGTTCCTGCATGGCTTTCCCGAATTCTGGTTTTGCTGGAAAAAGCAGTTGGAGGATTTCGGCCGCGACCATTTTGCGGTGGCGCCCGACCTGCGCGGTTTCAACCTCTCCGACCGCCCTGCCGAAGTGAAGCAATACAAGGCGCGCATCCTGATCGAAGACGTGCGTCAGCTGGCCGAGCACTTGGGGCACAAGAAATTCGTGCTGGTGGCGCACGACTGGGGCGGGGCCGTGGCCTGGGGCTATGCCATGGCGCACCCGCAGACCCTGCATCGGCTCGTGATCGTCAACTCGCCGCATCCGGTCGCATTCGCGCGCGAACTGGCGCATAACAAGGCGCAACAGGACGCGAGCCAGTACATGAACCTGCTCAGGAGCGACAAAGCCGAGCGCGTGCTGTCGGAGAACAATTACGAGCGCCTGGTGAAGATGACCCTGGAAGGATGGGGCGGGGGCAGGGTCGATCCGGCGGAGAGGGCCGCCTACTATGTCGAGGCCTGGTCGCAGCCGGGCGCGCTCGCCGGCAGCCTGAATTACTACCGCGCATCGCCGCTGTATCCTCCCATCGGAGACGACCCCGGCGCGAAATCGGTGCAGCTCGATGCTGCGGATTTCATGGTGCGCGTGCCGACGCTGGTGGTCTGGGGCATGCGCGACACGGCGCTGCTGCCGGGCAATCTGGAAGGGCTCGATGCCTGCGTGCCCGATCTGCGCATCGAGCGCCTGCCGCAGGCCTCGCACTGGGTGATGCACGATGAGCCCGAGCGGCTGAATCGATTGATCCGCGAATTCATCGGCGCCTGAATGACACCTTCGCGCATGGAAATCATCGTGGACTTCGCCGATTGCGATCCGGCCAGGATCGTTTTTTACCCGCGCTATTTCGAATGGTTCGATCGCGCCACCGAAAGGATGTTCCGCGCCCGCGGCATGCCCTGGGCGCAACTGTTCCCGCAATACAAAATGGCGGGGGTGGCGCTGGTCGATGCCAGCGCCAGCTTTCGCGGCCCGTCGCGATTCGGCGATCAGATCTCATTGGAGAGCTGGGTCGGCGAATGGCGCAGCAAGGTGTTCGTTGTCGAGCATCGGATACACAACAACGGTAATATCGTCGTCGAGGGGCGCGAGCTGCGGGTGTGGGGTCTGCGCGATCCGAACGATCCGGACGGGATGAAAGCGGGCGTTATTCCAGCGGAAATCATCAATCGCTTTCAGGACTGATGGCAAAGAGGATGCGGAGACGAACTCCGCGGCAAAGGAGAAAGCAATGGAAAATGTCTGGAACGCGCGAATTCCGCGCATCAACGAACCGGCGCCGGATTTCACCGCCAGGACCACCCACGGTCCGCGCTCGCTGCAGGACTACCGCGGCAAATGGCTGATATTGTTTTCCCATCCGGCGGATTTCACCCCGGTGTGTACCACCGAATTCCTGGCGTTCGCCAAGCACCATGACCGTTTCAAAAAGCTCGGTTGCGAACTGCTGGGCCTGTCGATCGACAGCACCTATTCGCATCTCGCCTGGATCCGCAACATCAAGGAAAAGTTCGGCGTGGAGATTCCGTTTCCCGTCATCGACGACCTGTCGATGCGGATTGCGCACGATTACGGCATGATCCAGCCCGGGGCGAGCGATACCTCGACCGTGCGCGCCACTTTCTTCATTGATCCGGCCGGCAAGGTGCGAGCCATGATCTATTACCCGATGACCAACGGCCGCTCGGTGGAGGAGTTCTTGCGCCTGCTCGAGGCGCTGCAGACCAGCGACCGGCACGGCGTCGCCACCCCCGAGGGCTGGTGCCCCGGCGATAAAGTGATGGTGCCGCCGCCTGCCACGGCCAAGGACGCCGAGGCAAGGGCGCGTGCGGGCTACGAATACACCGACTGGTATTTCTCCAAGACCGAGATCACAAAAGCCGCGCCGAAGAAGAAAAAGGGAAGGACGCGGTAGGCGCAGTCTCAGGACACCAATTGCGCGCTGCGCGCGCCAACCGTCGTCGTTTTGGTGCGGATGGTTTTTATC
>JBQMQE010000035.1:13929-26377 GCA_052172655.1 Burkholderiales bacterium
CGCTACGCGCGCCAACCTCGCTTTCTGCACGGATAAAAGGCATCCGTGCAGAAACCCGGTTTCGGTTAACAACAAGGACAGTCCGGGGTTTTATACAAGATCGCTGATTGTGCGCGGATGGTTTTTATCCGTGCCAAAGCGACGGTTATCGATAAAATCAACCGTTCGTGCGGAAACTTCCCGATCATGGAGCAAGCTGCCTGCAATTGCAGCGTCATCGGCCTGGACAGGACAGGAGCGGCGCGCGCGTGCGCGCCAGGTATCCCCTAGCGCCGCACCGGGTGTAGGATGGGATCAATAAAAGAAACCGTACCCGCCGGTGCGATCGGCACGCCGGCTTTCCCTGCGTTCGAGGCCACTATGACCCAGACTCGTCCATGGCTGCGCTATTACGGCAAGATCCCCCACAGCCTGAGCTATCCCGAGGTCACGCTGTACCAGGCCGTGGCGGCGACAGCCGCGCGCGTGCCCGACGACCTCGCCTGGGATTTTCTCGATACGACCTCGAGCTACCGCGCGTTCCTTGCCTCGATAGACGCTTGTGCCAATGCGCTCGCGGCGCTCGGCCTCGCGGCGGGCGAGCGCATCCTGATCTCGATGCCGACTTCGCCCCAGGGCGTGATCGCCTTCTATGCGGCGAACAAACTGGGCGCCGTGCCCGCGTTGATCCATCCGCTGTCGACTGCGCCCGAAATCGAGCATTACCTCAACGCCAGCCGCGCGCGCATCGCACTCACGCTGGACGCGTTCTACCAGCGCTTCGCTGCCGTCCGGCCGAAGCTGCCGCTGGAAAAGCTGATCCTCGCGCGCATCCCCGACTATCTTTCGCCGGTGAAGAAGTTCGGCTTCTGGCTCACCAAGGGGCGCAAGATTCCCAAAGTGCCGGCGGATGCGCGCGTGCGCTGGTGGGCCGATTTAATGGCAGCCGCCCATCCCGAGGCGGCGCGCGGCGCGGCGAGCACGCACGATCCCGCGGCGATCCTGTTCTCAGGCGGCACCACCGGCCTGCCCAAGGGCATTCTGCTGTCGAACCGCAATTTCATTGCCGAGGGCATGCAGGCCGCCGCCTGGGGCGGCATGGGGGAGGGGCATTCGATACTCGCAATCCTGCCGATTTTCCACGGCTTCGGCCTGGGCGTATGCGTGAACGCCGCGTTCATGGCCGGCGGCAAGTCGATTCTGGTGCCCATGTTCAGCGCCGAAACCGTGGCGAAACTGCTGCGCACCAAACGGCCCAACCTGCTGGTGGGCGTGCCCACGCTGTACGACGCCCTTGCGCGCGATCCGTCGCTGGCGAAGGCCGATCTGTCCTGCCTCCTGGCCACCTTCTCCGGCGCCGATACGCTGCCGCGGCCGGTGAAGGAACGCTTCGAGCGACTCGTGGCGGAGCGCGGCGGCCGCGTGAAACTGCTCGAGGGCTATGGCCTCACCGAGGCGGTCACCGCGATCATGGCGACGCCGCTGGACGAGTATCGCGAGGGCTCGATCGGCATTCCCTTCCCCGACATGCTGGCCAAGATCTGCCGTGTCGGGACCGAGGAGGAAGTTGCGCCGGGCGAAGAAGGTGAAATCTGCGTCGCCGGGCCGGCGGTGATGCTCGGTTACCTCGATGATCCCGAGGCGACGCGCGAGACTTTGCGCGTGCATGCCGACGGCCGCACCTGGCTGCATACGGGCGACCTGGGCAAAATGGACGCCGACGGTTTTTTCTATTTCACCGTGCGCCTGAAGCGCATGATCAAGTCCTCGGGCTTCAACGTCTATCCGGCGCAGGTCGAAGCCGTCCTGTACCAACATCCTCTGGTGGCCGAGGCCTGCGTGGCCGGTGTGCCCGATGCGGCGCAGGTGGAGCGGGTGCAGGCCTTCGTCGTGCTCAAGGATCCGGCGCAAGCGAACGCGGACACCGAGCGCGCCCTGATCGAGCACTGCCGCGCGCAACTGATCAAATGGTCCTGCCCGCGCGCAATCGAATTCTGCGCCGAACTGCCGAAGACGCGCGTGGGCAAGATCGACTACAAGGTGCTGGTGCAGGAGCACGTGGCCAGGCAAAACACCCGGGAGAAAGACTAGATGAAGATGGACCAGATCGCCCTGCATGGCGGCGACCGCATCGGCGCGGCGCTGGCGGCGCATGGCGTGCGCTTCGTGTTCACGCTGTGCGGCGGCCACATCGCGCCGATCCTGACGGCATCCAAGGCGCGCGGCATCCGCATCATCGATGTGCGCGACGAGGCGACCGCGGTGTTCGCCGCCGACGCGGTGGCGCGGCTGACCGGCGTTCCCGGCGTTGCCGCGGTGACCGCGGGCCCGGGTTTGAGCAACACCATTACCGCGCTCAAAAATGCGCAGTTGGCACAATCGCCCGTTATCCTGTTCGGCGGCGCCGCGCCCACCGCGCTGCAGGGGCGCGGCGCGCTGCAGGACATAGACCAGCGCCCCCTGATCGAGCCGCACGTCAAGCTGTTCAAAAAAATCCGGCGCGTGCGCGACCTGGGTCCGGCGGTGGAAGAAGCGTTCGCGGTGGCACGCGCGGGCGTGCCGGGGCCGGTGTGCATCGAGTGCCCGGTGGATCTCCTCTACGACGAAGCGAGCATCCGCCAGTGGTATGCGGATGCCGCCGGCAAGGGCACGGGCATCCCCGAGCGGCTGTTGCGCTTCTATCTCAACCGGCATGTGGAGAAAATGTTCGCCGGCAGCAGCGAGACCGCCGCGCCGGGGGTGCGCGCAGTCCTGCCGCCGGCTGCGGGCGATGCCAGCGTGACCGCCGCGGCGGCGGCGCTGGCGCGCTCCGAGCGGCCGCTGCTCGTGATCGGCAGTCAGGCTCTGTCGATAGCGGCCGAGGCGCCGCGCATCGCGGCCGCGGTGGCGCAGCTCGGCATTCCGGTGTTTCTGTCGGGCATGGCGCGCGGCCTGCTCGGGCGCGATCACGCGCTGCAGATGCGCCACCAGCGCCGACAGGCGCTGCGCGAATCCGATTGCGTGCTGCTCGCCGGCGTGCCCTGCGACTTCCGCCTCGACTACGGCCGCCACGTGCGGCGCAGCGCCACGCTCATCGCCGCGAACCGCAGCGCCAAGGAAGCGCGCATGAACCGGCGGCCGGACATCGCGGCGATCGGCGACGCCGGTCTGTTCCTGCAACACGTGGTCGCGCCGCTCTCGCAGTCAGGCCGCCGCTGGAATTCCTGGATCGAGGACCTGCGCACGCGCGACCTCAAACGCGAGGCCGAAATCGACGAGCAAGCCGGGCCGGACGGCGAGTACGTGAATCCGATCGCGTTCTTCCGCGCGCTCGACCACGCCGCAGGGGAGAATGCCGTGATGGTGGCAGACGGCGGCGATTTCGTTGCCACCGCCTCCTATATCCTGCATCCGCGCGCCCCGCTCGGCTGGCTCGACCCCGGCGTGTTCGGCACCCTGGGCGTAGGCGCGGGCTTCGCGCTCGGCGCGGCGCTGTGCCGGCCAGAGAGCGAGGTCTGGATCATCTACGGCGACGGCGCCTGCGGCTACAGCCTGATCGAGTTCGACAGCTTCGTGCGCCACGGCATCCCGGTGATCGCGGTCGTCGGCAACGACGCCGGATGGACCCAGATCGCGCGCGAACAGGTGAAAATGCTGCATGACGATGTGGGCACCGTGCTCGCCCGCAGCGCTTACCACGAGGTCGCAGCGGGATTCGGCGCCGAGGGCATCCTCGTGACCAAAACCGCCGAGGTGCCCGCGGCCCTCGCGCGCGCGCGCGCCGCGGCCAAGGCCGGCAAGCCGG
This sequence comes from Burkholderiales bacterium, assembly GCA_052172655.1. GTDB lineage: Bacteria > Pseudomonadota > Gammaproteobacteria > Burkholderiales > SG8-39 > 2-12-FULL-64-23. The sequence goes on from JBQMQE010000035.1 coordinate 17,693, forward strand.
TCCTGGTCAATGTGTGGCTGGATAAGACCGACTTCCGCGAAGGGTCGATTTCGATGTAGGAGAAAGCTGTAGGGCGCAGTAGCGCAGCATATTGCGCCGAAGCGGCCGACAGACGGCGCAATGCGACCGTAGGAAGTCCCTGTGGGACGGCTTCGCGTGTTGCGCCCTACGGCTACGGTTTGACGCGGATCTCGCGCAGCATGCGCACCGCGGTCTCCCTGCCGCGGTAATAGCCGGGGATGCGCACGGTTTCGGCATAGCCCTGTTGGAGATAGAAGCGGCGCGCGCCCAGGTTGGACTCGCGCAACTCCAGATGAACGCTGGCGATGCCCGCGGTGAGTGCGGATTCGGTGAGCCATTCGAGCATGCGCCGGCCAACCCCCTGGCGCCGGTAATCGGTGCGAACCGCGAGCAGCGAAAGATGCGCGCGCTCTTCGCCGAACTGCATGATGGCGAAACCGGCCAGCGTGGCAGCGTCGCGTGCGGTCAGCACCAGGGTGTCGGGCTGGGCGAGGTTGCGCGTCACGCGCTCGGGCGTCCACGACCAGGGCAGGCCGGTCTCGATCAGCTCGCGCGACATCGACGCGATCGTCGCCGCATCCGCAGGCGCGGCGAGTTTGAGCGTCAGATTGCGCGATGCTTTCATTGCAAATTGAACTCCCGCGCCAGCAATTCGTAGGACCTGAGGCGGCTGGCGTAGTCGCCGGTGATGGTGAGGATCATCAGTTCGTCGGCATCGAATTGCTCGCGCAATTGCAGCAACCGTTCGCGCACCTGGGGTGGATCGCCGATCACTGCGCGCGCGCGTTGCGAGCGGATGTAGGCGAGTTCGCGCTCCGAGTATTGCTGCGCCTCGGCTTCGGCGAGCGTCGGAATCGGCGTGTTCAGGCCCTGCGCCATGTGCAGCCGGCGCAGGTCCACGCAAGTGGTCAACTTCTCCGCCTCGGCCGCGGTCTCGGCGCAAATGACGAACACGCAGACAACGGCGTGGGGCGCGGCCTCGCGCGTCGATGGCTGGAAGCGCGCCCGGTAGGCGCGCGTCACCAGGTCGCCGCCCTGCGCATTGATGAAATGGGCGAAGGCGAAGCGCAGGCCCAGCACCGCGGCAAGCGCGGCGCTGTAGTCCGATGAGCCGAGCAGCCAGACCGGCGCCGCCGCCGGTCCCGCCGGCATCGCCTTCACCCGCGCGTATGCGTGGTCCGCGCTCAGCGCATCGTCGAGGAAGCCGACGAGATCCTGCACCTGCTCGGCGAAATGGTCGGCGGCCGAGTACTGGCCGTTCGACAGCGCCTGCGCGGTGAGCATGTCGCCGCCGGGCGCGCGGCCGAGGCCCAGGTCGATGCGTCCGGGGAACAGGGCCTCCAGCATGCGGAACACCTCGGCCACCTTCAGCGCGCTGTAGTAGGGCAGCAGCACGCCGCCGGTGCCGACGCGGATGCGCGCGGTCGCGCTCGCCACGCGGGTGAGCAGGATTTCCGGGCAGGGGTCGGCGAGCGCGGCCACCGCATGGTGCTCGGCGAGCCAGTAGCGGCGATAGCCGAGCGCATCGGCCGCCTGTGCCAGCTTGACGGTTTCCGCGACCGCCTGCGCGGGCGTGTGGCCGCTGATGACAGGCGACTGGTCGAGTATGCTTAAGTGCAGTTTCATGGTTTGGGCTGATTATCTCTCTTGCGGTGCGGCTTGGGAAACGCCCAGTGGTGCATTGGGATCAGGGCGAGGCCCCACAGGAATGCGAAGCTGCCGAGGATATAGAACGCCGGCAGGATGCCCAGGTGGTCCTTCAGATAGCCCATGGCGAGGGGCGTGGAAAAATGCGACAAGCCCCAGCCCAGGCCGCCCAGGGCCAGGGCCGAGCCGCGGTTGTCTATGCTGCTGACTTCGCTCATCAACATCTGGAAAAATAGCGTCATGATGCCGGAGGCGAGGCCGACCGCGGTCATCAGCAGGCCTATGCTCCAGGCGTCTCGCGCCGCGGCGATCAACCCCACCGATAGCGCGGTGGCGATGGCGCAGGCGAAGGGCACGGCCAGCTTGGCCGAGAAGTCGAGATAGCGCGCAATGACCAGGCCTGCCATGGCCGAACCGATCGCGCGCAGCGCCAGCATCGCGCCGATCGCGTCCGCGGCATAACCGTACTCGGTCAACAGGATGGGGTAGAAGGAGAAGGAGAGCGAAAACGGCAGGGCCGAGATATAGGCGCACATGATGGCGAAAGGAATCACGCGCAGGCGCACGAGCTGGGCGTAGCCGGAGAACAGCCGCCGCGGCTTGCGCTGCGGATTCTTCGGCTTTTCAGGCACATTGCGGCCGAGGGCAAAAGACAGGGCGCCCATGGCCGCGAGCGCGAGGAATGAAGGCCCGAAACCGAACCACACCAGGCACAAGCCCGCGCCGGTCATGCCCATGATCTGCCCGGCGTTGGTGATGGCGTTGAGCCGCCCCATCTGCAGGCTGCGCCCGCCCGGTAATTCGCTGCCCAGACTCCAGGAGGCGGGCCAGTACATGGCGCGCGACATCACCATCAGCAGTTGTCCGAGCAGCAGCAGCCAGAAACCGCCGGCGAAAGAAAACACCGCGCCCGCGCCGGCGGTGAGGACAAATGAGGCAAGCATCAAACTGCGCCCGCCCACCTGATCGGTGTAGGCGCCGCCGATCAGGTTGAATGTGATCTGAACCAGCACCGGCAGCGCCACCAGAGTGCCTATGCCCACGCCCGACATGCCGAGCTGGTTGGCGTACAGGGGCACGAGGGGGTAGGTCATGCCCAGCGCGAAATTCCAACTGAACGAGCTGAGGAAGAATGGCAGGGCCGATCGCTTCGTCGTCGCTTCGGACATCATGCTTGCGCCGACTGTCGCGCCGGGCTTTTATAGCGCAGCGCGTAAAGTCCGCAGGCGAGCAGCGCCAGCAGCACCGGCGGGGCGTTGCCCCAGCGCACATAAGGCGTGGCGCCGCTGCGCCCTTGAGCGCTGCCGTTCAGCGTGCCCTGGGTGAACGGCGGCAGGACGGCGGCGACGCGGCCGTGGTGGTCGATGATGGCGGTCATGCCCGTGTTGGTGGCGCGCAGCATGCTGCGGCCGGTTTCCAGGGCGCGCATCTGGGAGATCTGCAAATGCTGGTGCGGCGCGAGCGAGTCACCGAACCAGGCGACGTTGCTGACGTTGACCAGCAGCGTCGCCTCGGGCAGGAAGCGGATGATTTCCTCGCCGAACGCGTCTTCGTAGCAGATATTGACCGCGACCTTTTGTCCGGCCAGTTCAAGCGGCGCCTGCGCCGCGCTGCCGCGCGTAAAGTCCGCCAGCGGAATCTTCAGTATCGCCAGGACCCAGCCGAATCCGGGGGGAATGAATTCTCCGAACGGCACCAGGTGGATCTTGTCGTAGCGCTGGGTGGGCGATGCGCCCAGGCTGAGCGCGCTGTTGTAGTAGCGCCCGGAGGCATCGCGCAGCGGCACACCGACGATCAGATCGCCGCCGTGGCTGCGCGCGCTCGTCGCGAGCGAGCGCACCACCGCCGGATCGATCAGATCGAGAAAACGCGGAATGGCGGTCTCGGGCAGGATGGTGAGGCGCGCCGCTGAACGCTCGGTCATGCGCTGGTACAGCTCGACTGTGGCGGCGAAGCGCGTCGCGTCCCATTTCAGCTCTTGCGCGATGTTGCCCTGCACCAGGCTCACCGTGACCGGTGCGCCATGTGGCTGGGTCCATTCGACCTGCTCGAGGCCGTAGCCCAGGGAGAATATGAGCGCAATCCCGGCGAGCGCCGCAATGCGTTGTCGCGCGCGCGCGAGCGCGAGCAGCAACCCGGCGCACAGCCATACCAGCCAGGATATGCCGAATACGCCGCTGAGCGGGGCGTAGCCGCCGAGCGGCGAGTCCGACTGCGAATAACCCAGCGTGAGCCAGGGAAAACCGGTGAACACCCAGCCGCGCAGCCATTCCGTGAGCACCCATAGCGCCGGGATCAACAGCAATTGCTTCGCCGCGACCGGTCCGGCGAGCTTTGCCTGCAGATAGCCTGCGAGGGCCGGATACAGCGCGAGAAAGGCGCAGAAAAGAAAGGTGGCGACCGCGGCCAGCGGTGCCGGCATAGCGCCGAAGTTGTGCAGGCTGATATAGACCCAACTGACGCCGGCGAGAAACAGTCCCAGCCCGAAGGCGAAGCCGAGCGCGGCCGCGCGCCGCGGCGTCGCCGCTTGCTGCCACAGCCACAGCAGGCCGGCGGCACAAAGAATAGGCAGCGGGGCCAGGGCCACGGGCGCGAAACCCAGCACTGTGGCTGCGCCGAGGAGGAATGCAGCCAGTGGGGCGCGCGTGTGCCGCAATACGGCGGGATTCATTGATCCCGCGGCTTTTGCACCAGCAGGGTGTGCACGCGGCGGCTGTCGGCGCGCATCACCTGGATTTTAAGTTCGCCGATGGCGATGGTCTCGCCGCGCTTGGGCACCCGGCCAAAACGGCTGATCACCAGCCCGCCCACGGTGTCGTAGGCCTCGTCGCTGTAGTCGGTGCCGAATGCTTCGTTGAAATCGGTGATCTCGGTGCGCGCCTTGACCCGGTACTGGCCGCTCGACTCCGGCAGGATGTTGTCTTCGGTCTCGTCGAAGTCGTATTCGTCCTCGATATCGCCGACGATCTGCTCCAGCACGTCTTCGATGGTCACCAGGCCGGCGACGCCGCCATACTCATCCACCACGATGGCCATGTGGTTGCGGCTGGCGCGGAATTCGCGCAGCAGTATGTTGAGGCGCTTGGATTCGGGTACGAACACCGCCGGCCGCAGCATCTCGCGCACGTCGAACTCTTCCTCGCCGGCATAGTAGTGCAGCAAGTCCTTGGCGAGCAGGATGCCGAGCACGTTGTCGCGCTCGCGGTCGATTACCGGGAAACGAGAATGCGCCGTCGAGATCACCGTCGGGATGAATTTGTCCGGTGTCTCGCCGACGTCGACCACGTCCATTTGCGCGCGCGGGATCATGATGTCGCGCACCTGCATCTCCGACACCTGCAGCACGCCTTCGATCATCGACAGCGCCTCGGCGTCGAGCAGGTCGTGTTCGTAGGCCGAATGCAGCAGCTTGATGAGCTGTTCGCGGTCCTCCGGCTCGCGCAGCAGCAGCGCCGAGAGGCGTTCGAGCAGCGAGGGTTTATGGCTTTTGTCGTCTTGCATATTGGAATGGCGGCGGGAAGCGAATAGCAACTTGCCAATCTTATCCTACCATTACCGCTTGTTCATCGGTCATCGCCGGCATGGGGGTGGTCGGCATAGGGGTCCGCAAATCCGAGTTTCGCGAGTATCCTTATTTCCAGCGTCTCCATCCGCGCGGCCGCGCTCGGGCTTTGGTGATCGTGTCCCTGCAGGTGCAGCGCACCGTGCACCGTCAGGTGCGCGACATGCGCCGCGAGCGCCTTGCCTTGCGCGCGCGCCTCGCGCCGCAGCACCGGTGCGCACAGCACGATGTCGCCCGCGAGCACCTGGCCGCGCCCTGCGCCGCCGTAGCCGAAGCTGAGCACATTGGTGGCATAGTCGCGCTCGCGGTAGCTGCGGTTGAGCGCCCGCCCCTCGGCGGCACCGACGAAGCGCACGGTGATCGCGGCGCTGCGCTGGAGGGCCGCCGCCAGCCAGCGGCGCAGCTCGGTATTCGTCGGCAGGCCGGGGGAGTGCACCGCCCTTTGCACGGTCAGCTCCAGTTTGGCGCCACGGGGTTCAGAGTTCATCTCGAAATGAGGGGATATCTCCCCTCGTCCTCCCCTATATTGGCCCGCTGCAAAATTTCACTTTGCAACGGGTTCTCAGGTTTCGCTCTGTTGGCGCTCATAGGCGTTGACGATGCGCTGCACCAGCGGGTGGCGCACCACGTCCTCCGCCAGGAACAGGGTGAAGGCGAGGCCGCGCACCTCAGCCAGTATCCGGCGCGCTTCTATTAATCCGCTCTTGCTGCCGCGCGGCAGGTCGATCTGGGTGACATCGCCGGTGACTACCGCCTTGCTGCCGAAACCGATGCGGGTGAGGAACATTTTCATCTGCTCCGGCGTGGTGTTCTGCGCCTCGTCGAGGATGATGAAGGAGTGATTCAGGGTTCGACCGCGCATGTAGGCCAGCGGCGCGATCTCGATCGCACCGCGCTCGAACATTTTTCCCACCTTGTCGAAGCCCATCAGGTCGTAGAGCGCGTCGTGCAACGGGCGCAGATACGGATTGACTTTTTCCGCCAGGTCGCCGGGAAGAAAACCGAGCCGCTCGCCCGCTTCCACCGCCGGGCGCACTAGTACGATGCGCTTCACCGCGTCGCGCTCCAGCGCGTCTACCGCGCAGGCCACCGCCAGATAAGTCTTGCCCGTGCCCGCCGGGCCGATACCGAAGGTGATGTCGTGCTCGAGGATGTTCTTCATGTACTCGACCTGGCGCGGGGTACGCCCGTGCAGGTCGGGCTTGCGCGTGAGCAGGGCCGGTGTTTCCGTGCTCGCGCTAGGCTGGCGGATCTCCACCAGACCGAGCTGCACGTCGTCGATGGTGAGGCCGCGCTTGGCCTGGTTGTAGAAGCGCTCGAGTACGTCGGCCCCGCGAGCGGTCTGCATCGGATGTCCTTTCAGCACGAAGCGTTCGCCGCGGCGCGAGATGGTGATATCGAGCGCGATTTCGATCTGGCGCAGGTTCTCGTCGAACGCGCCGCACAAGGTGGCCAAGCGCTGGTTGTCGACCGGGGACAGCGTGACTTCAACAGGTTTGGGCTTCATCGAGCAACGCGGGCTGCACCGGCCGTCGGCGCGACGCGGACTTCGCCGGCCGGTGGTGCAACGCGGCATTCGCCGCCCTCGGGTGGAACGCGGACTATGCCGCCTTCGGGTGGAACGCGGACTACGCCGCCCTCGGGTGGAACGCGAACTACGCCGCCCTCGGGTGGAACGCGGACTACGCCGCCCTCGGGTGGAACGCGGACTACGCCGCGTAGGGTATGCGCCAGCGCCGCGGTAATGTCGACGTCCAGCATGCGGCCGATGAGCTCGCGCGGGCCGGGGAAATTCACCATGCGGTTGCCGCTGCTGCGGCCGCAGAGCTCGCCCGGATTCCTTTTCGCCGCACCCTCGACCAGCACGCGCTGCGTGCTGCCGATCGTGGCCCGGCTGATCGCGTTCGCCTGCGCTTCGATCTGCGCCTGCAATCGCGCCAGGCGCGCCTGCTTCACCTGCAACGGCGTATCGTCGGCGAGTTCCGCCGCCGGCGTGCCCGGCCGGGGGCTGTAGAGAAAGGAGTAGGAGTCGTCGAAACCGATTTCGGCCGCGAGGTTCATCGTCGCTTCGAAATCGCGTTCGGTCTCGCCGGGAAACCCGACGATGAAGTCCGATGAAATCGAGATGCCGGGGCGCGCCGCGCGCAGCCGGCGGACGATGGACTTGTATTCGAGCGCGGTGTAACCGCGCTTCATCGCCGCGAGCACGCGGTCCGAGCCCGACTGCAGCGGCAGGTGCACATGGCTCGCGAGCTTCGGCGTGCTGACGTAGGCGTCGATCAGCCGCTGGGTGAATTCCTTGGGGTGCGAGGTGGTGTAGCGGACGCGCTCGATGCCGGGAATTTCGGCGACGTATTCGAGGAGCAGCGCGAAATCGGCGCTTTCGCGCGCGCCGTCCGTTGCGTCGCCGCCGATGTTTCCGCGATAGGCGTTCACGTTCTGGCCGAGCAAGGTGACTTCCTTTACCCCCGAGAGCGCCAATTCCGCCAATTCGGTGAGCACGTCCTCGAACGGCCGCGAAACTTCCTCGCCGCGGGTATAGGGAACGACACAGAAGCTGCAGTATTTGCTGCAGCCCTCCATGATGGAGACAAAGGCCGACACGCCCGTGACCCGCGCCGGCGGCAGGCTGTCGAATTTCTCGATCTCGGGAAAGGAAATATCGATCTGCGGCCTGCCCGTGCGCCGGCGTGCTTCGATCATGGCGGGCAGGCGGTGCAGGGTTTGCGGGCCGAATACCACATCAACGTAAGGCGCGCGCGCCACGATGGCGGCGCCCTCCTGGCTGGCGACGCAGCCGCCCACGCCGATGAGCAGGCCGGGTCGCGCCCGCTTGAGATGTTTCACCCGGCCCAGGTCGTGGAACACTTTTTCCTGGGCCTTTTCGCGCACCGAGCAGGTGTTGAACACAATGACGTCGGCCTCGGCCGGATCGGCGGTGGTTTCCATGCCCTCGGCTGCGGCGAGCACGTCGGCCATTTTGGCCGAGTCGTATTCGTTCATCTGGCAGCCGAAAGTCTTGATGTAGAGCTTCTGCGCCATAGTTACTCTGGCTTCTTGTCGGGTGCGGCGGCTTCTTCCGCCGTTAGCACCCACACGCGCTGTATCTGTCCCGAGCTGTCAAGCGTGTATTTCACCGGCGCGCCGGGCGGCAGGCTCATCGGAACGATGAACAGATTGTCCCGGCTGCGGATCTGCGCACCGGCTGACAGGCGCGACCGCTCGCCGTCGATTTCGACAATGGTGCCCTGAATGTGAACGATGCTGCCGCGCTTGGCGGTATCCGGGATCTGTCGCAGCTGGGCCATGGCGGCTGCGGGCAGCACCAGGGCGCAGATCAGCAAGGCAAGCAGTTTTGTTCGCATGACGCGACACCAGAGCGCTGAGTAGAAGCTGGGAATTATAAACGAAGCCCCCGCGCCGAGGGTCTGATGAGCTCGGGCGCAAGAACCGGG
>JBQMQE010000036.1:0-21256 GCA_052172655.1 Burkholderiales bacterium
ACGCCATGCTGCCCTACGACCTCGACTCGATCTTCATCGTGTCGAGGAAAGCGGCCGCCGGCGCGAGCACCGCGGATTTCGACAGCGGCAAAGCGGCCGTAGGCACCGGCCCGTACAAGCTCGTGCGCTTTGCCCGCGGCGACCGCATCGAGCTCGCGCGCAACGACGCCTACTGGGGCGGACAAAATGGTAAGCCCGCTCCCTGGGACAAGGTCACGTTGCGCATTCTGCCCGCAGATACCGCGCGCATCGCCGCCCTGCTCGCGGGCGACGTCGATGCGATCGAGAACATTCCCACCGCCGATCTCACCCGGCTCAAGGCGAACCCGGATTTCCGCCTGGAGCAGAAGGTTTCGTGGCGCACGCTGTTCCTGCACATGGACCAATACCGCGACCATCCACCCGGCATGAGCGACAAGTCGGGCAGACCGCTCGCAGAAAACCCGTTCAAGGATGCGCGCGTGAGATTGGCGATTTCCAAAGCCATCAACCGCCGCGCGATCGTGGAGCGCGTGATGGAGGGCTTCGCCATCGCCGCGGGCAATCTGGTCTCACCGCCCGTGTTCGGCCATGTCGCAGCGCTGAAAGCCGAAGCCTATGCGCCGGACGCGGCGAAGAAACTGCTCGCCGAAGCCGGTTATCCGAATGGATTCGCGCTCACCCTGCACGCGCCGAACAACCGCTACGTCAACGACGAGCAACTGGCGCAGGCGGTGGCGCAAATGCTGGCGCGGGTCGGCATTCAAACCAAAGTGGAGACCTTGCCCGCGAGCGTATATTTCGCCAAGGCGCGCGCCGGCGAATTTTCCTTTGCCCTGCTCGGCTGGGGCTCGTTCTCGGGCGACCTGGCGCTGCGCGCACTCCTCGCCACGCCCAACGCCGACAAGGGCTACGGCGCCTGGAACTGGGGCCACTACTCCAACCCGAAGATGGATGCGTTGCTCGAGCAGGGCTTCGCTACCCTGGATGAAACAAAGCGCGAAGCATTGGCGCGCGCAGCCGCGACCCTCGCGCTCGAGGACGTGCCGGTGATACTGCTGCACCACCAGCTCGCGTCCTGGGCCATGAAAACGGGCATCGCCTACAGCGCCCGCACCGACGAATACACTTTCGCCCGCGATTTCCGGCCGCGTTGAGCGCATCGAGGTTCCCATGCCCGCATTCATCATCCGCCGTCTGCTGCAAAGCGTGCTGGTGCTCGGCTTCATGTCGCTCTTGGTGTTTGTCGGCGTGTATGCGATCGGCAATCCGGTCGACATCCTGATCAACCCGCAAGCCGATCAAGCCGACATCGCGCGCGCCATCGCCGCGCTCGGGCTGGACCAACCGCTATGGGAGCAGTACCTGATTTTCCTCAAGCAGGCGCTGGCAGGCGACCTGGGCAAGTCCTTCGCCTACAACATTCCGGCGATACAACTGATCCTGGAGCGCATGCCGGCCACGCTGGAACTGGCGCTCACCGCCACCGGCATGGCGGTGCTGCTCGGCATTCCGCTCGGCCTGTGGGCCGGCCTTGCGCCCGACTCCTGGGCGGGCAAGCTGATCATGACCGGCTCCATCCTCGGCTTCTCCCTGCCCACTTTCTGGGTCGGCCTGATACTGATCATGCTGTTCGCGGTCGAACTCGGCTGGCTGCCCTCCGGCGGCCGCGGCCCGACCACCGAGATCCTCGGCGTTCCGGTGAGCTTCCTCTCCTGGGACGGCATAAAGCACCTGATGCTGCCGGCCACCAACCTGGCGCTGTTCAAGCTCTCGCTGATCATCCGCCTCACGCGCGCCGGCACGCGCGAGGCGCTGCTGCAGGACTACGTAAAATTCGCCCGGGCCAAGGGCCTGTCCGACGCGCGCGTGGTTGGCGTGCACGTGGCGAAGAACATCATGATCCCCATCGTCACGGTGATCGGCCTGGAATTCGGCTCGGTGATCGCGTTCGCCATCGTCACCGAGTCGATTTTCGCCTGGCCCGGCATGGGCAAGCTGATCATCGACTCGATCAACGTGCTCGACCGGCCGGTGATCGTCGCCTACCTGCTCGTCATCGTGAGCCTGTTCATCCTGATCAATCTCGCCGTGGACATCGTGTATTCCCTGCTCGATCCGCGCGTGCGTCTGGGCGCGGCAGCGCAATAGCCCATGCAGCGCGAACAAACGCCTTTGCAGCGCATCGTCGCCGACTTCGGCGAGAGCAAGCTCGCGCTCGCCGGGCTGGCGGTGCTCGCGCTGATCCTGCTCGCCGCCGTGTTCGCGCCGCTGATCTCGCCGCAAAACCCCTACGACCTGGCGCAACTCGACGTGCAGGACGGCCGCCTGCCGCCCGGCGCGAGCTCCGAGGGCGGCCTGACCTTCTGGCTCGGCAGCGACGATCAGGGCCGCGACATCCTGTCCGGCATTTTCTACGGCCTGCGCATCAGCCTGGTGGTCGGCTTTGCGAGCACTTTTTGCGCAGTGATCATAGGGCTCGCCATGGGTCTCGCCGCAGCTTATTTCGGCGGACGCACCGATGGCGTCATCATGCGCCTGGTCGACATCCAGTTGTCATTTCCTTCAATCTTGATTGCCCTCATCCTGCTCGCCGTCCTGGGCCAGGGAATCGGGAAAACGATTTTCGCGCTGATCATGGTGCAATGGGCCTACTACGCGCGCACCGTGCGCAGCACCGCGCTGATCGAGCGCAGGAAGGAATACATCGAAGCCGCCATGTGCCTGGCGCTGCCGCCCGCGCGCATCGTGTTTCGCCACCTGCTGCCGAACTGCCTGCCGCCGCTGATCGTCATCGCCACGGTGCAGGTGGCGGCGGCGATCGCGCTGGAGGCCACCCTGTCCTATCTCGGCATCGGCGTCCCCATCACCGAGCCCTCGCTCGGCCTGTTGATCAAGAACGGTTTCGATTACATGCTTTCGGGCAAGTACTGGATCAGCTTCTTCCCCGGCATCGCCCTCGTCCTGACCATCGTCAGCATCAACCTGGTCGCCGATCAGTTGCGCGATGTGCTCAATCCGCGGCTGCAGAAATGACCGAACCCACGCTGCGCGTGGAGAACCTGCGCACGCATTTTTTTACCCGGCGCGGCGTGGTGAAGGCGGTGGAGGATGTGAGCTTCTCGGTCGGACCCGGAAGAATTCTCGGCCTGGTGGGCGAATCCGGTTCGGGCAAGTCCGTGACCGGCTTCTCCATCATGGGCCTCATCGATCCGCCCGGGCGCGTGGTGGCCGGGCGCATCCTGCTCGGTGGCCGCAACCTGCTCGCGCTTGCGCCGCAGGCGATGCGCAACATCCGCGGCGACCGCATTGCCATGATCTTCCAGGATCCGATGATGACGCTAAACCCGGTGCTGCGCATCGATACCCAGATGATAGAGGCGATCCAGGCGCATGCCGGCGTCAGCCGGGCAGCGGCCCTGGAACGCGCGCGCGATGCGCTGGCGCGCGTAGGCATTCCTGCGCCTGAGGCGCGCCTCCTCGCCTACCCGCACCAGTTCTCCGGCGGCATGCGCCAGCGCGTGGCCATCGCCATCGCGCTGCTGAACAAACCCGAGCTGATCATCGCCGACGAACCAACCACGGCGCTGGACGTCACCATCCAGGGGCAGATCCTGTTTGAGATGCAGAAAATCGCGCGCGAGTCGGGCACCGCCCTCATCTGGATCACCCACGACCTGTCGCTGATTGCCGGCCTTGCCGACGAAATCTGTGTCATGTACGCCGGACGCATCGTCGAACATGGCAGTGTCGATCAGGTGCTCGACGCGCCGCTGCATCCCTATACGCAAGGACTCATAGCCTCAGTGCCCAGCCGCGGCCGCAGGGGCGAACCGCTGCGGCAGATTCCGGGCATGACGCCCTCGCTGCTCGATCTCGCACCCGGCTGCGCCTTCCGCGAGCGCTGCACACGCGCCGACGGCGCCTGCGCGCAGGATCCTGCATGGTCCAGCCCCGTCCCCGGCAGACAGGTGCGCTGCTTCCATCCGTTGACGCAAAGCGCGCTTGCATGAGCCCGACGCGCCGCCCCAAGGGCCGCATTTTCGATATGGCCTTGGCGCGTAGCGACGAGATAGTCCAGTGAGCGCGCTGCTGCAGTTGCGCGGGGCGTCCAAGCGCTTCGTCAAATCCCTGGACACCGCCGCTAAACTTGCCAATCTGCTCGGCGGCGACGCGAGAGAGGAAATAGTGCGCGCCGTGGACCAGGTCGATCTCGCGGTGCAGGCGGGCGAAGTGGTGGGCCTCGTGGGCGAATCCGGCTGCGGCAAGTCCACGCTGGCGCGCCTTGCCGTCGGCCTGCTCGAACCCTCCGCCGGCACGCGGCTGTGGCGCGGCGAGCCGATCGCGCAACTGCCCGCTGAGAGACAGCGCGCCATCCAGCTCAAGATCCAGATGATTTTCCAGGATCCCTACGCCTCGCTCAATCCGCGCATGCGCGTGATCGATATCGTCGGCGAGGCGCCGCTGGTGCACGGCCTGATAGAGCGACGCGAACAGGAGGAGTACGTGGTGGCGTTGCTCGCCCGCGTCGGCCTCGATGCCTCGCTCCTGCGCCGCTTTCCGCACCAGTTCTCCGGCGGCCAGCGCGCGCGCATCGGCATCGCCCGGGCGCTGGCGGTCAAGCCGGAGTTCCTAGTATGCGACGAGGCGGTGGCGGCCCTGGATGTTTCGATCCAGGCGCAGGTGCTGAATCTGTTCATCAGGCTGCGCGAGGAATTCAACCTCACCTATCTTTTTATCAGCCACGACCTCGGCGTGGTGCAGCACCTTTCGGACCGCGTGCTGATCATGTACCTGGGACGGGTGCTCGAGGCCGCGGCTACCGAGGAGATCTACGCCAAGGCCAACCACCCCTATACCCAGGCGCTGCTCGCAGAAGTGCCGCGCCTGGATTTGCGCAGGACGCGTTTCGCTTCGATCAAAGGCGAGATTCCCTCGCCGCTCGACCCGCCGCCGGGCTGCCATTTCCACCCGCGCTGCCCGCACGCCATGCCCCGGTGTAGAATCGAGCAACCCGCTCTGCGCGAGATTGCCCCGCTGCATTTTTCCGCCTGCCATCTGAACGACGGAGCGTCTTCATGAGCCGAGCAACAATATGAATCAAACGACAGGGGCGCGCATCAAGCCCGAAACTTTGACGATGATCGAGCGCCTGATCGGCTTCGACACCACCAGCCGCGGCTCCAATCTCGGCCTGATCGAGTGGGTGCGAGATTACCTCAAGGATTGCGGCATAGCGTCGCGCCTCACCTACGACGCTGCCGGCAACAAGGCGAACCTGTTCGCCACCGTGCAGAAAGGAGCGAAGCCCGGCATCGTGCTCTCCGGCCACACCGACGTGGTGCCGGTGGACGGGCAGAATTGGGCCAGCGATCCGTTCAAGGCGACGTTGCGCGGCGACCGGCTCTACGGTCGTGGCGCCTGTGACATGAAAAGCTATCTCGCCGTGATCCTGGCGATGGCGCCGCGCTTCGCCGCGGCGGAGCTCAAGGCGCCGATCCATTTCGCCCTGTCCTATGACGAGGAAGTGGGCTGCATCGGCGCGCGCGGCCTGCTCGAAGACCTGGCGCGCAACGACATCCGCCCGGCGGGCGCGATCATCGGCGAGCCTACCAGCATGCAGCCGGTGATCGCGCACAAGGGCAAGCGCTCCTATCAGTGCTGCGTGCGCGGCAGGGAGGCGCATTCGGCGCTCACCCCCCAGGGCGTCAACGCCATCGAATACGCCGCCAGGATTATCAACTACATCCGCCATATGGCCGAGCGCATGCAGGCCTGCGAGCCGCGCGATCACGGTTTCGACGTGCCTTTCACCACGCTGCAGACCGGTGTGATCTCGGGCGGCACCGCCGGCAACATCGTGCCGCGCGAGTGTATTTTCCAGTTCGAGTTCCGCTACCTGCCCGGCGCCGACCCGGACGCTATCGAGCGCGAGATCAAGGACTACGCCGAACGCGTGATCCTGCCGGAGATGCAAAGGACCGACCCCAATACCAGCATCATCATCGACACCAAGGCCGACAACCCGGGTCTCAGCATGAGCGAACATGACGAGATCACCCGTCTGGCGCAGGCGCTGTCGCGCAATCCATCCACAGCCAAGGTGGCCTATCTTACCGAGGGAGGTCTGTTCCAGCGGGCGGGCATTCCCGCCGTCATCTGCGGCCCGGGCTCGATCGAGCAGGCGCACAAGCCGGACGAATACGTGACGCTCGCGCAGGTGGCGCTGTGCGAGTCCTTCATGGAGCGGTTGCTCGAGCAGATGTGCGCGGGGTAATGTGCGCGCGCGCTACGCGGACTGCATTCTCGGGGTCCGCTGCGCGAACCGCGCCCCACACAAGAGAAACGGGACGCGCCAGCATCCCGTTCCATTTTTTGATTCCGGGGCGAATACCTATTCGGCAGCGGCCTCTTCGGCGGCAGTCTCTGGCATCACGACCGCGCGCTTGGTGAGTTTCTCGCGGATGCGTGCGGACTTGCCCGAACGGTCGCGCAGGTAATAGAGCTTGGCGCGGCGCACGTCGCCTTTGCGCTTGACCTCGACCGAGGCGATCAGCGGCGAGTAGGTCTGGAACGTCCGCTCCACGCCTTCGCCGGCGGAAATCTTGCGCACGATGAAGGAGGAATTGAGGCCGCGGTTGCGCTTGGCGATGACCACACCTTCGTAGGCCTGCACCCGCTTGCGCTCGCCCTCGACCACTTTGACGTTCACGACCACGGTGTCGCCGGGGGCGAACACGGGAACGGTCTTGCCCAGGCGGGTGATTTCTTCATGTTCCAGTTTGTCTATCAAGTTCATAACGCTGCTCCTTGCTGTTCCTGTTTCTGTTCCCGCTTGAAGTCCTCAAGCAGCTTCGCTTCTTCCGCGCTCAAGGCGCGCTTTGCCAGCAAATCCGGCCGTCTCAGCCAGGTCCTGCCCAGCGCCTGCTTCAAGCGCCAGCGTTCGATCTCGGCGTGGTTGCCGGAGAGCAGCACCGGCGGCACGCGCTCGCCTGCATACTCCTCGGGCCGGGTGTAATGCGGACAATCCAGCAACCCGCCAACAAACGAATCCTGCGCCGCCGAATCCTCGCCGCCCAGCACGCCGGGCAACTGCCGCACTACTGCGTCGATCAGCACCATCGCCGCCAATTCCCCGCCGGAGAGCACGTAGTCGCCGATCGATATCTCCTCGTCGACCGCGCGCCGGACCAGCCTCTCGTCCACGCTCTCGTAGCGCCCGCACAGCAACACTGCACCGGGCCCCGCCGCGAGGTCCATCACCTTGCAGTGGTCGAGCATCCTGCCCTGCGGCGAAAGGTAGATCACCTTGCGCACGCTGCCCGCCACGCGGCCCTTCGCCGCCTGAATCGCCTGCTCCAGCGGCTCGGCCAGCATCACCATGCCGGGTCCGCCGCCATACGGCCGGTCGTCCACCGAGCGGTAGCTGTCGCTGCTGAAATCGCGCGGATTCCACAACTCCAGGCTATAGCGCGCCGCCTTCAGCGCGCGCCCGGTGATCCCCGATTCGGTGAGCGCCGCAAACATCTGCGGAAACAGCGTCACGCAATCGAAGTGGATCACCAGTCCAGCTCCCACTCCACACTGATGCAGCCCTGGGCCATATCCACCCGGCGCACCACTTGCTTGACAAAAGGCAGCAGGCGTTCGGTCTCGCCGGCGACGACGCGCATCACCGGATGCGCGCCGTTGTCGAAAAGTCCGGCGACCACGCCGAGCTCCTCGTCGCTCGCATTCACCACTTTCAGGCCGACCAAGTCGGCCCAGTAAAACTCGTTGTTCGCGTTCTGCGGCAGCGCCTCGCGCTTCAGCGCAACCTCGCTGCCCTTCAGCGCCAGTGCCGCATCGCGCTCGACGCAGCCTTCGAAGCGCGCCACCAGGCTGGCTCCATGCTGCAGCACGCTCTGCGCGACTTTCAATTCGCGCCAGTCGCCGTTCCTTCCCACCCACCATATTGGGTAGGCCCCCAGACTGCCCGGATCCGCGCTATATGGCTCGATCCTGACCCAGCCCTTGACTCCGTACGGGGCGACGATCCGCCCCATCACGATCAACTGCTCAGGCTGCGGGGGCGGCGGTACCGGCGACTTTCTTGCCAAACTGCTTGACCAGCCTTGCGACCGTAGGGGAGAGCTGTGCGCCCTTGCCTTGCCAGAAAGTCAGTCGATCCATGGCGACGCGCAGATTCTCGCGGCCTTCGGGCGCCTTGGGATCATAGAAGCCGACGCGCTCGATGAACTTGCCGCCTGCGGCCCGGCGCGAGTCCGCCACGACCATGTTGTAGAAAGGGCGTTTATGCGCGCCACCGCGGGCGAGGCGAATCACAACCATGTTGTTGTCCCGAAACTCGAAAAAGAGCGCGATTCTACGATGATTTGGCACCTATTAGCAAGGGTTTTATGGCGGCGGATAGATGCGGACGAACGCGGATTTTTCCAAGCTTTCAATGAAATACCTCTGGCTACCGTGCCCCTATTGCCGCCGCAAGGCGACAATAGGGGCACGGCGATTGCAGGCCAGCGGGGGAAATCTCTAGCGCATGCCGGGTATCATCCCCTTCATCCCGCGCATCATCTTCGCCATGCCGCCCTTCTGCATCTGCTTCATCATTTTCTGCATCTGCTCGAACTGTTTCAGCAGGCGATTGACCTCCTGCACCTGCACGCCCGCGCCGGCGGCGACGCGGCGCTTGCGCGTCGCCTTCATCAGCTCCGGGTGCGCGCGCTCCTGCCGCGTCATCGAGTTGATGATGCCCTCGGTGCGGCGCATCTGCTTCTCGCCCATGTCGGCCGACTGCGCCTGCGCCGCCTGCGCCAGCTGCGCCGGCAGCTTGTCTATCATGGAGGAGAGTCCGCCCATCTTGCGCATCTGGCCGATCTGCTGCTTGAAGTCCTCCAGGTCGAAACCCTTGCCGCGCTTCAACTTGTCGGCGAGCTTCTGCGCCTCATCGACATCGACGCTTTTCCTCGCCTCCTCCACCAGGGACAGCACATCGCCCATGCCGAGGATGCGTGCCGCCATGCGCTCCGGATGGAACGCTTCCAAAGCGGCAAGCTTCTCCCCCACGCCGGCGAACTTGATCGGCTTGCCGGTGACCTGGCGCACCGACAACGCTGCGCCGCCGCGCGCATCGCCATCGAGCTTGGTCAGCACGACGCCGGTAAGCGGCAACGCTTCGCCAAAAGCCTTGGCCACATTGACCGCGTCCTGTCCCTGCATCGCGTCGACCACGAACAGGGTCTCGGCTGGATTGAGCGCGGCATGCAGTTCGGCAATCTCCTGCATCATCGCCACGTCGATCGCCAGGCGGCCGGCGGTGTCGACGATAAGCACGTCGTTGTAATGGCTTTTCGCGTAATCGAGCGCCGCCAGCGCGATCTCCAGCGGTTTTTGTCCCGGCGTCGATTCGAAGAAATCGACTTGCAACTGGCCGGCAATGGTGCGCAATTGCTCGAACGCGGCCGGGCGGTAGACGTCGCAGCTAGCGAGCAACGGCTTTTTCTTCTGCTCGGCGAGGAACTTCGCCAGCTTGCCGCTGGTGGTGGTCTTGCCCGAGCCCTGCAGGCCGGCCATGAGGATCACTGCGGGCGGGGTAACGGCAAGGTTTAGCGCGGCGTTTTCCCCGCCCATCAGGCGCGCAAGTTCCCGCTGCACCACGCCCACCAGCGCCTGGCCCGGCGTAAGGCTGCCGATCACCTCCTCGCCCATCGCCTTTTGCTTCACCGCGGCGATGAAATCCTTCACCACCGGCAGGGCGACGTCGGCCTCGAGCAGCGCCATGCGCACCTCGCGCAGCGCATCGACCACGTTGGATTCAGTCAGACGTGCCTCGCCGCGCAGGGTCTTGATGACCCTGGACAAGCGGTTGGTCAGGTTATCTAGCATTGCGTGGTGTAAAATTTGGACATGCGCGACATTTTACTCTATGCCCTCACATCACTCCTATACGCTGCGCTGGGGCTGCATTTCTGGCGCACGCGCTGGACCGGCAGAGGCGTAGCGGCGGACGAAGCCGAAAGTAGCGGCATCGTCTCCTGGGAGCGGGTGGCCATACTCGCCCCGTTCATGCTGCATTCGTACCTGCTCTACGCAAGCCTCATCGCCGCGGCCGAGCTGCGCTTCGGCTTTTCCCAGGCGATGTCGGTGACGCTATGGCTGACCGTGCTGATCTACTGGGCGGAGAGCCTGATCTATGACGTCAAGGGCATGCAGGCGCTGGTGTTGCCGCTCGCGGCCGTGTGTGCGCTGCTGCCGGCGTTTTTCCCGGGTCCGGAAACCCCGGCCTATGCGCAGACTTTCGTATTCAGAATCCATCTGCTGGTCGCGATGCTCGCCTACAGCCTGTTCACCATCGCCGCGCTGCACGCCACACTGATGACGGTGCTGGAGCGGCGCCTGCACGGCGGCAAGCATGCCGGGCCCTCCGAGTCACTCGCCGGACCGTGGGCTTCGCTGCCTCCGCTGATGACGCTGGAAGCGCTGCTGTTTCGCATCCTTACCCTCGGCTTCGTCCTGCTGAGCCTGACGCTGGGCTCCGGCTTCGTGTTTTCCGAGGAGTTGTTCGGCCAGGCCGCGCGGTTCAACCACAAGACCGTGTTCGGTGTCATTTCCTGGATCATCTTCGCGGCGCTCCTGGTCGGCCGCTATGGCTGGGGCTGGCGCGGGCGCACCGCGCTGCGCTGGACCCTCGCCGGATTTGCCGCGCTGCTGCTCGCCTACGTCGGCAGCATGTTCGTGCTCGAAGTCATTCTTGGACGGGTATAGGGCCCGGTCCCGCCGGCAGCCTCCCATGGACAACATTCCCTTATCGGCCCATTTCGGTGCGCTGATAGTCCTGCTCATCCTCTCCGGGTTTTTCTCGATAGCCGAGACCAGCATGATGGCGCTCAACCGCTATCGGCTGAAGCATCTGGTCAAGCTCGGTCATCGCGGCGCACTGCTCGCGAGCCGCCTGCTCGCGCGCACCGACCGCTTGCTGGGGGTGATACTGCTAGGCAACAACCTGGTCAATGCCGCCGCCGCGGTGCTGGTCAGCGTGATCGCGGTGCGCCTTTTCGGCGAAAGCGAGATCGCGCTCGGATTGGGCACGCTGGCGGTCACTTTCCTGATCCTGGTGTTCTGCGAGATTACGCCCAAGGTGATCGGCGCCGCGCACGCCGAGCGCATCGCATTTGCAGTGAGCTACGTGCTCACGCCGATGCTGAAAATGCTTTACCCGGTCGTGTGGTTCGTCAATCTGTTCGTTTCCGCGCTGCTCAAGCTGCTGCGCTTCAAGCCGCCCGCTGGCGGCGAGCCGCAGCGCCTCAGCGCCGAGGAGTTGCGTTCGCTGGTGCTCGAGGCGGGGCACTACATTCCGAAGAAGCACCGCAGCATCCTCGTCAACCTGTTCGATCTCGAGCGCATCACGGTGGAGGATGTGATGACGCCGCGCGCGCAGATCGAAGCCGTCGATCTGGAAGCACCGCTGGAGCGCATCGCCGAACAGCTCGCCACCAGCTATCACACGCGGCTGCTGGTGTACCGCAACGAGCTCGGCAACATCGCCGGCATCCTGCACCTGCGCAAGGTGCTCGCGCTGATGCGCGATGGCGATTTTGAGCGCGACAGGCTCGCCGCACTGCTCACCGAACCCTATTTCATCCCGGCCAGCACGCCGCTGTTCGCGCAGCTGCAGTACTTTCAGGAAAACCACCAGCGCTTCGCGCTGGTGGTGGACGAGTATGGCGAACTGCAAGGGCTGATGACGCTGGAAGACATCATCGAGGAGATCATCGGCGAGTTCACCACCAGCGCCCCTTCGGTCGCCACCATTCGCGCCTGGGACAAGAACGACAGCGCGCTGGTGGAGGGGGCGAGCCCTTTGCGCGAGCTTAATCGCAAGCTGGGCCTGGTGCTGCCGCTGGGCGGACCCAAGACCCTTAACGGCCTGATCCTGGAACATTTCCAGGACATTCCCGAAGCCGGCGTCAGCCTGAAGATCGCCGGCGTGCCTATGGAAATCGTGCAGACCCAGGATCGCGTGGTAAAGACCGTGCGCCTGTTCAAGCCCAGGGCCGAGGCGTTTCCCGCATCTGAAAAATCCTGAACCCGCCCCAAGACGCGGTGAGGCGCGTCTACGCCCGCAAAAATGTGGTTAAAACATTCCTATCTTCAACACATTAGACAAATAACCTCAGGCTTTACAAAAAGCAATGGGCAGTGCATCATGAATGTACCGGCAATACAATGGGCGCCGTTGGGAAGCGCCGGAGGAAAACATGGTCACAGCCGCAGCAGCAAGAGACAAGATCAAGGACTTCACCTTCAGTTGGGAGGGGAAGGATAAGCAGGGCAAGGTGGTCAAGGGCGAATTGCGCGCCCAAGGCGAGGCTGTGGTCAACGCTACGCTGCGCCGCCAGGGCATCCTCGTCACCAAGGTCAAGAAACAACGCGCCGGCGGGGGCGGCAGCGTCAGCGAAAAAGACGTCACGCTGTTCACGCGCCAGCTCGCCACCATGATGAAAGCCGGCGTGCCGCTGCTGCAGTCTTTCGACATCGTCGGCAAGGGCCACAGCAACCCGGCGGTTGCCAGGCTGCTGATGGCGATCAAGACCGACGTCGAGACCGGCTCCAGCCTGACCCAGGCGTTCCGCAAGTTTCCGCTGTATTTCGACCCCCTGTTCTGCAACCTGGTGGGCGCAGGCGAACAGGCCGGTATTCTGGAATCGCTGCTCGACCGCCTGGCGACGTACAAGGAGAAGACCCAGGCGATCAAGTCCAAGATCAAGTCCGCGCTGTTCTACCCCGTCGCCATTATCGCGGTCGCCTTCATCATTACCGCGGTGATCATGATATTCGTGATACCTGCGTTCAAACAGGTGTTCGAAAGCTTTGGCGCCGACCTGCCCGCGCCAACCCTGTTCGTGATGGCGATATCAGACGCTTTCGTCGCGTACTGGTTCATCATCTTCCCGCTGATCTTCGGCGGCATCTACGGTTTCATGTACATGTGGAAGCGATCGCTCGCAGTGCAGATCTTCATGGACAGACTCCTGCTCAAAGCGCCGGTATTCGGCCACCTGATACGCATTTCCACCATCGCGCGCTGGACGCGCACGCTCTCGACCATGTTTGCGGCCGGCGTGCCGCTGGTGGAGGCGCTCGATTCGGTAGGCGGCGCTGCCGGCAATTACGTCTACCTGGTGGCGACCAAGAAAATCCAGCAGGCGGTCAGCACCGGCTCCAGCCTCACGGTCGCCATGACGGATACGGCCGTATTCCCGAACATGGTAATCCAGATGGTGCAGATCGGCGAGGAATCGGGCGCGCTCGACAGCATGCTGTCCAAGGTCGCCGATTTTTTCGAGGCCGAAGTGGACGACGCCGTGGACGCACTGTCCAGCCTGATGGAGCCGGTCATCATGGTGGTGCTGGGTACGTTGATCGGCGGCATGGTGATCGCGATGTACCTGCCGATCTTCAAACTCGGTGCGGCTGTCTAGCGCGGACGGCAGAGGGGTGGCAAGAGAGACTGCAAAGCGTCCGATCCGCGTGCCTCCTTCCTCCTCCTCCTCCTTCATTGCAGTCCCCGGTATATGGCATCTCTAGAGGCTCTGACCCATCCTGCCGTGTTTCCCTGGCTCTGCCTCGCCCTGGGCCTGTGTGTCGGATCGTTCCTGAACGTGGTGATCTATCGCCTGCCCCGGATCATGCAGCGCGACTGGGAGGTCCAGTGCGCCGAGCTGCGCGGCGAGAAACCGCCCGATCAGGAACCATTCAGTTTGTCCCGGCCGCGCTCGCGCTGCCCCGCCTGCGCGCACCCGATCTCGGTTCTGCAGAACATCCCGCTCGCGAGCTATCTCGCGCTCGGCGGCAAGTGCAGCGCCTGCGGTGCGCGCATCAGCCCGCGCTACCCGCTGATCGAGGCCTTGAGCGGACTCGCGGGCGCCTACGCGGCGTGGCACTTCGGCTTCGGCCTCGCCGCGTTCGCAGCGATGGCGTTTCTGTGGTGCATGATCGCTCTCTCGTTCATCGATTTCGACACCCAGCTGCTGCCCGACTCGATCACGCTACCGCTCATCTGGGCCGGGCTCATGCTCAACCTCGCCGGCACGTTCACCGACCTCGGCTCGGCCGTGATCGGCGCGGTGGCCGGTTACCTCTCACTGTGGTGCGTGTATTGGGGCTTTCGCATCGTCACCGGCAAGGAAGGCATGGGATTCGGCGACTTCAAGCTGCTTGCCGCGATCGGCGCCTGGCTCGGCTGGCAGATGTTGCCGCTGGTGGTGCTCGCCTCCTCTTTTGTCGGCGCCATATTCGGCATCTCGCTCATGCTGTTCGCCAGGCACGGGCGCAACGTGCCGATTCCGTTCGGCCCTTACCTCGCCGTGGCTGGCGCGGTCGCGCTGTTGTGGGGCAGGCCGCTGACCCTCGCCTACCTGAAGCTGCTGTAACGCATGCGGCAACGCACATGAGCGCGGAAGGAGAGCAATGCCCTATACCGTAGGTCTGACAGGCGGCATAGGCAGTGGCAAGAGCGCCGCGGCGCAGGCGTTCGAGGAGCTGGGCGCAATGGTGATCGACACCGACGCCATCGCACACGCGCTCACCGGCCCCGGCGGCGCTGCGATCGAGCCGATCCGCGCCGCCTTCGGCGCGGATTACATCACTGCCGGGGGCGCGCTGGCGCGCCCCCTGATGCGTGAGTTGGTATTCGCCGATGCAGGAAAAAAGCGCCTGCTCGAGGCTATTCTGCACCCCCTGATTCGCGAACGATCGAGCGAACTGGTGCGCACGGCGCGCAGCCCGTATGTGATTTTGATGGTTCCGTTGCTGATCGAATCGGGCGATTACCGCGGGCGCTGCCAGCGCATCCTGGTAGTGGACTGCCCGGAAGAGCTGCAACTCGAGCGCGTCATGGCGCGCAGCGGGATTAGCGCCGCGCAGGTGCGTGCGATCATGGCGAACCAGGTCGCCCGTCCGGCGCGCCTCGCGGCTGCCGACGATGTGATCGACAACAGCGGGGACCCGGCGCAGCTGCGCCGCCAGGTCGCGGCACTGCACCTGCGCTATCTGCAGCTCGCAGCCGCAGACAGATGAAGTTGTGAATTACTGACAAATCAGTCAAACTCTTAAAAACAACCTTCACCTCGGGGGACTGACGCGATAGTGATCACTTACGAATATCCCTTCAACGAGCGCATCCGCATGCTGTTGCGCCTGGAGGATCTGTTCGATCGGGCGCGTTTTTTTCTCGCCCGCCAGGATGCCTTTGATCACCACACCGCGCTGCTCACGCTGTTCGAGATTCTCGAGGTCGCAAGCCGCGCCGACTTGAAGTCCGACTTGCTGCAGGAGCTGGAGCGGCAGAAGCAGGTGCTGCTCTCGTTCCGCAACAACCCGGAAATCTCCGAGGAAGCGCTGAATCAGGTTATCTCAGACATCGAACAGTCGAGTTCGGCGCTGTTCAGTATGACCGGCAAGATCGGCCAGTATTTGCGCGAGAACGAATGGCTGATGTCGATCAAACAGCGCACCGGTATTCCAGGCGGCGTGTGCGAATTCGACCTGCCCTCCTATCACCACTGGTTGCATCGCGATTCCGGCTCGCGCGCCTTCGACCTGCACGGCTGGATCAACCCGCTGTATCCGCTGCGCGACGCTTCGGCCATCGTGCTGCGGCTGCTGCGCGAGAGCGGCAAACCGTCCAAGATCGTCGCCCAGCAAGGTCTGTTTCAGCAGATGCTCGGCGGCAGGGTAGTGCAGATGGTGGGCATCCGTCTGCCGCAGGATTCCGAATTCATTCCCGAGATCAGCGCAAATAAATACGCGCTCAACATCCGCTTTGCGATATTCGGCGACGATGTGCGTCCGCATACCAGCAGTTCGAACGTGGAATTCGAACTTACCCTGTGCAACCTCTAGGCTCGTTCAATAACGTCCGGTAACGTCCGGGCGTTTCACCTGAAGCGGTATTGTCCCTCTGTAACCTTGTTTTATCCCGTCCGTTGGCATACAGTGGCAGCCAGAGGTTTATGGGTTGCTAAACGGGTAGCTAGAGTCCAACGGGTAGCTAGAACATAGTTATCCATGGTGGCGCCCTCTCAGGGGGAGAAACATGAGCACGCTTACCGACGTACAGATTCGGCACTGGATAAAAGCGGGTGCGCCGGTCGCAAAATCCGACGGCGACGGCCTGACCTTCACACTTTCCGGGAAAGGCACGGCGGCGTGGACACTGCGCTATTACATCGGCGCGAAGCGTAAGGAACTCACGCTCGGCCGCTATCCCGATATGACATTGAGCGATGCGCGCAAGCTCGCCACCGCGAAACGCGCGGCCGTGCAACAGGGCACCGACGTTGCCCGCGAGAAGCAGAAATCAATCCGGGAGGCGGCGCGCGCGTGGACGTTCAAGCGTCTGGCTGAGGATTACCTGACCCGATCCGCGAGCAATTTGTCTCCGCTCACTATCAGCGGACGCCGCCAGCAGTTACGCGACTACGTGCTAGACCGCATTGGTCACCAGCCAGCAAAGGAAGTCACGCCGGCCGATATTGTGGACATCGTCGAACGTTCCGGACATAAGTCGCTGCACGTTGCGCGGCTGGTGCTGATCACCATCCGCGAGATTTACGCGCACGGCGTGGCGCGGCATGTTGTCGAAGCGAATCCCTGCGCTCATATCCAGGCCAAGGCCATCATCGGCGCACCACCGAGCAGACGCGCACGGATCATGCTGTCGGACGACGAATTGGGCGCAATGCTACCCGCCTTGCCTGGCATCGGGCGTAGCAACGAGTTGACGGTCAAGCTTCTGCTCGCCACCTGCACCCGCATCGGCGAATTGACGCGCGCCGCATGGTCACACGTCGACTTCGAACGCAAGGAATGGACGATACCGGCAGAGCATTCCAAAAACGGCAAGCAATTTGTAATCCCGCTGACCAATCAGACGGCCGAGTGGTTCATGGCATTAAAGCTTCTCGCATTCAATTCCAAGTATGTGCTGCCGATTCGGATACGGCAGAACGGGCGGGAGGGCGATGCGCCAATGGAAGCGACAAGCCTGAATGCCGCGATCAACCGCATGTGCGAAACATTGGGTGACAAGTGCCGCCGGTTCACGCCGCACGATCTAAGATCAACCGCGCGAAGCCACCTTGCGGTGCTTGGTGTCGATGTGCTCATCGCCGAACGCTGCCTCAATCATTCGCTCGGCGGGTTGGTTGCCGTCTATGACAAGCACGACTATATGGCGGAACGGCGTAAAGCTTTAACGCTCTGGAGCAACAAAATCCAGGCGATTGAAAAAGGTGCGCAGTTGGTACCGCTAAAGCTGGTTGCTTCGGGTAGATAGCAGCCGGCAACCGGGTGCGGCTCAAGACAGCTGAGAAAAGCGCTTTCGGCAATTTCCAGAGCAAAACGGCCAAAGGCTTCTTTGGCGGATGGCTGGTCGGATGCAGGGACTGTGGCACCCGTTGCCGTAGTTGATGATGGCAGCTGGCCTGAATTACAAGGGATGCATTGCGGCTAGAGCATGAGCTTGTATGTCTTTATCAACTGTTCCAGACGTTGAATGTGCGGCGTGATGTTGGTCGAAACCGGAGGGCTATAACCAGCCTGCTGATGATGGGCTGGTGAGGCAAAACCAAACGTATCCTTCAGGCCGTCGTGTTCGGCGGTTTTAGTGCCTGGAATTGTTCTGAACAGGTCCAATAGTTCGCTCGGTTGGGCCTCGTCGTATTCGGGCGGCGCGGGTTTGCCAGTCTGTTTAAGATGGACCTCACGGACAAATTGTTCCCCGAGCTTTCTAAGTTTGTCCACGGCGGTCGAGCGATTGGCCTCGTTCCCTTTCGCAAGCCCCTTCACGTCACGCAGCATGACAGCAAGGTTCACCTGCTGCGTAATCGACGGTCCGGTCATTTCGTACTCGTCAAAATGATAGACGGCCGCGTCGCGCGATTTGTTCAAATCCCTGATGCGGTCGATCAGCTTCCGCTCATGCGAGAGAAGAATGACTTGCTTCTTGTGGTCGTCACAAAGAGAAGGCAGAACACTGCTGATAAACGCTTCGCAATGGTCATCGTCCATGGACTGCACCGGATCGTCCAACAGGACAAAATCAAAAGGAGAACCCGTCGTCATGGCACGGCCAAGCCAGAACGATAGGCCGAGGCAATTCAACTGACATTCGCTGAGGTTGGCCGCTGCACTCATGCGGACGCCGTAGCTTTTCGCATGCAACCGCAACTGCTCATTGCCCGGCTCCATCACATCGAATCCGACTTGAGCGCCCGGGTTGAGCATGTCGTAGAGATTCTTGATATCCTTGCCGCGTGAGGTAAGGAGTTCCGAGTGTTTGAATTGCAAAAAACTCTCCGTCGCCTGCATGAGTGTTCGGGACTTGGCAGCAATTTCGTCGTAAGCCGCGATCATCCGGCGCTCAGAGGCTGCCTTCAGGGCCTGGCCTACGGCGTCAATTTCTGCAATCGAGGTATTCGATGAAATCGCTGTCGCCAGGAGCTGCTCAAAGGGAATCCAAGCTCTTCCATACCTTTCCAGCGCGTTCCCTAATGCGACCCCTTTTTCCGCGAAAGTGCGAGGTACGGCGGTGCTGTCTGCGACCAAGGTTTCCGCTTTCGTCGGGTCGCTCAAGCTCGCAGGAATGCCGTTTAGAAATTCGGATAGCGCCGAAGCCGCACCGCCGGCTTCGCGCGACGCTTCGTGCAATTCATCATGGACTTTTAAGAACACCTTCAGCGCCTCGGGCTGTTTCGCCAGAAGCACCGTCATAAGCTCGCGCGCCTTTGCATCGACACCACGCACGGACGAATAGTCGATCGCCTGCTTACCCAATGTCAGGGCTGATTTCGCCTTGTCGGTGGCCGTGATGATTTCCCTGCTGTTGGTGAGCGCATCCTGCGCTTCTTTAAGACGCGTCTGCAATGCAGTGCGCTTGTCGCCCGTAAGGGTTTCTTCCTCGCACATTGGACATTTATCACCGTGTAGGGTGAGCTTCAGCCCGGCCTCCCAGAAGTGCAGCAAGGCCGTTGCGTATTTAGTGGCTCTGGTCGCAACGCCTTTAGCCAGGAGTTCTGCCAGACGTGAGCACGCGTCTGTCACGGCCGTCGTCTGGGTCGTAAGACGCTTCGCCGTTCCCGGTACATCCGTCGGCGGCACTAAGGGCGCCGAATCAAACACCGTGCGGCTGAGCTGTTGGCGCTTGACCCGCAAATCCGCCAGAAACGTATCCGCATCTTCAGCGGCGCTGCCTGCGAGCCGTTTTGCTGCCTCGATAAGCGCCTTTTCGTCCTCTGCCGCTTTCAATTCGAGGGGAGTCTTCTGCCACCGCTGGCCCAAGGCTTTCGTTTCGGCGATTGTGGCTAGAGCGGGAGCAAGCGGTTTCAACTTGGCGCGTGCCGCAACGACATCCGACGGCGGCGTTCCGGCGAAAGCTTTACGTGCGCCGTCGAGCGCCGTTTTCAGCGACGTGATTTCGTCGAGGCCGAGTGCAGCACTGATGAAGTCGCGGCGCTCTTTGGGGCGACTATGAATAAAAGATTGAAGGTCATGCTGCGCTACCACAGGATGCAGCGCTTCCAATTGGGACAAGCCGACCGTGGAAAGATCAGCAGGGGCGCCGTCAATGAAAGTCGCTGATACTGTGTCATTGCCTGGGTTAGGCAGGCGGCGCGCAATTGTTCGCTCCGCGCCATCATTCAGCCGAACTTTTGCGGCCACTTCGACGGGCGTGCCGCCGTGGGCGTTGGGAAAGCAACCGTCGAATTCGCTTTTGCTGTAGCTCTCGCCGCGCTGACGGCGGCGCGTTGTTCCATAAAATAGCCATTCGACGGCTTCGGCAAGGCTTGTTTTTCCGAAGCCATTTGGCCCGAACAAAAGCACTAGGTCGGCGTTAAGGGGAACGCTCGCACCGGCTGAACCGAAGCCTCGGAAGTTATTTACTGTCAGGGATAGCAGTCGCACCTGCTGCCTCCTTGAACAGTTCGTCCATTACCCCCCGCAGGTGTGCTGCACTTCCGGCAGGGTTGCCGCCGGGATCGCGAATGATTTTCGCGAATTCCTCTAACAGGCACCGGGCGATTGGATCAGTCTGCTGAGCGATCAGATCATCCAAATGCGCCTTGTCTGCCATTTCTTACCCCACGTTTACCGGAACAAGCGTCATCGTGTCGTTGCCGAAAATGTCGATCACCTTGACAGCAACAGTGTAGCGTCCAGGTCTATCATAAGTGTGCCGGGCAGTTGTCAGTTCAAGATCACGGGTTTGGCGGGTGCGAAAGCTCTGCCATTCGTTCTCAAAGATGTATCCACCCGTCCAGCGCTCCTCGAAAGCTTGCATTGCCAGCTCGCCCTGCGGCGGCTCGAAGCCTGACAGTGACGCAACGCCGCCAAGGCCTGAACCAACGGGTACCTTAATGATTTCCTTGCGCTGCAGGTAGTCGAAGTCCACCGCCCAGTAGTCCACCCAGTCCGTCCAGTGCTTGGTCAACCGCTCTTTCTTGACGATCCCGTCCTTGCTCTTGCTCACCTTGTAGAGCTGGCCCTGTTCGCACATGACTTCGCTTTTGCCTTCCTTCATGGCGGCAATCGCGGCCTCGGCGGCGCCCTGGGTGTAATAGACGGAAAAGTCGGTCAGCTCGATGCTGACTGCGCGCTTGTTCTTCTTATCGTAGCGCGGCGTCGCTTCAACGAAGCTAACATCGTGAAAGACCACTTGGCCTTTGTCCACCGCCCGCTTATCGAACACTTCGGCGGGGATGTATTTCGCGGCAAGGTCAATGCCCTTGCTGCGCGCCTCTTCCAGCACGGCAGGAAATAGACCCATCTCGAACTCGAAAGCCAGCACGTCTACGCGGGACGCGCCGCGCTTGCGGCATTCGGTGATTACCTCTTCAACGAACAGCCGACCCACGGGCAGATTGATCGGCCCGATCACGACAAGCCGCCCATTACGCGCCCCGTGGAAAAACCCGTCCTGCGTCTGTGCGGTTTCGCTACCACCAAAGCCAGTGGCCTTGTAGGCGCGCAAGATTAGCTCGCGGAACTCGCCTTCTTTCCGAGCGAGGGCCTGTTCCTTCTGTGCGCCCGTCAAACGCCCACCCACATTCAGATAGGCCTGCCGCTCGTAACGGCCAAGGTTGAGCACCTCGAAGGCGCGGAAGTCTTGCTCGGCAGCTTTCTTCTCGCGCTGCACCCCTATTAGCCGCTTGCGTGTCGTGTGAATACCGAACTTACCAAGATCCGTTGCGATCCATTTGCGCCCCAATTTCTCGGC
>JBQMQE010000036.1:21266-26078 GCA_052172655.1 Burkholderiales bacterium
GTGCCGGAGCCGCAGAAGAAGTCGGCGACCAAGTCGCCTTCGTTGCTGCTGGCTTTGATGATGCGGTCGAGGAGGGCTTCTGGTTTTTGGGTGTTGTAGCCTTGATATTCCGTTGCCATCGAATTGATGACATCAATGTCGTCCCAGAAGTCCGAGACGTAAACACCTTTGGCCTCTTCAAGATAATACTTCAGCTCAGGGATTCCTTCCGAGTTCCATACGACTAAGCCGTCAGCATCGAGCTTTTCCAGCACGTCAATTTTCTTTAGCCAATGCATTCCATTTTTCCCGCGTTTGTTGGGATCAACGCTGCGCCAGGCTTGGCCGGTTTCACCTGCCGATTTTCCGCTCGCCATCAGAGGCACAACGCGATAGAACCCTTTTTCGTCCTTGCGGCTGTAATGCTTTTTCGAAGATTCGGAGTAGTCGCCAAATTGCGGATTGAACGTGTGCGTTCCTGATCTTGAAAAGTACAGAATGAAGTCTTGACTATTGCGCCACTGAGTTTTTACACCAGCAGCTATAGCTGAACGCTTCCAAGAAATGACGTTTTCGACGTACTGAAAAACCTCCTCCATCACTGTTCGCAATGCCCCAACCATCCGCCAATCGCAATGGACGTAGATGCTGCCATCAGCAGCCATCAGATCACGCATCAGAATTAGGCGCTCATAGATCATCGAGATAAAGCTATCCGTACCGCGTCCCCATGTGTCCCGGTAGGCGATTTGCTCCAGCAGATTTGCTTCCTTGTGGAAGGTCTCGCCGCCGATCTCAATATCCATACTGAAATCGGCGCCCACATCAAAAGGCGGGTCTATATAGATCAGCTTAAGGCCGCCCGCGTCTTCGATTTGCCGGCGCAGTGCGCCCGCCTTGAGTGACGAAAGAATCAGCTTGTTGTCCCCCCAGATCAACTTGTTCGTCCAGCCGCGCAACTGCCGGCCTCGGCTATCGAACAGGTCTTCCTGGGTCTTGGTTTCGGTGCGGGGCTCGTCAATGTGCTCCAACGTCTGGAAGGGCAGCACCGTCGTGCATACATCACGCGTCTTGCCGTTCCAGACCAACTCGACCTCGCGCTTGTCCTCGAACAGGATGAAGCGGTATTTCTCCGGCAATGCTTTGCCTTGCTGGATCAGCGTCACCAGGTCGCGCTGCTCGGCTTCACTCAGGTCATAGGATTGTTTTTCTTGGCGTGCCATTGTCAAACCTCTTGGTATTCACGGAAAGTGCTCGTCAGTCCCGCGAATGACGATGGCTTGTGCTGCTCGAAACTCTCCTGATCGACATATACGTAGTGATAGCTCGGCCCGCCGTCGTCCTTTTTCGCTTCGGTAGCGTCTTGGCACCATTGGCGGCAGGTCGAGTTCCTCGCGACCTTTCGTTTCAACGACCCACACTTTGCCATCGGTGGTGCGCACCATGAAATCCGGTGTGTACGTGGACAACTCGCCGTTAGCCTTGACATATTCGATCTTGAAACCTACCGCCATATAGTTCTTGCCGAAGGCTTGCACATCGGGCGTAGCTTCTAGGAACGCGGCAAATGCCAGTTCCAGGCCGTCGGCGTTGGCTTCGCCGACGATCCGGTTGAATACCGATTTCTTCGCCTGAACGAAGCCACGCGGCTCCGTCCGGAACGGTCGGGTGTCGCGCAGCCGGATGTGCCCGTCGATACGCGAGCTGCCGCCTTCATAGATCGTCAGCTTGTTGATCGCCGCGCGGAAGTGATCGAACAGCACCTTCCCGACCTCCGGCTCGGACAGGTTGCGCAGAATCACGGGGTCTTCAAGATCGACGGACGTAGTGAACAGATGGTCGCGGATAAAGGTTCTGACCTTTGGATAAAGCTGGTCGTAACCGCCGACGAGACGCAAATCCTTCAGGAGTTGACGGGCAAAAAACGCAACGACGGAGCGGTAATCGCCCGGACCTGTGCCATCCAGTAACATCGTGTGATCGACCTCGGCGTCGAGCATTGTCTTGAAGACGATCTCGCGCGTTTCTTCCGGGGTAAAGGGCTTGATGGGCAACTTGGGATTGCCAAAGTGTTCAGGTTCCAGTTCTGTGAGGTCTTTGAATTCCCGGTTGTAGCGCCGGGTCAGGCGCGGCACGGTGATGTCGAGTTCGTCAATGTTTTTGTCAGGCGATTCTGTTTCGACTTCAACGACCAGAGAATCTTGCCGTTCCCGTCCACCGGCCCCACCCATTGGGACGCGGTCGAAGGTGACGCCTTCGTTTTGAATGGATTCGACGAATTCCATGAAGGCGCCGGTTCCCATAACCGACACTGTTTCTCGCTGGTCAGTGCCAAAATACATGCGGCGCAGCCCGCGCCCCAAGGTTTGCTCCGGCAGGATGTTGCTTTTGGCAACATAGGCCCGCAGCCCGACGATGGTGGTGACGTTGCGCACGTCCCACCCTTCCTTGAGCATAAGCACTGACACAATCGCCTTGAAGGGCGATTTCCAGGTGTCAATCTCGTTCGACTGTTTGCGCAAAACCTCCAGCTCTTCCTTGTTCTTACCCGAGGCCGCCTCGGAGATTTCGCCATTGTTCTTGGTGTGAATCACCAGCACCGCGCCTTGCAGTTCGGGGCAAATCCTTTCCAAGTACACGCCAACCTCGTCACAGTTTTTGGTGTCATCCACCATCACGAACAGCACGGCTTTCTTGCCTAGCTTTTCGTGCTCGGCGTAGCTCTTGCGCCATTCCTCGATGCCGAGCTGTAGGTAGTCGGCATATTTCTCGGTGATGAGCGGGCTTTTGTGCTCGGCGAGCTTGGCGCGGCTGGCCGCATCCGGCAGTACAGGATGCTTAACTACGTTCTGAGCGATGGCCTCGACCAGCGGGTAGTCGCTGACGGTCTGCACGAAGATCGCGCCGTTGTCGTGGCGTGGCGTGGCCGTCACGTCCACCTGTATCGCCAGCCGCAGGTCCTTTTGCAGCAGCCGGTGGTGGATGTCCTGGATGCTCTGAAACCAAGCTAGACGGTTATCGTGGATATGGTGCGCCTCGTCATTGAACACGGCGAGTTCGTTGATCTCGCGTACGATCTCGCCCAAGTCGATGTTGCTGTCCGTGGTCTTGCCGACGGGCTTTGCCCCGAAGGGCGCCAGGAAGTAGTCGCGCAGGTCGTCATCGTCCAGCGAAGGCTCCGGCACATCGCCGAGATAGACGCGGTGAATGTTGGTAAGGAAGATGTTGCCCGTCGGGCGCACGATACGCACGTCGTCCTGAATGTGTAGGGCGACCTGAAAATCATCCCGCCAGTTGTGCCCCGCATGACCGTTGTCCGGTAACACCGGGTCGTTGAAGAAGATGCGCAATCCGTCGAAATCGGCGCGCAGACGATCCAGCACAATTATGTTGGGCGCGATCACCAGGAAGTTGCGCGCCAGCGCTGACTCCGGCTCGTAGAGCTTGTGAAAGTAGGTCCACGCGATCAAGAGCGACAGCACCTTGGTCTTACCCGCGCCCGTGGCCATCTTGACCACGAAACGCGGCCAGTCTTCATCGAACATGTTGCTCGATACCGCGCCGGAGGCGTCGAAGCGCAGCAGGTCGAATTTGTCGCGTGCCCCACGCACGTCATAGAGCCATATCACGGTTTCGACCGCTTCACGCTGCGCGAAGTAATAGCGGAACTGGCTTTGCGTGGTGTCGGCTTGCTCGACAATGTGATCGGTCTCAAACCACCAGATCAGTAAGTCACGGGACGTGGGCGATGCTCCCGCATAGCCGGAGTCACGCCATGCTTTGACCTCATTACGAACGTTCGCGACCAAGGGTGGAAGCAACTTCTCGTAAGCCGTGCTACGTAGTTCTTCGGCTGCCGGAAACCACCTGTAGTTCGGATCAAGAACCTCGTATGGTGATTTGGGGAAATTAGGGTGCAGCGCCATTATGGTCTTTTCTTCATGTCATTCTCGCGTTCCAGATTCTTCCGCTGCTCGGATACGCACTTCTCCGCAGCGTCGCGGACGACCCAAGCGAGCGAAACCTTTTTTTTATTTCGCGATTTGTTCCAGGGTGCAGTAAATCTCTGACAGCAAGGTGACGGAGGCGCCGGGCGCCGCTTGAGGTGTCATTTTGTCTGCGCTTCATTTATGCCGCGCGGGCGTGGGGGCTGCGTGGTGTCGATTTCTCGCGTTCCTTGAGTCGCGGCAGGCGTCGGATCGTCGCACCCGCTTTCGCTTCCGCGAGCCGCAACTCATACAGTTTCTGCAGGTTCAGCCAGAATTCCGCGCTGGTCCCGAAGAAATGCGCTAGGCGAAGCGCACTGTCGCCGGTAATTGCGCGCTGGCCGTTCAATATTCCGGTGATCCGGTTGGTCGGCACGTCGAGCTGCCGGCCAAGTTCGGCCGCGCTCATGCCGAGTTCCGTGAGCTGCTCGACGAGGTGTTCGCCGGGATGGATAGCAGTGCGTGTCATGCGTTGTTCCCTCAGTGATAGTCCACGATCTCTACATTTACCGGACCGGGCGACCGGGCCGGCCATTCGAAGCAGATTCGCCATTGATCGTTGATGCGAATGCTGTACTGCCCTTTGCGATCACCTTTCAAGGCCTCGAAGCGGTTGCCCGGAAGGACCGCGAGGTCCGTCAGCGACTCAGCCGCTTCTAGCTGATCGAGCTTCATTTCAGCTTGCCGGGCAAACCCCGAGAACGCCTTGACGTGCTTGCCCTCGGCGAATTCACGGGTACGTTTGTCACGGAAGCTGACGATCATTGGCAAAGCCTATCAGATACTTATCCGTTACGTCAACCGTACCGGCCGCCCGCGGGGAAGTTGAGCCTGGCCCGCGGGAGAA
>JBQMQE010000037.1:0-12525 GCA_052172655.1 Burkholderiales bacterium
GATCATGTCGTCGAGACGGCTCTTGTACCAAAAGTAGCCGTCCGAGTCCTGGACGAAGAAAAGACCGGGCCGGCTCCAGCCGGCATACCGGCTGTTGGGGCCGCACACACCATTTTGCTGGGCATCTGGTCGGCGCCAGTAGACTTGGCCAACCGGCCCGCGCACGAGCAACTCACCCGGTACTCCGGGCGGTACCGGATTCAGCTCGTCATCGACCACGATATTCTCGTAGCTGGGTACAGACAGGCCGCTGGAGCCAATCTTTTCCGCAGGCATGCCCTCAAAGGTAGAAAGCCAATAGTTCAGCTCGCTGGAACCCAGTGAGTTGATGACGGTTTGTCCGAAACGCTCGTGCCATTCGCGAACCGTACTCTCAGGCAGCGGTTCGCCTGCGGTTTGGCAGAGCCGCAATGTCGACATCGGGTAGTTGTGCTCGGCGCCGGCAACGCCAAGCATCATCCGAAGGGCGGTAGGTACAGCGAACAAAACGGTGATGCCGTGCTCACCCACCAGTTCAAACTGCCGTTCCGGAGAGAAATGGGTAATGATGGAAATGGCGGCGCCGAATCGCCAGGGCAAGCATAGAAAGGCGCCTCCGAAGGCAAACGAATAGTACGGATGGCCGCCGAGGACGTCGTCGGATTGCAGTTTAAGGATATTGCGTGCGTGGGTATCGGAAACGGAAAGAATTCCTTCCAGCGTCGTAAGAATCCCTTTTGGTTTGCCGGTAGTGCCTGAACTGTAGATGATGCGGGCGAAATCCTCCCGGCAGGTATCCTCGGAGACTATCTGCGTCGACTGTCCCTGCATCAATTCTTCGTAATGGAGCGTGCCGGCTATCCGGTCTCCATAAACGATTACATGCTTTAAGTTTGGGCAATCGTCCCGCACCTTTCGGACATCGTCGTAATAATCTGAATGAACACAAATTGCGATCGCATCGGAATCGTTTATCTTGAAGCTGACCTCGCTCGATCGATTCAGGTGGCTCAACAACACCGGAATTGCGCCGATCCGCCAGCAGGCGAAGTTCCAGACGAAATATTCCGGAATGTTGGCCGAGCGGAGGACAACCCGATGGCCCTTGCGCACCCCGAGTCCGCGCAAAGCATTTGCGAAGCGATTGACCTGGGATTGCAATTCCAGATATGTAATGCGCTTCGCCTCGTGATAGATGGCTACTGCGTCGCTGCGTGCGGGGATGTTCCGGTCAAGCAGGACTTCGGCCAGGTTCAGCCGATAGGGATAATCAAGTTCTGGAAGCAACTTGACATTGCGCGGCATGTACTCCGCGGGTGGCAGGTACTCTTTTGGAATATTAAGCCGATCCATTTCGCCTCCTCCTAGCTTGATCGTGAATAATGTTCCACGGACCTCTTACATACCACTTACAGTACCGCCAATAAAGAGCGTAACTATCTGTTTTACTGTTGGCTCCTATTCTTTTCTCCGCGTTCTTACGCTCGTCCGCGATTTGAAAGAACATTTGCGGATAAGTCGAGAATGATCAACGGGCGATGTCAGGCATGCCGTCCAACGTAAGCGTTACCGGTGCCGCGTTTCTGAAATCGAAGTGGATTTAGTTCGAACATGACTGCCCGTCGATAAGTAGACTCCGCGCGAATATTTGGCTTAGCTGCTGGTGACGGAGATTGACGGCGTGTCATCTGCGGCATAAGTGACCGGATTGCTTCATCACAGACCTTTGGCACGGGGTGGCACATGGAGCAATTGATATGTCCATAGACATCCATAGAGCATTTTCTACAGCCGGGTCTTGGCAGGGATGTATTTGGGGGCATCTACTTATATTGAATTAGCTAGATCGATTATCCACGCGGTTCTCCAGACGATGTTCGATCCTCCTCCACTCCACCACCTACTACCACGCGCCCCTGCATATTCAGGAGCGTTTTTGCGTCCTCTTATTCCCGTATTTCCAACCACTTGGCCGATAGTCTCGACGGTCAGCGGGCGGCGCACTCAAGGCCATCCTTCGGTTACTTTCGGTACCTTGTCTGCTCTCTGGCGCTCTCCTTTCTCTTCTTCTACGAAGGGCGGCGATCTGCCAGTGCGGCGTTTGAGTCGGGTCGACTTTTTTGTCATCGACATGCCCCGTGCCGATTGCTACGATGCAAGACTGGTTCGGTCGCTTTGGCTTTGGATCTATTCAGATCGGCAATCTACGTGTTTATGGCAAAGAAAAATTTCATTTTGCAGGGGGTTACACCCAAGACGCATGCGCAAGCTGTGCGCGAACTGTTCGATGTCCCTGACATCAAGAAGGTGGTATTGAGCGTCGCATTCGTGAGCGAAAGCGGAGTGCAGCAAATTGAGGCAGCACTCAGGATGCACGCGGCCCGGGTGACGGTATTCGCAGGTATTCGGAACGACATTACTTCTCACCAAGGGCTTGCGCTCCTGCACGACATTGGTGTCAAACTTTACACGGTCGACACAGGCTCCAGGGCAGTTATTTTTCACCCAAAGCTGTACTTGGTACGCGGCAAGACCAATGCGCGCTTTGTGGTCGGCAGTGCGAACCTTACGCTCGGTGGCCTGAATAACAACATCGAGGCCGGGATGATGATTGATTTCACCCTCGCCGATGCAGAAGATAAGGCGGTGGTCGATGAGATCGAGGCACAACTTACGGCTTTGCCATCTGACTATCCCGAGCATGTTGTGAGGATTGGATCGGTTTCCGATCTCGATAAATTGCTCGCGAGCGGTCGCTTGGTTGACGAGATGGCAGTCAGTCCGCCGCGACCTACAACATCGGCGCTCGGGATGGAATGGGGTGACACTGTACCCCGCATGAAACTCAAGGTAGTCCCCCTTCGCCGCGCTCTCGCAAAAGCGAAGGCAGCGCCAAAGAAGCCCAAGCCGCCTAAAGCGCCGACGGGAGTGAAGGCCGGCGTAGCTGCACCTAAGCCAGTGCCTGCGACAGTAGGGATTGAATTGGAATTGGTTTGGGAGAGTAAACCGCTCACCCGTCGTGACCTGACAATTCCGGACGCGGAGGGTACGCATGCGACAGGTTCGGTCAATTTGGACAAAGGATTGCTTCCCGACGATGTGGATCACCGTCACTACTTCCGGGATGACGTGTTTCCGCACCTCGCCTGGGCGACCCGGTCCAAGACCGTAGATGAAGCCTTTGCGAAATTTCAGTTGGTCATGAAGGGGATCAGCCACGGAGAATTCGACTTGGCGATTCGGCATACCACGAGTACTACGAGTGAGGCCTACAAGCAGAGGAACGCCATGACTCGCTTAAGTTGGGGACCTATGCGAGAGTATGTTGCGCGTCCTGAGCTAATCGGTCGAACCTTGGCGCTCTACCGTGACAAGGTTGATCCAACACGGTTCGTGTTGGAAATCGACTAGTACAACTCGGCCAAATCCTCGCTGGACGTGCGGTGCCTGCGATCCCGCAACTTGCGCCACCCCTCCAATATGCACTTTTGCTTTACCCGGGACAATCCCATTGCTCCCAATACCGCCTTGCTCTGCCGTGCGAGCACTTCGTGCGTCGGCAAGGTGCGGACAGCCTCATCCAATTCACCAAGGTCGATCTTTGCGCTTTCAGGCAAAGGAATCAGCAATCGCTCGATTTCAGAAGGTATTAACTCCAGCACCCCCCCGCCATAGTGGCGGCCTTCAAGCTCTGCACTTAGTGCGGTAAGGGGGTTAACGAAGCATCCAACAAGCTTTTCCGCCGCTACACCGAGTGTGCGGATGCGGTAGGCCGTGTCGGTCGTGTAGGCGCCCATGCGATTCAGGATGAGGCGTGGCGTATTGTGTGAGCGTTTTAGCATGCCGATCTCCGTTGAATAGACGGAGGGCACGGTGTACCAAGGCGAACGGACGCGGCATTTGTAGCGCGTATGAAGATCCTGCGTTTCACCCTGCCGGATATATGCTTTCGCGGCCGCATCGATTCGGCTCTCGTCCTCCCGGAACCAAAGGAAGTTTGTGGGATTACCCTTTGAGGCATTTTCCGTATGCTGACGTTCGTCGTAGACGACCCCTGGGCAGTGTTCGCTGCGACCGAACATTGGGTGCGCCCATCTTTCCAGATGGTGTGTCCGAACTGTTTCGTCTGGTACGAGAAAGAATTTGTTTGCTCCTGTGACTATGCCGACGTCAACTTGGGCAATGTCGTTGAAGCGATGCACCGCAGGTTGGTCTGCAAGTTCATCAATCAACGAGCGTGTTTCCAAATCGAGCAAGGCGCGGGTCCATTTACCTTGCACGGTTTTCCCGTTGATCGGTAGAGGCGAGTCGAATACCTCGGAAGGAGAGAGCTGCAAGAATTCGCGCCCCGTTACAGAGTAAATTCCGAGTCCTTCTGGTTTCTCGCCGACTTGCGCTTTTTCAGCGAGCAAGATCACCGCCCCCTGCAACGTATCGCTAAACCAGAGTTCTTCTGGATCGATGATTACGAGGCGACGGCATTCGCGGCCCAGGTAGGAGCGAAGTGATTGTGCGTGAGTGACGTGGATGATCTCCGCGGGAACCACCATCGCGAGGCGACCACCGGGGCGGAGGAGGGCCATTGACGCCAGAATGAAAGGAACCCAGGCATTGGTGTGCTTCGTGAAAGGAAGGTTGAGTTGTTTGAATATCTGCTCAGCCCGTGCCTGGAATGGTTCCGGCAGATATTGGTATCGAACGAATGGGGGATTGCCAATGACCGCATCAAACTTGTCGCCGACAATGAACTGGTCCAAAGCCCATTGGAGAAAATCCGCGTTACGTACGCTTGTTGCGGCAAGACCAACGTCTCTGGCGCGGGACTGTGCCTTGGCGGACTCCTCCTCTTCAAGCTCGAATCCAAGTATGTCTGTTTTTCGAAATCCCTTTGCATTTGCCAGCGCTTCAAAAAATACGCCGTCACCGCAACT
The DNA here is from genome assembly GCA_052172655.1 of Burkholderiales bacterium. Taxonomy (GTDB): domain Bacteria; phylum Pseudomonadota; class Gammaproteobacteria; order Burkholderiales; family SG8-39; genus 2-12-FULL-64-23. Next base: position 4,911 of record JBQMQE010000037.1, read on the forward strand.
GGGTTCCAAGATGCGTGTCGGACTGATCTCCTTGATCCATCGAGCGATGAACGTAGCGAGATCAAGCGGTGTGTAGTAGCCGCCGCGAAGCTTTTGTGCGCTTTCGTTCTCGATGAAGTTCATGTCCCTTTTGCCTCATTGGTGTTCGTTGTATTCGCGGGAGAGACTTCCGCCTGTCCCAGGAGCGGCCAGCGGGTCACGAGATAAGCCTGAACAGCTTCACGGACTACCCACGCTAGAGATACACGTTGCTGATCAGCAATGCGTTCAAGCTCAGAATATTGGTCCTCTGGGAAACTGACTGAAGCTCGGATGGTGCGTTCCGCAGGGGCTGTGTAGGATCGAACTCGTCGGTTTGCCATGTCTACGCAGTGTCGTTATTCAGGGTTCGCACCAAGTTACACCACTTTGGTGAAAGTTGCAACCGCGTGCGTATCTTCCGGGGTAGGAAACCATGTCCGTGCGTGGCATTCCCTCGTTCCAAGTGGACAGATGCGCCATGATTTACTCGCATGACCGCGGTGCTTGTCCGACTCGGGGCGCCTCAGTGACCGTGCTCACCCCTCAGCACCACCACCAACCTCGCATACAAGCGCTGGCTCGAAATCTTCAACAGTGACAGCACACTTACCTCCGCATTGCTCGATCGCCTACTGCGTCGCGCCGATACCGCCATCATCGAGGTCGAGGGCAAGAGCTTCCGCACCAAGGACCAAATTGAATCCTGATTCCAGACCCAATTTCGTCGCCCGCGCACCCCAAACAGCACCTCTTTGTGCCACCAATTCGAAACCGGCCAATTCAAACGAAATTCACACCGACGCTGGCAGGGGCAATGAGGATTCATTCCGGGTTGCCCTTGATATTCCCCAAATTTGGGATGATAATCCCCAATATGGGGAACGATAAACCAGTTTCGATTTCGGATGTCCTGTTTTCGGGGGTTCAGCAGCGGGTGCTTGGATTGCTGTTCGGCCAGCCCGATCGCTCGTTCTACGCCAATGAAATCGAAAGGCTGGGAATGACTGGGCGGGGAGCGCTCGAACGGGAATTGAAGCGAATGACCGCCTCGGGCTTGGTCAATATGACTGTCATCGGCCGGCAGAAGCACTATCAGGCCAACCGGAATTCGCCCATCTTCCAGGAGATCAGGGGAATCACGCTCAAGACGTTTGGCATGTCTGACGTGTTGCGTGTCGCGCTGTCGCAGTACGCAGACGCGATTCGCTGCGCCTTCATCTACGGCTCGGTGGCCAAGGGCACGGATACGGCGACCAGCGATATCGACGTGATGGTCGTCGCCGAAGGGCTGAGTTATAGCGAGCTTTTCGAAGCGCTGACGAAAGCAGAAGAAACGCTAGGTCGCAAGGTGAGCCCTACTCTTTACTCCACGGAGGATTTCCGTAAAAAGACGGAGGGCGACAATCATTTCCTCACCCGCGTTCTGAGTCAGCCAAGAATTGTTTTCTTAGGAAACGAGGATGTCATCCGCTCAGGAACAACTCCAGAACCTGCAGAAGATCGGCAAGCTCAAGGCTGAACCGCCCGACCAGGCCGAGTTCGACGGGCTGGTAAGGTCGGCGAAGCGTAAGTTGCCCGACGCCGAGAACTCGGCGCTGTCCCCCGACAGCCGCTTAATTCTCGCCTACGATGCGGCCCATTCGCTCGCCCTGGCTGCCCTTCGCTGGCATGGCTTTCGTTCGGAGGCGCGCTATATCGTCTTTCAGGTTCTGGGCCACACCGTGTCCTTTCCTACAGCAAAGTGGCGGTTCCTGGATGATTGCCACCAGAAACGGAATGCTGCGCTGTATGCCGGCCCTGGCGCAGGCGCGAGAACAGGTCGCGCTCCTCGCGGAAGTACTTGGCCTGGAAGCGCTAGAAGCCGGCGATGAAATTGGCGATGTCTTTCATCGTTGCCTTCCCGGAGGCGGGAGCCGCAGCGCCATTCTAGCGCCCGGGTTCGGCATTCACGCATTGCGCCCGGCGTCCGGCGTATGCGGCAGCTCCAGTTCCTTGTGCAGCCGGATCGGCGCTCGCCGGCGCAGCTTCAGGTTGAGCATTTCCACCGCCACGGAGAAGGCCATGGCGAAGTAGATGTAGCCCTTGGGGATATGCATCGCGAAACCTTCGCCGATGAGCGCAACACCCACCAGGATCAGGAAGGACAGGGCCAGCATCTTGACCGTCGGATGGTCGTCGACGAAATCGCCGATGGGCTTGGCGGCGAACATCATGACGCCCACGGCGATGACGATGGCGAGCACCATCACCGGAATCTCGTCGACCATGCCGACCGCGGTGATCACCGAATCCAGCGAGAACACGATGTCGATGATCGCGATCTGGACCAGGACGCCGAGAAAACCGGCTTGCCCGGCACGATCGGGCTGATGCCCGTTCGCGCCCTCCAGGGCGTTGTGTATCTCCATCACCGCCTTGGCCAGCAGAAACAGCCCGCCGCCGAGCAGGATCAGGTCGCGGCCGGAGACCTCATGGCTGAAGAGCGAGAACAGTGGATCGGTCAGGCGCATCATCCAGGCCAGCGACAGCAGCAGCGCGATGCGGCTCGCCATCGCGAGGCCGAGTCCGATCACGCGCGCGCGCTGGCGCTCGGCCGGCGGCAGGCGGCCCACCAGAATGGAGATGAAAATGATGTTGTCCACCCCGAGCACGATTTCCAGCGCGGTCAGGGTGGCGAGGGCAATCCAGGCCTCGGGTGATGCCAGCCATTCCATGGGCTCGGCGCGGGCCGCTCAGTCTTCGCCGCCGGCGAAGCCGAGCAGGTGCAGCAGGCTGGTGAACAGGTTGAAGATCGACACGTACAGCGTCACCGTGGCCATGATGTAGTTGGCCTCGCCGCCGTGGATGATGCTGCTCGTCTGGTAAAGAATCAGGCCGGACATGAGCAGCACGAACGTGGCGGAGACGGCCAGCGACAGCCCGGGCAATTCGAAAAACACCGCGGCGAGGCCGGCGAGGAAGCCGACCAGGATCCCGACCATCAGGAAGCCGCCGATGAAGCTGAAATCCTTGCGGCTGGCAAGCGCGTAGGCCGACAGCCCGACGAAGATCGCGGCGGTGCCGCCCATGGCCGTCATCACCACCTGCGCGCCATTGGGCAGGGCAAGATAGGCGTTGAGGATCGGCCCCAGGGTGTAGCCCATGAAGCCGGTGAGCGCGAACACGAACGCCAGGCCCAAAGCGCTGTCGCGGAATTTCGTGGTGAGAAACAGCAGGCCGAAATAGCCAACCAGGGTAAGGATCAGCCCCGGGTGGGGCAGCTTCAGCGCCATCGACGCGGCGGCGGCGAGCGCGCTGAAGGCGAGCGTCATCGACAGCAGCAGGTAGGTATTGCGGATCACCTTGTTGGCGGCGAGGCCGGCGGCGGCCGCAGGCGCGTTGCCCGACACAGGGATGACGCGCGGCTGATTGAGCATGTTCACGGCTTGTTCTCCTTTTGAGATTGAGGCGAGCGGCACGAGTCCGTTTCGCCGACGCACGCATCATAGCGGCCGCGGCATTCTGTGAAAACTCGAATATAATTGTTCGATCATTCGAATAAAACGAAGTAAGGTCGTGCCATGAGCAGGCTCAATTACAAGCACCTGCGCTACTTCTGGACGGTGGCCAAGGCCGGCGGCATCGCGCGCGCCTGCGAGCGCCTGCACCTGACGCCGCAGACCATCAGCGGCCAGTTGAGCGCTTTCGAGGAGGTGCTCGGCCACAAGCTGTTCGCGCGCGCCGGCCGCCGACTCGAGCTCACCGAGGCGGGGCGCATGGTGCTCAGCTACGCCGACGAGATCTTCACGGTCGGCGGGGAACTCGAGGACGCGCTACGCAACCATAGTGGCGGTCTGCCGCTGCTGTTCAAGGTGGGCATCGCCGACTCGGTGTCGAAATCGATGGCCTACCGGCTGCTGGAACCGGCGGTACGCCTGAGCGAACCGTTGCGCATCGTCTGCCGCGAGGGCAAACTCGCCAGTCTTATGGCGGACCTGGCGATCCACCGGCTGGACCTCGTGATCGCCGACGGTCCCATGCCCGCCGGCCTGAGCATCCGCGGTTTCAATCATCTGCTGGGCGAATGCGGCATAACTTTCTTCGCCACGCGCGCCCTGGCGCGCCGGCACAAAGCGCGCTTTCCGCGCTGCCTCGATCAAGCGCCACTGCTCCTGCCCGGCGAAGAGGCGCTGGTCCGGCCGCGATTGATGCAGTGGTTCGAGAGCATTTCGGTGCGGCCGGAAATCGTCGGCGAGTTCGACGACGGTGCGCTGACCAAGGCCTTCGGGCAGGCGGGGATAGGCATTTTCGCCGCGCCCTCGGCGATCGCAGCGCAGGTGCAGCGCCAGTACGGCGTCGTCGCCATCGGCAGCACCGACGCGGTGACCGAGCGCTTCTACGCAATCTCGGTGGAACGCCGGCTGACGCACCCGGCGGTGGTCGCGATCAGTTCCAAGGCGCGCACGGAGTTGTTCGGCAAGCGCGGCAGCAACTGAGCCGGCAGGCCGGAGCCGGCCGCGCCTATGCGGCGCAAAGTCGCGGCGGCGGTCCGCGCCCGCGCTTATTTGCCGGCTTGCAGCGCGCCTCCCAGCCAGCGCCTGACCGCCGCCACGTCGGGCAGGCGGTAGCGGGCGCAGCTCGCGCCCTTGCCGACCTTGATGGAAATTCCGTCCTGCCGGTTCACTTCGGCGAAGGCGTGCTCGTCGTTGCGATCGTCGCCGACGAATACCGGGCGCCGTCCGCTGAAGGGGGCTTCGGTCAGATATGCGGCCAGCGCGCTGCCCTTGTCTACGCCAGAGGGCTTGATCTCCGCCACGCGCCTGCCGCGCTGCACTTCCAGCCCGGCGTCGGCGGCGGCCGCGAGCCGGGCCATCAGGCGGTGCGCATAAGCCGCCAATTGCGGCGCCAGTCGGTAATGCAGCGCCAGCGTCAGGCCCTTGTCCTCCAGCAGCAGTCCGGGGTGGCGCGCCAGTACCGGTGCCAGCGCCTCCTTGATCGCCGACCTGGCTGCCTGCGGCGCGGCGTGCAGGTGCAGGCGGCCGGCGGCATCGCGGCGCTCCAGCCCGTGCTGTCCGGCCAGAGGCAGACGCAGCGCGCCGAGGCGGCCGTCGAGAAAGGCGAGGGCGCGGCCGCTGACCAGCGCCACGGCGCCGCCGCTCGAGCGCTGCAGGCGCGCGATCAGATCGAGCAGCGCGCCATCGACGTGAACCGCGTCCGGCGTGTCGGCGATGTCGATCAAAGTGCCATCGACATCGAGGAAATAGGCCCAATCGAGACGGGGCGCCGGAGGCAAGCGGGAGCGCGGCCTGGTCACGCCTCGGCGCGTCCGGTCTTTACGATCAGGCGGTCGCGGCGGCGCATCGCGGCCGCATCGAGCAGCATGCGGCCGGCCCAGCGGAAGACGTTGAATTCGGCCACCAGCCCGCGCATCAGGCGCATGCGGTCGCGTTGCTCCTCCGCCGGCATCGTCAGCGCCAGGTGCAGCGCGGCGGCGCACTGGTCGGCATCGTAGGGATTGACGATCAGCGCCTCGGGCAACTCGCGCGCGGCACCGGTGAACTGGGACAGGATGAGGACGCCGCTCTCGTCGTCGCGCGCCGCGACGAATTCCTTGGCCACCAGGTTCATGCCGTCGTGCAGGCTGCTGACGAAACAAAGGTCCGCGGCGCGAAAATACTCGTATACGTCGCGCGGCTCGTGGTGCTCGACCTTGAGCACGATCGGCGGCGGCCCGCGGCGCGTGTAGCGAGCGTTGATGCGCGTCGCCATGGCGCGCACCTGCGCCTCGTGATGCTGGTATTCCTCGATACCCGCGCGCGTCGGCGCGGCGACCTGGACAAAGGTGAAGCGTCCGATCCACTCCGGATTGAGTTCCAGCAGGCGCTCGATCGCGCTGAAGCGCTCGACGATGCCTTTGGTGTAGTCGAGCCGGTCGACGCCGACACCGAGCTTGTGCTCCGGCGGGAGATCATTCAACTGGCGGATACTGCTGCGGCAGTCCGGCACCGTCTTTTCCAGCATCTCTGCCGCCGGCGGCCAGGCGATGGAAATCGGGTAGCGGTGCACGGCGGTGAGCTTGCCGCCGAAGGAGACGGTGAAGGATTCGCGATCGACGCGCGCCTCGAGAAAACGATCCACCGTATCGACGAAATTGTTGCAGTGGGACTGGGTGTGAAAGCCGAGAATGCTGCTGCCCAGCATCCCCGCGAGCACTTCGTCGCGCCAGGGGCAGATGGCGAAGGACTCGGGGTTGGGCCAGGGTATGTGCCAGAAGGTGATGACCGTGGCATTCGGCAGCTCCTCGCGGATCATGTTCGGCAGCAGGGCGAAATGGTAGTCCTGCACCAGGACGATGGGGTCCTTCGTCTTGGCCTCGCTTGCCACCGCCTTGGCGAACTTGCGGTTGACCGCGGCGTACTGGGCCCAGTCGCCCGAGCGGAAGGTCGGCCGCACATGGGCGATGTGGCACAGCGGCCACAGTCCCTCGTTGGCGAACCCGTAGTAGTAGCCGGCCTCCTCCTCCGCGGAGAGCCAGACGCGGCGGATGCGGTAGGCGGGTTTATCCGGCGGCACCGCGACGCGGTCGTGCTTGTCGACCACTTCGCGGTCGGCCGAGCCGCTGCCATGGGCGATCCAGGTGCCCGAGCAGGCGCGCATGATCGGCTCCAGTGCCGTGACCACCCCGCTCGCCGGCCGCTGCACCTCGATGCGATCACCGCGGCGCTGGTGCATGTAGGGCTCGCGGTTGGATACCACGATCACGTCCTCGCCGCGCAGTTCGCCGCGCAGAATCCCGCGCAGGGACTCCGGCGTCCAGGTGATCTGATCTTCATCGCGCGCGTGCGCATCGGATTCCAGATCGCGGATCAGCCGCTGCAGATCGCGCGCGATCGGCTTGAACTCGGGCAGACTGGGGTGTGCGTCCGGTCCCGGCTGGCGCACCAGCCCTTCGCCGCGCAGCAGGGAGCGCATGCCGGCCATCCAGCCGCGCCAGGAGAGCTGGGCGATGATCACCGTGATCAGCGAGACCACCGCCGCCAGCCCCATGAAGAGGTAGAACAGGTAGCGCTTGGTTTCCTCGCTGCGGCGGGTGACGAAACTCATGTCCTGCACCAGTACCAGGCGGGCGTCCGGCGCTGTTTCGCTGGCCATCGGCTGCACCGTCACGTGCAACGGGCCCTTGTCGCTAGGCAACAGGTGATCACGGGGTTCTTCCCAGCGCGCGAGCTCGGCACAGCGAATCTCCGCCGGAAGCGAGCGGGTAGCCAAGGCCTTTGCCGTCGGCGCGGCGCAGTAGCCGATCGCAAACAGCCGCTCGTCGCGGGTGATGCGGTTGAAGAAATCCAGGATCTTGACCCGCTTGCCGGCCGCCAACTGCTCCTGCAGCGGTTCCTGGATGGCGTTGGCGACCAGCAACGACCGGGTGTCGAGATCGTGCACGAACCAGTTCAGCGTCAAGCGGTCGACCAGCGGCGCGACGGCGTAGGCGATGGCTGCCAGAGCCAGCATCAGGGGCAAGACGAAGCGCAGGGACAGTCGCATGCGATTACTTTACCAGCCTAGGGCGCTTTAGCATACCCGGCCCGGCCCGCCGCAGCGTGTTCCGCGGCCTGCC
>JBQMQE010000037.1:12535-17245 GCA_052172655.1 Burkholderiales bacterium
CGCGGCGATCACGGCAATGTCCAGGCGCCGACACCTCGAAATCCATGGTGCGGCAGGCGCAGAGGCGCGCGCCGGCAATGCGCAGGTTCGCCGGGTTGATCGAAATGACCCCTTTTCCGCGCTCTGTTCCCGCGCGCGGCGCCGCTCAAGATGCGGATAATTCAGGTTTCCAGTGCCGCATGTCCGGCGCTCGTCGGTCGGTCCTTGATCAAGGACGGTCACGCCGGTACGCATTCGTAGCGTTTGCCACTGGCACGCACCATAAGGGAGAAGCACGCATGATGTCCTTCCGGGACATGCCGATCAAGCGCAAGCTGGCGATCATCGTCATGGCCTGCACCGGGATCGCGCTGCTCATCAGCTACGTTCTGTTTGCCGCGACCGAGGTTGTCAGGGAACGCTCGAAAGCGAGTGAACTGCTCGCCGGTTATGCGCAAATCATCGGCAGCAACAGTGCCGCGGCGATCGTCATCTCCGATCGCGCCGCGGCAAAGGCCGTGCTGGACGGCCTGCGATCCCGGCCTGAGATCACGGCGGCCTGGATCCTGCGTGCGGACGAAGCCGTATTCGTTTCCGACCAGGCGGCGGCGCAAAGCGCGCACCAAGGCAAGGGCGCACCCAAGGAAACCGCCATCGGTCTTGGCAACCTACTGCGGGACAAGCTCGTGGTGCGGCGCAATATCGTGCGCGACGGCCAGGTCGTCGGCATGGTGGTAATCGAAGCGGATCTGCACCGGACCTGGCGTGCGCTGCTGGCGAAACTAGCCCTGGCGGCGTTTGGCATGCTGGTCGCCTTTGCGGTCGCGCTGATTGTTTCGGCGCGACTGCAGCAGTTGCTGCTGGCGCCGATCATCGAGTTTTCGCGGGCGGCGCGGCGCATCAGCACGGAAAAAGTCTACGGACAGAAGCTTGCGCGCGGCAGCAACGACGAAATCGGCACCCTGATCGACGGCTTCAACGACATGATGGCCAGCATCGAGACGCGCGACCACGAACTCGACGCGCACCGCACGCACCTCGCGCAGTTGGTCGAGGAGCGCACGGCGGAACTGCGGCGGGCGAAGGAGCAGGCCGAGGCCGCCGGTCGGGCAAAATCCCAGTTTCTCGCCAACATGAGCCACGAAATCCGCACGCCCATGAACGGCATGCTGGGGATGACGGAACTGCTGCTGGACACCGATCTGAGCGAGCGCCAGCGCCGGCTGGCCGATACCGCGCGCCAGTCGGGTGTGGCGCTGCTGACGATCATCAACGAAATTCTGGACTTCTCCAAGATCGAGGCCGGCAAGCTTCAACTGGAAAATGCGGACTTCGATCTGCGCCAACTGTTGGACGAGGTGGCGGCCATGGTCGCGGGAGCGGCGCATGCCAAGCGCCTGGAACTGATCACACATCTGGATCCGTCAGCGCCGTTTGCCCTGCGCGGCGACCCGGCCCGGCTGCGCCAGATTCTGGTGACTCTGGCGACCAACGCGATCAAGTTCACCGAGCAGGGCGAGGTGATCATACGGGCCGGACTGGAGCGCAATATCGGCGTTCGCGCGCTGTTGCGCTTCGAGGTGAGCGACACGGGCATCGGCATTGAGCAGGATGCTCAATCGCGGATTTTCGACGTATTCTCCCAGGCCGATGGCAGCACGACACGCAGGTACGGAGGCACAGGACTCGGGCTTACGATCTGCAAACAGCTCGCCACCCTGTTCGGCGGAGAAATCGGCGTATCGAGCCTGCCTGGAAAGGGTTCGACGTTCTGGATGACTTTGCCGTTTGACAAACAGCCGGCGGCCGCCGCGCCCGCCCCCGCTGCACCGTCCATGCGCCTGCGTGATGTGCATACCCTCGTGGTAGACGACAACGCCACCAATCGCGACATACTGTGCGACGAGCTGCGTGCGATGGGAATGCGCGCCGACAGTGCGTCGGGCGGAGCCGGGGCGCTGGACATACTCTATTCGGCCGCCGGCCGCGATCCCTATCAGATAGCGGTTCTGGACATGCACATGCCGGTGATGGATGGTCTCGAACTCGCGCAATGCATCCGCCGTGACCCGGCGCTGAAGGGCCTGAAGTTGGTGATGCTGAGCTCGGTCGCACGCGAGGTGCCCGCGCAAAGACTGCGCGATCTGCGCGTGAGCCGCTGGCTCACCAAGCCGGTGAGCCAGCAGCAGTTGCGCGAGTGCATACTCCAACTGATGGAAAACGAGCAGGGCTCGCCAGACGAGACCGGCCTGCAAGGCCCGGAGGCGGGGCGCCTGGTGGGAGGTTCGCGCGTCCCGCGCGTGTTGCTGGCCGAAGACAATCCGGTCAACCAGCAAGTCGCGGTCGCCATGCTCGAGGCGCTGGGATGCGCCTGCGACGTGGTCGGAAACGGGGTCGAGGCGCTGGAGGCGATTGCGCGCGAACGCTACGATGCGGTTCTGATGGATTGCCAGATGCCGGTGATGGATGGCTTCGAGGCCGCGCGGCGGCTGCGCGAGCAGGAAGCGGCAAGCGGTGCGGCGCGCCTGCCCGTGATCGCATTGACGGCACACGCGCTGGAGGGCCACCGGGAGCAGTGCCTCGCCGCCGGCATGGACAGTTACCTGTCGAAACCCTACACCCGGGAGCAACTCGGACAGGAGCTGAGGCAGTGCATCACGGGCGGCATCGAACCGGCGCCGATCCAGGTGCTTGCCGCGCCCGACACCGAAAGCGCCGCCCTGGACCGAACCACGCTCGATAACATCCTGGGGCTGGGCAAGTCCGGCGGCGCGGCCCTTCTGCGCCGGGTTATTGAGATCTATTTCAGGACTGCGCCGGATCTGATCGGTGCGATGCACGCTGCGGCCGCGGCAAACGATGTGACCGCGCTGGGCAAGGCGGCGCATTCTCTCAAGTCCAGCAGCCTCAATGTCGGGGCGACGCGCCTGGGGTGGCTGTGCCGGGAAATCGAAACCGCTGCCCGGTCCAATTCGCCGGACCTGGCGGCAAAGCTCGTCTCCAGCATCACCGCGGAGTACACGCGGGTCGAAGGGTTGCTGCGCACGGAACTGAAAGGCTTGGCGCAATGACCGACCTGCAAGCCGATGAGCGCAGGCCGCTCGTGCTGCTGGCGGACGACGACGAGGCGGCGCGGCTGTTGATCGAAGTTGCGCTGATCGACGCGAACTTGCGCGTGGTGCAGGCGCTGGACGGCCAGGAGGCCGTCGACGCGTTTTCCAGGGAACGACCCGATATCGTGCTGCTCGACGTCAACATGCCGGTGATGGATGGCTACGCGGCATGCCGCGCGCTGCGCGCTCTGCCAGGCGGCGAGAGCGTTCCCGTCCTGATGGTGACCGAAGACGAGGGCATGCAGTCGATCGACCGCGCCTACGCAGCCGGCGCGACCGATTTCCTGACGAAATCGAGCAACTGGGTGATCGTCGCGCACCGCGTGCGCTACATGCTGCGTGCCGCCCGTGCGCTTGTCGAAGCCGGGAACAGCGCGAAAAGCGGGCTTTCGGGCCAGTGCATGTCCAGGATGCCGCAGGATGCAAGCGAGCGGCCGGGCAATGATGAAAACATCTGCCGGCCCGACCAGTATGACAGCCTGACGGGCTTGCCCAGCCGGGTGATGTTCGGCGACCAGTTGTCCCGTGCCATTGCCGGCTGCGCGCGCACCGGCGAGCGGCTCGCGCTCATATTCCTCGACCTGGACCTGTTCAAACGCATCAACCATGCGTGCGGGCACGCCGTCGGTGACCGCGTGCTCGCGGCTGCGGCCGAGCGCATTGCCGCCTGCGTGAGCAACCGCGAGGCCGTGAGCTGCGGCCGCGTGGACGAACCGGCCGGGGGCGAAGCGCATCAGGCCACGAAAGAACTGCACCGGCTGGGACGGCCGGGCGGGGATGAATTCTGCCTGTTCCTCGCAAATATCGGCGAGCCGCGCAATGCAGCGAAGATTGCGCGCCGCATCCTGGCCGAGCTTGCCCGACCGATCACCATCGGCCCGCACGAGATCGCGCTGGGTGCGAGCATAGGCATTGCGATGTACCCGACCGACGGCGAGGACGGCGAGACGCTGTCGCGCAACGCCGAGGCGGCGACATACCAGGCCAAGGACGCGGGACGCAACAACTACCGCTTCTTTGCGAGAGCGATGAATGCCGAGGCATTTGACGGGCTCTCGCTTGAAAACGCCCTGCGCCGCGCGGTGGACAACGGCGAGTTCGTGCTGCACTATCAGCCCGTGGTCGGTTTTGCCGACGGCCGGGTGGTGGGTGCGGAGGCGCTGATACGCTGGCAGCATCCGGAACTGGGCCTGGTCCTGCCCGCGGAGTTCCTAAGCCTGGCGGAGGACACCGGGCTGATCATTCCCATCGGCGAATGGGTGATCGAGCAAGCATGCCGCCAGGCGGTCGCCTGGCGCAGTCTCACGCCCTCGCCGCTGCGCATGTCGGTGAATGTGTCGGCGGTGCATTTCCGGCACCGCGCCTTGCGCCAGTCGGTGAACCGCGCGCTGCAGGCCTGCGCGCTCGATGCGCGGCTGCTTACGCTGGAACTGCCCGAAAGCGCGCTGAAGCGCGACGCGCAGACAACGCTGGCCATCCTGCGGCAGTTGGCCGGAATGGGCGTGCACCTGTGTGTGGACAATTTCGGCGCCGGCTATTCCTCCTTCATGTCCCTGCGCCGCTTTCCGCTGCGCTCGGTCAAGATGGACCGATCATTCGTGCTCGACTTGCCCGGGAA
>JBQMQE010000037.1:17255-25377 GCA_052172655.1 Burkholderiales bacterium
GCAGCCTCATGCTCAGCGTAGTTGCCAAGGGCGTCGAGACGTCGGCCCAACTTCAATTCCTGCGCGAAATCGGCTGCCAGGAGTACCAGGGGTACCTGTTCAGCCCGGCTCTGCCGGAAGCAGCGTTCGCGGATTTGCTGCGGCGCGAACCCAATGTCGAGGGCGCAGTCCGGGCCTGACGCTTGCGCACCTTGCGCAAGCTGCCCGGCGGTGGCAGAGCGCGCCGGATGCGGCTGCTCAGGCTAGGTTCGCGACCGCGAACGCCACCAGCGCGCAGGCGCCCGCCGTCATGAATGCCAAGTCGCGCAGATTTTTCCAGTCTGCCGGGGTAACCCCTCCCTTTTTTTTGCGCATCATATTCCATTCGAAAATGATGAGCAGAAGCCCGAGGCCGGCCGTGATCAGCACGGATTTCATTATCAGGGTCATGCATTTCCTCCCTTTCTCAGAGCTCATTACGAAATGAGGGGATCGAATTGGGAAAGGAAGGCTGCCCTTCCTCAGCTCCTCATACTCCCCTAATTCAGGGGCCGTTTCGGGAATTGTGAAACGGCTTCTTGATATCCGGTCAAATCTTCATCGGCAAGATTACCATTTGCAGGCCGTGCAGGTGCAGGCGGCGCTGTATCGCCAGAGCCGCCTCGTTATGCAGCAGACGGATGAGCCAGTTTTCCCGCTCGAAGACGAGTTTGCTGGCGAAGAAGATGCAGTTAGGGTATTCCTCATGCACCTTGTCCGCGAGCTTGATAGTTTCGGCTACCGGGTCGGTGCCGAAGGCCAGATAGGATTTTGCCGCCCAGCCCTTGCTGTTGCAGAAATTGACGAAATAGGTGAGGGCGACGCTGGCTTCCATTTGCGTTATTTTCATGTCTTCGTCGCCGCCGTAGCTGTGCGAATCGACCGTGCGCGCGTTGACGAAAATGAAATTGCGGAAATGTTCCGGGAACATGCGCTGCACCCAAAGCAACGCGTGCAGTCCGCCGCCGCGGCTCGATCCCACCAGGAACACCGCGGTCGGCAGGGACGGATCGGGCTGGGGCGCGCCGGTCACGCTGCCGAAAGGCTGGTTGGCGAATATTTCATCGACCTTGCGCATCTGCGCCCTGGCCCAGGTGTAGTGGTTGCGTATGGTGAGGCAGATGCCGATGATGGCGGCGATGATCAGCGCCGTGATCCATCCGCCTTCGGCGAATTTCTCCACCAGCAGCATCGCCAGGATGCCCGAGCACACGAGAAAACCGGCCGCAGACAAGGCCAGGCGCGCGATCCATTTGCCTTGTTCGCGGCGGTGCCGCCACCAGTAGATGCACAGGCCGTACAAGGAGACGGCGAAGGTCAGAAATACGCTGACGCTGTACAGGATGACCAGCAGGGATACGCTGCCGCGGGTCCAGACCAGGATGGCGAGCGCCGCCACGCCCATCACCAGGATGCCGTTTTCGGTCACCAGCCGCGTCGACAGGTAACGGAACTTGTGCGGCACCCAGGAGTCCGCCGCCATGTTGGACAGGACCGCCGGACCGCCGAGAAAGCCGGTGTTGGCGGCGACGAACAGCAATCCCCCCTCCAGCGCGAGGACGGTCCACAGCGCCGCCTTGTTGACCCAGGGGTCCCAGCCCAGGCTCTGGATAATCGAGCCGAACGCAACGGCGTTCAGCGTCCGGCCTTCCACCGGTTTCGCATCCCACAGCAAGTACAGCAGGATGATGCCGCCGGCGGTGAAGGCGAGCGACAGCGCCATGTAGAGCATGGTGATTTTGCCGGTGCGCACGCGCGGTTCGGCCAGCACGTTGACGTTGTTCGATACCGCTTCCAGTCCGGTATAGGTGCCGCCGCCCTGGGAGTAGGCGAGCAGCATCAGCGCGGCGACATGCGCCCAGCCCAGTTCTCCCGCCAGCGATCGGGTTTCCTCCAGCGTGGCCGGAATCAACTGCGGCAGGTAGCTCGCGTGCGCGCCCAGGCCGTAGATGATCAGGAACGCGTGGGTGAGGATGAAGCCGAGAAAAATCGGCAGCAGCACCTTGATCACCTGCTTCATGCCGCGCAGATTGAGCACGATCAGCAGGATGATCAGAGCGATCTCCGCGGCGAGTTTATGCTCGTGGAAGGCGAGGGGCAGCAGGCTGAACAGCGCGTCCACGCCGCTGGCAATCGATATGGCGATGGTGAGCACATAGTCCAGCACCAGCGCGGCACCTGAGGTCACCCCCGCATATGGCCCGATGAGCCTGGTCGCGACGCGGTAGCCGCCGCCGCCGGTCGGAAACAGTTCGATCACCTGGTTGTAGGCAAGCGCGATAATGAATACCGTGGCGGCGGTGGCCAGGGCGAGGTAGAGGCCGAGGCCGGTATGCTCGCCGAGCGCGCGGAACGACTGTTCCGGGCCGTAGCAGGAGGACGAAATGCCGTCGGCGCCCAGACCCACCCAGGCGAAGAACGCCACCAGCGCGATGTTGTGGCGCGTCTCCCTGCTCAGCGGATCCAGCGGCGCGCCGATGACCTTGGTGCGCAATTCCGTGTACAGGGACATGGCCGGAGGATTCAGCGCGGCTGGTCGGACTCGAGTTGCTTCTCGATGCGCCGCGCGAATACCGTCATTTCCTTCGCCGCCTGCTTGTCGCCCTTCTTTTCGGCCACGGCTATGCCCTGGCGGTAGGCGGCCAGCGCCGCCCGCGGCTGTGCGTCTTCGCTGAGCGCTTTGCCGAGCAGCTTCCACGCCGCCGAATAGGCCGGATTCCGGGCCACCGCCTCGGCCAACTGCAACTGCGCGTTGTGCGCGTCGCCGCCCTTCAGGTACTCGTTGCCCAGGGAAAAGCGCAACAACGCGCCGTCGCGCGGCGTACCGACGAGCTTTTGCAGATTGGCGATGACGGTGGAGCTCATTGTAAGATGCACCCATCGCGGGAAACAATCCGCAATCGGGCCGCAATTATAGGCTCGTATTATGTCTGCAACATCGAAGGATACGCCAGCCATGCCAAAAGCCGTGATATCGACGCCTCATGCGCCCAGCGCCATCGGCACCTATTCGCAGGCGGTGCGCTGCGGCGGCACGATCTATCTCTCCGGCCAGATCGGCCTCGATCCGGCAACCATGCAGCTCGCCGAGGGCATCGATGCGCAGGTACAGCGCGTGTTCGACAACCTGCAGGCGGTGGCCGCGGCCGCCGGAGGGTCGCTGGACGACGCCGCCAAGCTGACGATCTATCTCACCGATCTCGGCCATTTCGCCAAGGTCAACGAGGCGATGGCCGCGTATTTCACGCAGCCCTATCCGGCGCGCGCCGCGATCGGCGTGGCGTCGCTGCCGCGAGGCGCGCTGATCGAAGCCGATGCGGTGCTGGTGCTCGGCTAAGTGGTTCGAGATGAGCCTTGACGCCAGACGGCCGTTTGCGCACCGGCGCAACGGCCGCCGACTCAGGGGAGCATGAGGGGGAGCCATCCCCTCGTGTCGGCATGAGCTCGAGGCCTGCGCGCGCCGCTGCCGCCGCACCTGCCGCGGCGGGCAAGACGGCTCGGCCGAGGCCGACGCCGCCATCGTCTGCCGCGTCCTCGCTCGCCGCGAAGCTGGCGAAACTCGGTATCCGGCGCCAGTTCGATCTGGTGCTGCACCTGCCGCTGCGCTACGAGGACGAGACCCGGCTCACCGCCATCGCCGACGCGCATGAGGGCGCTCCGGTGCAGGTCGAGGGCACGGTGATCGACAGCCAGATCGCCTACCGCCCGCGGCGCCAGCTCGTGTGCAAGATCGCGGACGAGAGCGGCATCTTGTACCTGCGCTTCCTCAATTTCTACGGCAGCCAGGCGAAGGCGCTCGCCGCGGGCGCGCGCGTGCGCGCTTTCGGCGACGCGCGTCCGGGTTTTTTCGGCGCCGAGATGGTGCACCCGCGCTATCGCATCGTGCGCGCGGATACGCCGCTGCCCGAGGCGCTGACGCCGGTCTACCCGAGCACCGCCGGGCTGCCGCAGGCGAGCCTGCGCCGCCTGATCGCGAATGCGCTGGCGCAATGCGAACTCGACGAGACCCTGCCCGGGGACATTCCGCGGCAGTTCGGCATGCCCGCGTTTCGCGACGCGATCGACGCCCTGCACCGGCCACGGCCCGGCGACGACGCGCGCGCGCTCACCGGGCGCACCCACCCGGCGTGGCGGCGCATGAAGCTCGATGAGTTGCTGGCGCAGCAGTTGTCGATGCGCCTGCATTACCGCGAGCGCAAGAGCAAGACCGCGCCGGCGCTGGTGCAAGCCGGCGCGCTCACCGCGGGCCTGCGCGAGCGGCTGCCGTTCCGGCTCACGCGCGCGCAAGTCCGCGCCTGGGGCGAGATCGAGCGCGATCTGGGCGAGGCGCATCCGATGCACCGGCTGCTGCAGGGCGATGTCGGCAGCGGCAAGACCGTGGTGGCGGCGCTGGCGGCGCTGCGCGCGGTGGAAAACGGCATGCAGGCGGCGGTGATGGCGCCCACCGAAATCCTCGCCGAGCAGCACTACCGCAAGTTCTCCGAATGGCTTGCGCCGCTGGGGGTGCGGCTCACTTGGCTCTCGGGCAGCCAGAAGAAAAAAGAGCGCGCGGCGGCGGCGGCGGACATCGCCTCGGGGGCGACGCGGGTTGCGGTGGGCACGCATGCGCTGTTCCAGGAGGGCGTGGTGTTCCAGTCGCTGGGGCTGGCCATCGTCGACGAGCAGCACCGTTTCGGCGTCGAGCAGCGCCTGGCGCTGCGCGCCAAGGGTCTGGGCACCGAAGGCGCGGCGAGTGCGGAGCCGCACCAGTTGATGATGAGCGCCACGCCGATCCCGCGCACGCTGTCGATGAGCTATTACGCCGACCTGGACGTATCGCTGATCGACGAGCTGCCGCCCGGAAGAACGCCGGTCACGACCAAGCTGATCGCCGCCGAGCGCCGCGACGAGGTGCTCGCGCGCGTGCGCGACGCCTGCCGCGCCGGGCGCCAGGCCTACTGGGTGTGCCCGCTGATCGAAGAAAATGGCGATGAGGGCGAAGCTGCCGCGCGCAATGCGCGCGCGCGCGGGCCGCGCGCGGGCCGCAGGCAGGTGGAGGCGCTGCAGCTGCAAAACGTGCTCGACACGCACGCGCGGCTGGCCGCCGAATTCGCCGACCTCAAGGTGGGGCTGGTGCACGGCCGCCTCTCGGGGGCGGAGAAGGCGGCGGTGATGGCGGACTTCGCCGCGGGCAGGATACAGTTGTTGGTGGCGACCACGGTGATCGAGGTCGGCGTCGACGTCCCCAACGCCTCGCTCATGATCATCGAGCACGCCGAGCGCTTCGGCCTGGCGCAGTTGCACCAGCTGCGCGGCCGGGTGGGGCGCGGCGCGGATGACAGCGCTTGCATATTGCTTTACCAGAAGCCGCTGGGTGAGACCGCGCGCGCGCGGCTCAAGGTGGTGTACGAAACCAGCGACGGTTTCGAGATCGCGCGCCAGGACCTGCTGCTGCGCGGGCCGGGAGAGTATCTGGGCGTGCGCCAGAGCGGCGTGCCGCTGCTGCGCTTCGCCGACCTCGAGCTAGACGCCGACCTGCTCGAGGCGGCGCGCGATCTGGCGGCGCAACTGCTGCGTGCGCACCCCGACCACGCGCAGCGCCACCTCGAGCGCTGGCTTGCGGGAAAAAGCGAATTGATGAAAGTTTGAGCAGATGGACCTTGCACAGATCAAGCAGCGGCTGACCCTCTACGCAAGGCTGATGCGGCTGGACAAGCCGATCGGCACGCTGCTCTTGTTGTGGCCGACGCTGTGGGCGCTGTGGATCGCATCAAGCGGGTGGCCGGGTTGGATGCTGCTGTGGATATTCTGCATCGGCACTCTGCTGATGCGCTCGGCCGGCTGCGTCATGAACGACCTCGCCGACCGCGATTTCGACGCCCACGTCAAGCGCACGCGTGATCGCCCGCTAGCCGCCGGCCTGGTGAGCGTGAAGGAAGCGCTGTGGCTGGCCGCGGCTGTGACCCTGGTTGCCTTCTGCCTGGTGCTCGCGCTCAACCGCTTTGCGATCGCGCTGTCCTTCGTCGCGCTGGCGCTGGCCGCGAGCTATCCGTTCACCAAGCGTTTTCTCTCCATCCCGCAGGCCTATCTGGGCGTGACCTTCGGCTTCGGCATCCCGATGGCGTTTGCTGCTGTGAGCAACTCGCTGCCACCGCTGTGCTGGTGGCTGCTGCTGGCGAATATTTTCTGGGTCCTCGCCTACGACACCGAGTATGCGATGGTGGACCGGGACGACGACCTCAGGATAGGTATCAGGACTTCCGCCATCCTGTTCGGACGCTATGACGTTGCCGCGGTAATGCTGTGTTATGCGGCCACGCTCGGGGTATTGGTGAGCATAGGCATGAAGCTTCAGTTCGGCCTGTATTACTATCTGGGTCTGGGTGCGGCAGGCTGCATCATGCTGTATCACTACACCCTTATACGCGAGCGCGGGCGGGAAGGCTGCTTCAAGGCTTTCTTGCACAACAACTGGGTCGGCGGCGTCATCTTTGCGGGCATCGCCGCGGATTACGTTAGCCGTTAACAGGAACTTCATTCATGCGCTACAAGGACCTGCGCGATTTCATCGCGCAACTGGAGCAGCAGGGCGAGTTGAAGCGCGTCGCGGCCGAGGTAGATCCGCGCCTGGAGATGACCGAGATCTGCGACCGCGTGCTGCGCGCCGGCGGTCCGGCCATACTGTTCGAGAATCCCAAAGGCTACGACGGCGCGTCCGGACGGCCGCGCATTCCGGTGCTGGCGAACCTGTTCGGCACGCCTCGGCGCGTCGCGCTCGGCATGGGCGAGGATTCGGTCGCGGCGCTGCGCGAAGTGGGCAAGCTGCTCGCCTACCTGAAGGAACCGGATCCGCCCAAGGGCCTGAAGGACGCCTGGGACAAGCTGCCGGTGCTGAAGCAGGTGCTCAACATGGCGCCGACGGTGAGGCAGAGTGCGCCCTGCCAGGAAATCGTGTGGGAGGGCAAGGACGTCGATCTTTCCCGGCTGCCGATCCAGACCTGCTGGCCGGGCGATGCCGGGCCGCTGATCACCTGGGGTCTGGTTGTTACGCGCGGGCCGCTGAAAACGCGGCAGAACCTGGGCATCTACCGCCAGCAGGTGATCGCGCCGAACAAGGTCATCATGCGCTGGCTGGCGCAGCGCGGCGGCGCGCTCGATTTCCGCGATCATGGCCTGCATCGTCCGGGTGAGCCGTTTCCGATCGCGGTGGCCCTGGGCGCGGACCCGGCCACCATGCTCGCCGCGGTGACGCCGGTGCCGGACTCGATTTCGGAGTACCAGTTCGCGGGCTTGTTGCGCGGCGCCAAGACCGAGCTGGTGAAATGCCTGGGCAGCGAGCTGCAGGTGCCGGCAAGTGCCGAGATCGTGCTTGAGGGCGTGATCCACCTCGGTGAAACGGCATTGGAGGGCCCCTTCGGCGATCACACGGGTTATTACAACGAGCAGGAGCGCTTTCCGGTGTTCACCATCGAGCGCATCAGCATGCGGCGCGACCCGATCTATCACAGCACCTACACCGGCAAGCCGCCGGACGAGCCGGCGGTGCTGGGTATGGCGCTGAACGAGGTATTCGTGCCGCTGCTGCAAAAGCAGTTCCCCGAGATCACCGACTTCTATCTGCCGCCCGAGGGCTGTTCCTATCGCCTCGCCGTGGTGAGCATGAAAAAGCAGTATCCCGGCCACGCCAAGCGCGTCATGTTCGGCATCTGGAGTTTCCTGCGCCAGTTCATGTATACCAAGTTCATCATCGTCACCGACGACGACGTCGATATCCGCGACTGGAAGGAAGTGATCTGGGCGCTGACCACCCGCGTCGATCCCGCGCGCGACACGCTGCTGGCGGAGCGCACGCCTATCGACTATCTCGACTTCGCCAGCCCGGTGTCTGGCCTGGGCTCGAAAATGGGCATAGACGCGACCAACAAATGGCCGGGCGAGACCAGCCGCGGCTGGGGCACGCCGATCGCCATGGACGCAGAGGTAAAACGGCGGGTGGATGAACTTTGGAGCGCCCTGGGGCTGTAAGCGCTCCTTCTCAGGCACCGTTACCTGGCACAAACCGAACGGGGTGGGGGTTTTATCCGAGATCGCCGATTGGGCACGGATACGCTTTTCATCCGTGCCC
>JBQMQE010000038.1:0-25220 GCA_052172655.1 Burkholderiales bacterium
CCGACAGCCGGCGTGTCCCGGCAATGCCGATCACGATTCCGGAAACACTCGGAAGCTCACAGCTTGCGAACCAAAGTGCAACCAAGAGATTGGTAGTGAAGTCTAGGAGCCGGGTCGCTGCCCCGTGGTGCTGCAGAAGCGCCATCAACTCTAGATCTGATAGGTCATGCCCCATGGCAATTGCGTGACCAGCGAGACGGGCCTCATTGAGCAATTCACGGTCGTACTCGCGGACGTGAGACTCAACACTGCCCCAGTAGGCTGTCTTTAATCCGGCTCGTAACCGTCGTGTTGCTGCGCTGTCGAGTCGCCAACGATAGTCGGCTTGTCCCCGCCAAATCCACTCGCGAACGTCAGCGTTCATTCTTATGAAACTAAATAGACTTAAGACCTGCTCCAAGGTTTTTGGCTCCGGCAATTCCCAGAACAACCGTGACTCAACAGATCGAATCATTTCATCATGCCGTAGTTCGCTCTCAGCTATCGCGCCCGGGCATGATGGTTCCGGCAAGTGCAACGATTGCCAAGCACTCGGAGCACTACGCATCATTTTCTCTCGTCATTATTCGTGACCTAAATATGGGTACACCCGCGACGCACCGTTTATTAGGCAATCGACGGCTTAGAATAGACGTCAGGCGTCGGGTGACGGCTCCCATGCCCGCACCGTCTCAAATTAGGCATTGCGTCTACCATGTGAAACAACGTGCCTTCGTACTACCCCCCTGCCGGCGCATACAGCCCACAAGCAGCTTATGCCGCGTGCTTTTTCGCGAGTTGCCTTCCATATTGCCCCCGTTTGAGTAACACGGGGGGCCTACGGGTATTTTGCGAACGATATTACGCTTTTCAATAGTCCAGAACAAATGTCCGCCGAATCAGTGGCGAATCAGCCATCGTGGTCGAGTCTGCTGCTGCTGATCGCTCGCAAAAAACTGAGCGTCGGCATACAGTCTTAAACGGTCTTTGCCAAGCTAAAAGCTGGACGGCCGTTGTGGCCGATCAAGAGCCATCAGCCTGTTCATGTCACAGGTCGGCAATGCGCCGAAGACCGGCCCTGGGTCGGGGCGGTTTTCGATTGCCCGCCCGCAGCGACTACCCACAAACCGCCGGCAGAAGGAAGCCCACCCCAGTCCTCCATCGCCCTGCGGCCGCAGCCCCCCGCCTCCCGCAGTTAGTCCCGACGGCGGTCTATGTGCCTTGCCGCACAGACCGCCACGCCGGGCTAAGGGATGCTGGCAGGATTAGGAGAATTATGGCCATTGTTGTGAATACTACCCGTCCGCCCCGCCCCGAAATGGCAGCTTCGATAGACGCGCCAGGTGATCGCGCGCTGAAGGCGCTGCGGGTATCCGAAAGCCGCTATCGCCGGCTGTTCGAAACCGCCCGCGACGGGATTCTGCTGCTCAACTTCGGCTCCGCCCAGATCGAGGACGTCAACCCCTACCTGGTCGAGCTGCTCGGCTACTCGCACGCCGAGTTCCTCGGGAAAAAACTATGGGAAGTGGGTCCGTTTGCGGACAGGGCGGAGACCAAGGAGATGTTCGCGGAGCTGCAAACGAAGGGCTATGTCCGATACGAAGATCTTCCGCTGAAAACCAAAGCAGGAGTGAGAGTCCCGGTTGAATTCGTCAGCAATTCCTACGACTGTGAAGGCGTCAGGATAATTCAGTGCAACATCCGCAACATCTCCGAGCGCAAGCAGTTGGAAGACCAGATGCGCCACATGGCGTTCCATGACACGCTCACCAAATTGCCCAACCGCCGATTGCTCGGCGACCGTCTGAGCCAGGCCATGGCTTCGAGTAAGCGCAGTGGCCGCTATGGTGTGCTGATGTTCCTTGATCTGGACGATTTCAAGCGCGTGAACGACGCCGACGGGCATGCGGTCGGCGATTTGCTGCTGATCGAGGCGGCGGACAGACTGCGAAGTTGTGTGCGCGGGATGGACACGGTGGCGCGCTTCGGCGGCGATGAGTTTGTGGTGCTGATAGGCGATCTGGATACGGACAAGGCCCGATCCAGATCACAGGCGGAAAACGTGGCCGGGAAGATACGCGCCGCGCTGGCTGTGCCTTATGTGCTCAGGGTACAGCACGAGGGAAAAGCCGAGACCGGCGTCGAGCATCAGTGCACGGCGAGCATCGGCGTGGCGCTGTTCGGCAAGCATGAAGCCAGTCAGGACAATATCCTCAAGTGGGCGGATACCGCCATGTATCGAGCCAAGAAGGAGGGGAGCAATCTGATCCGGCTTCATGAGCCGGCAGATTGAGCTAGCGCTCATGGCGCCGGCAGATGCTTGCGGTGACGCCAAAAGCGGCTCATCAGCGGCTTGACGCTGGTTCCGTGGACCAGGATGGAAAGCGCTACCGCGATCAGCGTCAATTGGATCAGCTCCAACGCCAGTTCTTCAGGCAGACCGTGCTGTATGGCATACATCAGGTAGTACAGCGAACCGATGCCGCGCACGCCGAACCAGTCCACCATCGCGCGTATCGGCCAGCATCGGCGTGGTGCTATTCAAGGGTCATGAAATCAGCCAGGACAATATCCTCAAATGGGCTGATGCTGCAATGTATCGAGCCATAGACGCCGGGGGCGATTTTATTCGGTTCTTTGAATCGACGGATTGAGTCACCACTTCGTCATTTGACGTTCATCAAATCTCGTGCGCGCGGGAAGGTATCCAATACTTGCAAGTATCGAGATACGCGTGGCGCGCCGTTATCAGCGTCCGTAGGTACGCTAGCGCACAGAGTTTGTTGCGTCGGGGGCGGGATAATCGTCCTCGACGAAGGGCCCCGGTATGCAGGACGTCAAATCCCCGTCCAGGATAGATTCCGCGAATGAAAATCCGGCGCAGGTAAATCCGGAGGCGCCGGTCGCGAGACCGGCCCGAGCCCCATCGCAGCTGCGCCGGCGCGGCGCTCTGGCGCTTGCCGCATGCGCGCTGTTGGCGGGCGGCGGCTATTTCGCATGGCAGACCTGGTTTGTCCAGGACAGCTCGGCCAGGTCGGTTCTTACTGCAGTGGCGACGCGCGGAAATCTCGAAGACACGGTCACGGCGACCGGCACCCTCCAGCCCAAGGATTTCGTGGACGTCGGCACCCAGGTCTCGGGGCAGTTGAAGAAGCTGCACGTCGACATCGGCGCCATCGTTAAGGCCAGGGATCTCCTCGCCGAGATCGATCCGTCGGTGTACCAGGCCAAAGTCGATGGCGACCAGGCCCAGCTGCTCAACCAGCAGGCGCAGCTTGCCGACAAGCAGGCGCAGCTCGCGCTCGCCGAGCTTCAGCTCACGCGCCAGCAGAACATGATGCGCGAGGAGGCGACTACGGCCGATGCGCTGCAAAGCGCCGAGGCAACGCGGAAATCGGCCATCGCACAGCACGATTCGATCAAAGCGCAGATACAGCAGACCGCGTCCACCCTGCGCGGGGACCAGGCAAACCTCGGCTACACCAAGATCTATGCGCCGATTGCCGGCACTGTCGTCTCGCAGGCGGTGAAGCAGGGCCAGACGCTGAATGCCAACCAGCAGGCGCCCATCGTCATGCGCATCGCGGACCTGTCGACGATGACGGTGCAGGCACAGGTTTCAGAGGCCGACGTCCCCAAGCTGCACATCGGCATGGACGTCTACTTCACCACACTGGGCGGGGATAAGCGCCGCTATTACGGCAATCTGCGACAGATCCCACCGACGCCGACCGTGGTGAACAACGTAGTGCTCTACGATGCTTTGTTTGACGTGGCGAACCCGGATCAGGCGCTAATGACGCAGATGACGGCCCAGGTGTTCTTCGTCGTCTCGAGCGCGAAGGACGCGGTGCTGGTACCGCTCACCGCCCTGCGTGCGGCGGCGGCGGAAAGGCCGGCGGGCGGTCCGCGAGTCGCCGGCGCCGAAAGCAAAGACGCGACGCGCAGCAGCGGCGCGGAGCTCACACCGGGCGCTACGAACGGCAAGGGCGCGAAGCGGGCCGCAGGCGCCGATGCGCGCAACCAATTCGCCAATGGACGCGCGCTGGTCAGCGTGGTCGACGCGGCTGGCAGAATCGCAGAGCGGGAAGTGAAAGTCGGCGTGATGAACCGCGTCTCGGCGCAGATCCTCTCCGGCCTCGATCCCGGCGAAAAGGTGGTGATCGGAACCAGGCCAGTTGCCGCAGCTGCGCCGGCGCAGAGCAGCAGTTCGCTGGTGCCCGCTGCCTCTCAAGGGAGAGGCCACCCGTGAAATCGGACCTGGGCCCTGGCGTGTTTGCACGCCCCACGGAGCCCGCTTCCGCCCTGTACCCGGCAAGCATTCCCCTGATCGAGCTGGTCGACGTGGTCAAGACCTACCGCAGCGGGGAACTGGATGTCGAAGTGCTCCACGGGATCAGTCTGAAGATCTACGCCGGCGAGTTTCTTGCGATCATGGGCGCGTCGGGGTCGGGCAAGACCACGCTCATGAACATGATAGGCTGCCTCGACCGGCCGACTTCCGGCAACTACCGCTTCATGGGCGAGGACGTGTCGGGCTTTGAGCGCGACGAACTCGCGCGGCTGCGGCGCGAGGCGTTCGGTTTCGTTTTTCAGAGCTACAACCTGATCGGCACCGCGTCCGCGCTCGAGAACGTCGAGGTGCCGGCGGTCTATTCGGGCATGCCGCCTGCGCAACGCGACGCGCGCGCCAGGGAGCTGCTTGGCTCGCTCGGCCTGGCCGATCGGCTTTCACATCGACCCAGCCAGCTCTCGGGGGGGCAGCAGCAGCGCGTATCCATCGCCCGCGCGCTGATGAACGGCGGGCGCATCGTCCTCGCTGACGAGCCCACCGGCGCGCTCGACAGCAAGAGCGGCATTGAAGTCATGGCCTTGCTGCAGGATCTGTCCGCCCGCGGGCACACGGTCATCCTGATCACGCACGCGCTCGACATTGCCGCGCAGGCGAAGCGGATCATCGAAATCAGGGATGGCCGGATCGTGAGCGATCCGGGTCCGCAATTGTCCGGCGCGCGGCCGCTTGCCGACATCGCGCAGGAGCACGACGAGGGCGGCGCTTCCTTTGTCGGCGGGGCCTACGAGGCGGCGAAGACCGCGGTGCGCGCCCTGCACGCCAACCTGTATCGCACAGTGCTCACGCTGCTCGGCATCGTGATCGGCGTCGCCTCCGTGATCGCGATGCTTGCGATCGGCGACGGCGCCAAGCAGATGGTGCTCGACCGCATCAGCGCCATGGGCACGAACCTGCTCCTCATACGTCCGGGCCAGCCGGGCCGCAGGGGCGTGGGCGGGACCGTCGCCTCGCTGGTGCCGGAGGACGCCGACATGATCGCCGAGCTGCCCAACGTGCTCGCCGCCGTGCCCGAACTGGGCGGGAGCGTCACCGCACGTTTTGGCAATTCCGACTACCAGACCCAGGCGAACGGCACCTCCGCCACATTTCCGGTGGCGCGCAACTGGCTGCTCAGCCGCGGGATATTTTTTTCCACGGAGGACATGAAGAGCTACGCGTCGGTGGTCGTACTCGGCCAGACTGTTGCGGACAAATTGTTTCCGGCTGACGTCGACCCGGTCGGGCAGTACATCGTGCTCAACAACGTGATGTTCCAGGTCATCGGCCTGATGGCGGTGCGCGGCGCCTCGCCCCAGGGCCAGGACCAGGACGACGTGGTGATGGTTCCGCTCACCACCGGCTCGCTGCGCCTGTTCGGGCAGCACTTCCTGCGCAACATCACGGTCGCCGTGGATGACGTCGCGCTGATCGACGAAACCCAAAACGCCGTGGCGGCGCTGCTCGCGTCGCGCCACCAGAGCACGGACTTCCAGATCCGCAATATGGCATCGATCCTCGATACCGCCACCGACACGCAGAACACGCTCACCGTCCTGCTCGGGTCGGTTGCGGCGATATCGCTGCTGGTGGGGGGCATCGGCGTGATGAACATCATGCTGGTGAGCGTGACCGAACGCACGCGCGAGATCGGCATACGCATGGCCACCGGCGCGCGCATGCGCAACATCCTGCAGCAATTTCTCACCGAGGCGCTGGTGGTGTCTCTCCTCGGGGGCGCGATCGGCGTGACGGCTGGTCTTTCCGCGGCGGCGATCGTTGCGGCGTTCGGCACGCCGGTCAAGTACTCGATCGGCCCGGTGCTGCTCGCCTTCGGCTGCGCTTTCGTGACCGGCCTCGTCTTCGGCTACATGCCGGCGCGCAAGGCCGCGCGGGTGGATCCGATCGTGGCACTCGCAACATGATCGACGCAATGCGACGTCGCTTCCCCCTTCTTCCTGCCGTGCTGGCCGCGCTTGCGCTGGGCGCCTGCGCGACGGCCGGGAATCCACCGGCGAGCGTGCCCGCGATGCCGGGAGCGTGGGCCGAATCGGGCGCACCGGATGCGGCGTCGCCGGCACGGGACTGGTGGCGCAGTTTCGGCTCGGCGGAACTCTCCGATCTGATCGATGCAGCCTTGAGTGCGAGTCCCGACATGGCGATCGCCGCCGAGCACGTGCGCCAGGCCGAAGCCGAGGTGCGCATCGCCGGCTCGACCCTGTTTCCGGCGCTGAACTTCGGCGCTGCCACGGCACGCCGCGAGACGCGCCCGCACGGCGGTCAATGGAGCGGCGCGGATGGCTCGAGCGGGGCGCTGAGCGCGAGCTACGAACTGGATTTGTGGGGAAAGAACGCCTTCGCCGTGCGCTCGGCCGAGTCCTCGCTGCGCGCCAGCCGCTTTGACCAGCAGACGGTCCGGCTCACACTCGTCGCCGGTGTTGCCAGCGGCTATTTCCAGGTCCTGTCCCTGCGCGCGCGCCTCGCGATCGCGCGCGAAAATCTGGCGATTGCCGAGCGCGTGTTCAAGGTGGTGGACGCGCGCGCGCGCAACGGCGCTGTTTCGGCGCTCGATGTCGCGCGCCAGCAGGCGGCGGTCCTGGCGCAACGCGCCGCGATCCCGCCGCTCGAGTTGCAGGAGCGCCAGACGCTCATTGCGCTGGCGATACTGCTTGGAAGACAACCGGAAGGATTCGATGCGACGGCTTCGAGCGTGTCCGATGTTCTGGTGCCGCGGATCGCTGCCGGCATTCCGGCGGCATTGCTCGTGCGCCGGCCAGATCTCGCCAGCGCCGAGGCGCAACTCGCCGCCGCCAACGCCAATGTCGCCGCAGCGCGAGCCGCGTTGCTGCCGGGCATATCGCTGACCGGATCGGCGGGCCTCGCGAGCGATGTGCTGCTCAATTTCCTCAGCGCACCCACCGCCTCGCTGGCGATCGGCGCCTCGCTGTTGCAGCCGATTTTCGACGGCGGCCGTCTGCGCGCGCAGGTCGATGTGGCAGCATCGCGCGAGCGCGAACTGGTCGAGAACTACCGCAAGTCCATTCTCGCCGCGCTCTCGGACGTCGAGAGCGCGCTTGCCGCCGGCAGCCGCAGCGCGGACCAGGAAGTTCTGCAGCGACAGGTCTTGGTGCAGGCACGGCTCGCGCTCCGCCTCGCGGAAGTCCGCTACCGCGCGGGGGCCGACGACCTGCTGACGGTGCTCGACGCGCAGCGCACGCTGTTTCAGGCAGAAGATCAGCTCTCACAGATCCGCCTTGCGCGGCTGCAGGCGTCGGTCGGACTGTTCAAGGCGCTTGGAGGCGGGTGGACAAATCCGGATCGAGCGTTTCCCGGATGACCGGATGCCGCGTAGGCCGGCGACAATCGTTTGCGCGCGAAGTCTGACGGCAATACCGATTCCCCCGGTTTTATCGCGCCAACCGTGACCTTGCAAGCATACGCTGCGTTCCGCTTCGAAAATCCGCGCGAGCGTGGCCGCGTCCATGCCCGGCCCGCTGTCACTCAACGTCAGCCGCAACGTGAGTGCCGGGTGCGAGAAGTGCATTGAACGCAATGCGTGATGTTCATTTGCAAACGATGCGTCCAGCATCACGGTATCGAGGCGAATATCAATGCATTGAGGACCGCCGGGCGCCGCCTGCATGGAGTTGGCGGCGAGATTGAGCAAGGCTTGCTCGATCTGCGTCGCGTCGGCCACGCATTGCATCAGCCTCAAGGCAAATGCTTGTGTACTAGTATTGAGGCCACAGAAAAAGGTCTTTGATCTACGTGCACCAGCGCACAGATATGACTCAAAAATACCCGGATCATTCACATCTACCTCTGCCTTAGAGATAGAACAGACCATGAAACCCAGACTCGCAGATAGGTCTGGTGCCATCTTCGCGGCGTTCTCCGGCATGTATAGGAATCGGCGTTGGTGACCGTAACAGCTGACCTTCGTCAAAAACAAACTTTGGAGAACCGAAAATGGCGTCTTTCGTGTATGTCTGCGGCATTGAGCACAAGAACTCCGCCGCCGGCTGGGAAAAGACAGGCTACAAAAGTTTGCCCGCCTGGATAGCCGCGGCCGGCGCGGAGACAATTCGAATTCCCGGCCTCGGCCCGGCGGGCGCGTTCTGTTTCGCTTTGCCCGACGGCCGGCGGGTCGAGGCCGAATTGCTGGACGAGAAGACGATGCGCGTGCCGCGCGATAGAGCGGGGCGCTTTTCCACGTCGACCGCGCGAGCGATACTCGCGCCATTACCTAATGGAGGATTTCCAATGCTCAAGCACGAATTGCGGCAAGACGACGGGATACTGGTGCTACATCCTGAAGGGCCGCTTGAAGCGGCAGACTTTACTACGCTGGCGCGGGACGTCGATGCTTATCTGGAGCGACATGGGATGCTGCGCGGAGTATTGATCCGCGCAAAGTCGTTTCCCGGCTGGAAAGACTTTGGCGCGCTGCTTGCCCATCTGAAATTCCTCAAGGCGCATCTTCAGAGAATCGAGAAAGTCGCGATTGTTGCAGACGGTCCCATTGCGACGCTAATGTCGAACATTGCAAACCATTTCGTCCATGCGCAGGTACAGCACTTCCACCTTACGCATGAGGACGCGGCGTGGGCCTGGCTCAAGCAAAGCGGGAACGCCGATCTGCGCCCAGCCGCGTAGGATACTGACTCGGCGATTGACTTCAGGATGCCTGCGATTGCGCTAGTGCGATGACACCTAAGTTGCGAAACATTTTGCCAAGTATTCGAGATCTCCCACAGCTACAAGGTCGACAGACTTCGAAGTTAACGTGTCGTCGTACTAGCGGTTCATGTCAATTTCAGGCCGAGATTCGTTTCGGCCGTATTCGGAGACGCGCGTCGCGTTCAATGACAGGACGCGCGCCATATCGGCGCCTCAGAAGAACACGAAGAGGAAGTCCCGCATAACGGCGCACAAAATCGCTACTGCGCCGGCACCGTCGTTCTAAGCTCCCGGAAGGTGCCTCCGCTCTCCACGCTGCCCCTGACCGTCCCCTCGCCGTGCATCCGGCGCAGGCAGTCCTCGCGCTCTCCCGCTGGAAGGCGGTCGCAGCGCATCAGCCGGTTTTTCTCGTACGTGCTCTGGTCGTCGCCAAGGCGTCCGCGCTTGGCCTCCTGCAGCGCAGCGCCGGCTTCCCGCAGACAGGTGGCGCGATCCTGGTACGACTGGCCGCTGATGCAGGCAGCGCGGTCCTGTTTGTAGCGCGCTTGAGCTTGCGCCAGGTCGCCGCCCGCAGCAGCAGCCATTGCGGCAACCAGGAAGGTGCCGACTGCAAATGACGACAAGACCAAGGCGGGAATCATCCTTTGGACGGGACCGGCCGTATCGCGATCGATTGTAAATTCCACGATGGATTTCCTTTCGATGAAAGACTTAGGCTACCAAGTGCACGGTAGCGCTGTCTGTGCGCAATCGAACAAATCGGCACCGTAGCCTGCTTAGCGGGCATTTCAGAATTACCGAAATGGCCTCTGACTTAGGGGAGTATGAGGGGAGGTCCCCCAAGGGGACTTTCCCGTCTCCCGTCAAGCGGGACCGAGGAAGCGGGATCGAGACCTTCGGGGCGTATCCCCTCATTTTGAAATAGATTCTTAGACCATCGGCTGGCCCTGTTCCCACATGACATCACAGCCTTGCTCGGCCGCTGCGCAGAGCAGCTGAATCAGCGGATAGGCCCGCAGCTGGAGCCCCACCGGCGGCGTGTCCTCGCCTTCAGCCATCGGCGAGGCTTCTGGCTCGCTTGCTTCTTGCTGGTCGACCGTGGCCAAGCCTTGCCGCAGGCGCGCAAGCGCTGCAGCGATATCACCGGCCAGGAGGGCGCTTGGTACAGTGCCGCTATGCCCCGCCAGCTTCAGCAGCGTTACTGCGACATCGCCAAACATGGTGACGCTGCTCCACGCTTTGCTATGAAAGGTCACTAGCACGGCTGGATTGCCTCTGTACCGGGGACAAATGCCCGCCGCTTGCTGCCCGCCGTCGGGTGATCACAGGTGCAAATGGCCGACACCAAACAGTCCGATCAATCCGACGGCGATCAGATAGATTGCGACGATATAGTTCAGCAGCCGGGGAATGGCGAAGATAAGGATCCCGGCGATCAAAGATATCAGGGGAGTAAGACCCAAGGTGACATTCATACAGCCTCGCTTTCTTCCGTTAAGGCGCTGGACGACAAGCCCGGATTCAGTCTTGTTTTTGACCACGCGCTACGATATTTACGCCGAAAACGATGCGCGCTCAGTACGGTCGCGCACGTAGGACCATCAATTTGGCGGCAGCACCCTGCCGCGCAAGCGACGTGCTGTTCAATTCCCTAAGAACCCGATGCAAAATGAATTGTGCAACGGCCAGTTTAGGGGAGCATGAGGGGATGTCCCCCGAGGGGACTTTCCCGTCAAGCGGGATCGAGACCTTCGGGATGTATCCCCTCATTTTGAAATGAACTCTAAGCGCACCCACTGCCGCAATTGCAATCGGCGCCTCGCTGTCCCAGCCGATTTTCGACGGTGGCCGCCTGTCGCGGCTGCAGGTGTCGGTCGGCCTGTTCAAGGCGCTCGGGGGCGCGTGGAGCGATCCGGAACGCACGTCCTCGCGATAGATCGACTACGGTGCCGGCAGGCCCTTGCGGTGACGCCAAAAGCGGCTCATCAGCGGTTTGACGCTGGTTCCGTGGACAAGAATGGAAAGCGTCACCGCAATCAGCGTCAATTGAATCAGCTCCAGCGCCAGATCTTCGGCGAGACCGTGCTGGATGGCATACATCAGGTAGTAGAGCGAACCTATGCCGCGTACGCCGAACCAGCCGACCATGGCGCGTATCGGCCACGAAGTGCGGGTGCCCGACAGGCCGGCGAGGACGCTCGCCGGGCGCGCCACGATAAACAAGAACAGCGCAAGTCCCACCGCCCGCCAGCTCCAGGAATCGAGAAACAGCGTGCCGCCGATCAGCAGGATGAGCATCAATTCCGACAGTCGCTCCAGATGTTCCTTGAATATCAGCGATTGTCCGCTGACGGTCGGCGCCGGCGCGCTATCAGGGCTGGCGTTTGCAGGCGCCTGTTCGATCCCGCCGGATTGCGGCCGATCCGGGAAATCCCGAGCGGCGGCGGCGAGCTTGACTTCGGTCTGGCGCAGCGCGACGGCAGCGAAAAATACCGCGAGAAATCCCCACGCATCGACCAGCGCGCTCAAGCCGTATACCACACCGATCAGGCCGAGTCCGAGGAAGTCGTCCATGAGTTTGTGCTCCGGTGGCTCGCCGCGCAGCTTCCATCCCAGACGGGCCAGTGCCGCGCCGGAAATGACCCCGATGGCGATCCCTGCCACCGTGGCCCACAGCACATCGACCAGCGCCCAGCGCAGGCCGTAATCGCCGAGCTCATGCAGTCCGAGCAATCCCATTCCCAGCATCACAAACGGAAAAGCGCTGCCGTCATTCATGCCGGCCTCGCAGGTCAGGATGAAGCGCAGCTGGTCGCGGTCACCGGGATGACGGATCTGCACATCGGTCGCCAACACCGGATCGGTGGGCGCCAGGATCGCGCCCAGCAGGACGCCGGCGCCCAGCGGCAGACCGAGTAAATAATAGGCGAAGGCGGCGACCAAGCCGACGCTGACCGCCATGGATACCGATGCCAGCAGAATCGGCGTGCGCCAGCGGGCGAAGCTTACCGGTACGGGCATTTTGACACCGGCTGAAAACAGCGAAATCAGCACAGCCACTTCGGTCAGCACTTCCAACAGCGCCGACTGCTTGAGCGGATTGAAGTGAAATGCATTGAGCACCGTAGGTCCGACCAGCAGCCCCACCGCGAGATAGATGATGGCCGGCGTGACCGGCAGGGGCTTGAGCATCGAAGAGGTCAAGCCCCTGGCGAGCAACAGGCCGCCCAGGAGCAGAAACCACTGCGCGTTAGTCATTGTTCTGTAAACCGGGTGCGGCGCCTATGCTCACCTCGACCCTGTGTTCGCGGCGGTCGCCGGTCAGGGGAATCGTTTTATCGGGCTGCGCAACACCATCAAGCGTTACCGACATCTCGGCCGTTGCCGCGCGCGTTTGCGAGACGGTAATATGGTAGAGCGTCTCGCGGTGGCGGTAGTGCAGCTTGAACGATTCCCAGTCGGCCGGAAGACAGGGCGCAAAGCGCAGTTTGTCGACTTCCAGCGTCAAGCCCAGCAGCGATTCCAGGATCAGCCGATACAGCCAGCCGGCGGACCCGGTGTACCAGGTCCAGCCGCCGCGGCCGGTGTGCGGCGCAAGCGCATAGACGTCGGCCGCGACCACATAGGGTTCCACCTTGTAGATGGCAATCGCCGCCGCGGAATTCGCGTGCTTGACCGGGTTGATCATGCCGAACATTTCCCATGCGCGCGCGCTGTCGCCCAAGGCGGCGAACGCCATCACCGTCCAGATCGCCGCGTGCGTGTATTGCCCGCCGTTTTCGCGCACGCCCGGCACGTAGCCCTTGATATAACCCGGATTCAAAGCCGACTTGTCGAACGGCGGATCGAGGACCTGGATCAGCGCCGAATCGCGGCGCACCAGGCGCCGGTCCACCGCGGCCATCGCCGTACGTGAGCGCGCGCCATCCCCGGCGCCGGACAGCACCGCCCAGCTCTGCGGCAAGGCGTCGATCTGGCATTCGGCGTTGCGCGCCGACCCCAGCGGGGTACCGTCGTCGAAATAGGCGCGAAGGTACCACGCGCCATCCCAGGCGTTGCGCTCGATATTCTTGCGCAATTGGGCGGCCTGCGCCTGGCAGCGCTCGGCGAATGCGGTGTCGTTGCGCGTGCGCGCAAGCTCGGCAAATCGCATGAGTACGTCGTAGAGGAAGAAAGCCAGCCATACGCTTTCGCCCTTGCCGTGTTCGCCCACGGCGTTCATGCCGTCGTTCCAGTCGCCGGAGCCGATGAGCGGCAGGCCGTGCTCGCCGAAGTTGAGACCCCTCAGGATGGCGCGCACGCAGTGTTGGTACAAACTGGCCGACTCATTCGAGCGGCCGGGCAAGTCGTAATACGAGTCCTCTTCGGCGTTCACCGCCCGGCCTTCGAGGAAGGATATGGATTCATCCAGCACCCCGGTATCGCCGCTGCACGAAACATAGCGGCAGGTCGCCAGAGCCAACCACAGGAAGTCGTCCGAACAGTGGGTGCGCACGCCGCGGCCGGATGTGGGATGCCACCAATGCTGGACATCGCCTTCGCCGAACTGGCGCGCCGCGCAGCGCAGCAGATGCTCGCGCACCAGCGCGGGCTCGGCATGGACCAGCGCCATCACGTCCTGCAACTGATCGCGGAAGCCGAACGCGCCGCCGGACTGGTAGTAACCGCTGCGCCCCCACAGGCGGCAGGCGAGGGTCTGATACAAAAGCCAGCCGTTGGCGAGCAGGTTGAGCGACTGATCGGGTGTTTCCACCTGTACTGCGCCCAAAGTGCTCGTCCAGTATTGGCGCACCGCTTCGAGCGCATCGCGCGCAGCAGTCTGTCCGCGAAAGCGCCGCACCAACTGGTTGGCGTCGTCGGCGCCCCTTCGTCCTGCTACGCCGAGGCGGAAGTCGAACTCACGCTCTTCCCCGTCGGCCAGTTCGAACGCAACCTGGATTGCCGCGCATGGATCCAAAGCGGCACCTACCTTGTTGGAAAGGCGCGACCGGGTCATGGCCGCCGGATGCGCGAGCGTGCCGTTGCGCCCGATGAACTCGGCGCGGTCGCCAGTGAAGGTTCTGCTCGTATCATCGACGTCGAAGAACGCGATGCGGTCGGCGAACTCGGTGTTATACGCGTTGCGCGCATAGAACGCGCCGCTCGACGGATCGATTTCAGTAATCACGTGCATGGCCGATTTCGGCCGCAGGTCGCCCAACACCCACTCGACGTACCCGGTCGCGGACAGCCGGCGCGCGCGGCCCGAGTCGTTGCGCACTTTCAACACCGAGAACTTGACCGCGGCGTCCAGGGCAACGTAGACAGTGAGTTCCGAGCTGATGCCGTCTTCCGCGTGCTCGAAGCTGCTGTAACCGAAGCCGTGCCGGCTGACGTAGGCTGTGGCGCCGCGGCTGGGCAATGGCGCGGGCGACCAGAAGTGCCCGCTTTCTTCGTCACGCAGGTAGAACGCCTCGCCGCTCGAGTCGCTCACCGCATCATTGCCCCACGGAGTGAGGCGGAACTCGTGCGCATTTTCGCTCCAGGTGTAGGCCATGCCGTTCTCTGAAACGACGCTGCCGAAGTGCGGATTCGCCAGCACGTTCACCCAGGGCGCCGGCGTCACCTGTCCGTGGGCAGTCGTGATGACGTACTCGCGCCCATCGGGGGTGAAGCCGCCGAGCCCGTTGTAGAACAGCAGATCGCGGCGCGGGGACGTGGCCGCCGTCGCGACATCGGGACGGTAGGGTCTGGTTGGAACAAAGCGCGGGATTCGCCTTTCGGCAAAACCGCGAAGACCGCCCTGTTCCGTTCGCGCTACCCGCCTTTCAATAAAACCGCGCCAATTGATTTGCTCCGCCAGCGCTCCGCGCCGGTCGCTGACGATGGCGCGCGCGACCGATTGGACCAGAATGCGGTCCTCGTTCGATATCTGCTCCGCCGGCCGCACGAAAATCCCGCCGGGCCGGTCCATCACATGTGCCTCGAGGCCCACGGCAATCAGCCCCATGATTTGGTCCTGGAGCAATTGCCGGTAACCGGCGCGATCTTCATTCCAGATCACCAGGTCCACGGTGAGTCCCTTCAGGCGCCAGTAGGCGTGGGCCTGCACCAATTGGCGCACCAGATCGATATTCGCCAGGTCGCCTATCTGCAGCAGCACGATCGGCAAATCGCCGGAAATGGCATAGCCCCATAAGCCGGATTGTCCGCGACGATTCTTGATGAGAACGCTCGCGTCGGCGCGCAACGAGGAATTGGCGTAGATGACAGAGCTGGCAAGGCGTCCATAGAGCTGCGCGTCGGCCTCGTCGGCGTTGATTTGCCGCAGGGTCACCTGGCTATGCGTCCACGCCAGCTCGAACACCCGGTCCGCAAGATGCCGATCCCGGTATTTGCCGGCCAGGTTTAGAGCGGCGTCGCGCGTTTCGTCGATACCGGTAACCATATCGATCGTTGCCACTTGTTCCGGCTCCAGGGTGATTCGATAGCGGATTGCAACTATCGGGTCCAGCACCGAACCCTGGCTGCCCGAGAGCGCCGCGGAATCGCCCAGCGCCTGGGGCGCGGCGACAGTGCACCCGCGGCCGATGAACCGCGTGCGATCTGTTTCATAGGAAACCTCTGCGGTCTCGGCGCCGTGCACGGCCATCAGGTGAAACATCCACGGCGCGTGCTCCTCGATCGAGCGCGGCCGGCGCGTGCACAGGATCGCCTGCCGCTCGCCGATGATCTCGGTCTGAACAAAAAGGTTGCTGAACGCCGGCTGCAATGCGTCTGCGGCGGGTACGGCGAGAACCACTTCAGCGTAACTCGTGACCTCGATCGTGCGCCGCATCCGCGCGCGATTGGTGATGCGCACCCGGCGCAATTCGATGTCGTCTTCCGGTGAAACAACGATTTCGGTATGCGTATCGAAATCGAGGTCGCGGCGGCGAAACTCCGCCCGTCCCTCCGAAAACATCGCTTCGTAAGTTTCTGCGCGTTTGAGCGTCGGCTGATGGGTATTCGACCAGAACTCCCCGCCCGCCACGTCGCGGATGTAGCAGAACGTGCCCCAGTTGTCGCGGGTCGTGTCTTCGCGCCAGCGGGTAACGGCGAGGTCTTTCCAGCGGCTGTAGCCGCCGCCGGCGTTCGTGACCATCACATGGTATCTGCCGTTCGACAACAACTGCACCTCCGGTGTCGGCGTGTCGGCGCTGCTCAGTACGCGTACCGGCATTTCCAGGCCGCCGGAAATCACACGCATGTCGGAAAGCTCGGCAGTGTGCAAATAGAACGCCGTGGCCTTTGGAATCCGCTCCTGCAGCAACAAGGTGGTCGCCTGGAACAGCGGATCCGATTCGAAGCGCTTTTGCATCGGACGGTCCAGGATCAGATAGGCCAGAGAGAGAAAATTCATCCCCTGGTGATGCGTCATGAACGAGCGCACCACGGCACTCGATCGCCCGCGCGGCAGACGTGATGGCGTGTAGTCGACCGCCTCGAAAAAGCCGTATTGTCCTTCCAGCCCTTCTGCGGCGAGCCGCTGCAGATTCAGGCACGCCGCCTCGGGCGCCACCATCAGCGCGAGCGCCGAGGCATACGGCGCAATCACCAGATCCTCGGCCAGTCCGCGTTTGAGCCCGAGGCCGGGCACGCCGAACGCGCGATACTGGTAGTTGAGATGAACGTCGACCGTGTTGTAACCGCATTCCGACATGCCCCACGCCACGCCGCGCTGCTTCCCATAGGCGATCTGTCGCGCCACCGCCGCCTGGTAGGTCTGGTCGAGCAGCGTGTTTTCGTAGGTCGGCATCACCAGCAGCGGCATCAGGTACTCGAACATCGAACCGCTCCACGACATGAGTATCGGTTCGCCACCCGCGCTGGTGAGCAGGCGGCTCAGGGCAAACCAGCTTTCCTGCGGCAATTGTCCCTGCGCAATCGCCACGAAACAGGACAATCTGGCTTCTGACGCGAGCAGATCGTAGTAACTCGGATCCTGGCGGTGCTCGCTGACGTTGTAGCCGATGGCGAGCAGATGACGCCCCTTGTCGTAGAGGAACTCATACTCCATTGTGGCCAGTGTGCTCGCCTGCAGCGCCAGGCGTTCGATCGCCGCAATCCGCTCCTGCGCATGGCCGCTTGCCGCGCCGATGTGCCGCCGCAATTCATTCAGCCACTCGCGCTCCTCTGGCGTCGCTTCCGGGTCCAGCGGCTTTTCGATTGCCGCCAGCCACGGTACGTTTCCGGTTGCCAGTTCGCGTAGCGTTGGAATCCCGCTGTTATCCAGGAGCTGCCACAGGCTGTCGGATGCAGTCGGCAGCGCCAGCCACGGTGCGAGCAAGGCCAGTTCATCGAGGGCGCTGCGGCATTGCCGGGTCAGCGCCTGCGCCCACCACTGCGCGTCGCTCTTCGGCGCAGTCGCGGGCGCCATATCCAGGCCGGGCTGGCTGGCCAGGCTGGCGGCCACCTGCGCGGCAGAGCCCGCCAGCCGGACGAGGCAGGTTTGCGCCGCCGCGAGCGTGGCAGGCCGGGAAACGCAGGCAGACTCTACCTCTTGTTGCAGTTGATCGAGCAGGACCAGCGCCGCCGGTGGCGCTGCCGCCGCAGCGTCAACGAGCACTCTGAGTGTGTCGAACAGGCCGTCAAACAATCGCGCGCCCAGGATGCCGTGATCGGGCAGCGCGAGCAGTCCCGGCCGCAATGTGAGCAAATGGCCTGCGAGGTTGCCGCTGTCCACCGACGAAATATAAAGCGGCGCCAGCGGCTGCAGCGATTGCGTGTCGTACCAGTTGTAGAAGTGACCCTGGTGCCGTTGCAGGGCGGCCATCGTGTGCAGCGCGTTCGCCGTGCGCTCGATGAGCGCTCCGGCCGGAATGTAGCCGAAGTCGTAGGCGGACAGATTCGCGAGCAGTGAAAGCCCCATGTTGGTCGGCGAGGTGCGATGCGCAAGTACGGCAACGGGATGCTCCTGATAGTTGTCCGGTGGCAGCCAGTGATCTTCCGCGCCGACGAAAGTCTCGAAGAACGCCCAGGTCTTGCGCGAAATTTTCTGCAGAAAAATGATCTGCCCGGGCGTCAGCCGCGCTGCGCGGCGCTCGAGCGGCCGGCTAAGCCACCAGGCGATCGCGGGCGAGGCAAACCATAAGAGCAAAATCGGTCCCGCCTCTGCCAGCGTGGCCGGCGATGATGCCGCCATATAGGCCGTCGAGGCGATGGAGATAACGGGTGCCATCCACATCGATGCGTAACAGGCGGCGAGGCTGGTGTGATGATCGTGCTCCAAGCTGCCCGAGGAAGCCCATTCCAGCAGCCGCCTGTGCGTGACCCATATCCGCCAATTGGTGCGCATGATCGCGTCCAGGCTGAAATATGCCTCATGCGGCAGACAGGCAAGCGTGAGTACCGCTTGCGCGAAGTGCCCGCGGGCCGAGCGCCATGCCGCGGCGAGATGCTGACCGGGCAGCACGTCATCGGGCTTGCGCAACAGATCAAGAATCGAGGCAATCAAGGGCGGAATCAGGACGATGCCGGTCACCACGAAGGTCCAGTACCAGATTTGTGGCAAGACGGTCCAGCCCAGCAGCAATAACAGCGTCAATGCCGCCGGGACCAGACTGCGCCGCAGGTTATCCAGGATTTTCCATTGGGACAGTACGGAAAGCGGATTTTGCAGGCGGCCGTGCTGGCCGCCGGCAGCGCAATCCGCGCCGTTGCCGGGTACGTGCGACAGCAACCAGGATGCAATCTGCCAATCCCCGCGTATCCAGCGGTGACGGCGGCTCACGTCCGCGCTGTAGCCGGATGGATAATCCTCGTACAACTGCACATCGCTCAACAGCCCGGCCCTTGCATAACAGCCTTCCAGCAGGTCGTGGCTGAGTATCCGGTTTTCCGGGAAGCGTCCCTTGAGCGCTCGCTCGAACGCATCGACGTCGTAAATGCCTTTGCCGATGAACGAACCCTCGCCGAACACGTCCTGGTAAACATCGGAGACGACGCGCGTATACGGGTCGATGCCGGCCTCGCTTGCGAGCAGCCGCGCATAGCGCGACCGGTTCGCGCCCGGAAGGCTTACCGCCACGCGCGGCTGCAGGATGGCATAACCCTCGGTCACCCGCTGCCGCTCGTCGTCGAAGTGCGCGCGATTCAAGGGGTGCGCCATTGCGCCCACAAACTGACGCGCCGTGTCACGCGGTAGCTGTGTGTCCGTGTCGAGGGTAATGACGTACTTTATGCCGGATAACAGCTCAGTCGCGCCGACGATCAGCGAGAAACAGTCGTGCCCGCCGCCGCGCAACAGCGAATTCAATTGCGCCAGCTTGCCGCGCTTGCGCTCGTAACCCATCCATAGCCGCTCCTCCGGATTCCAGCGGCGCGGGCGGTGAAACAGGAAGAAGGCATCGCCTTTGGCGCCGCTTTTCTCACTCGGATATTTTTGATTCAACGCTTCGATCCGGTTCCTGGCCAGCAGCAACAGCGCTTCGTCTTCCGCCAGCGTTTCCTCGTGCGCGTCGCGAAAATCGCTCAGCAGGCCGAATTGCAGGTGCTCATCCCGGTTCGCCAGGAAGCGGACTTCAAGCGCCTCGATCAGATCCTCGATCTCTTGCGCGTTCGCGAGCATCGCCGGAACCACGACCAGCGTGCGGCAGTCCGGCGGAATTCCCCTGGAAAAGTCCAGGCGCGGTAACTGCCGGGGCGTCGCCAGCATGGTTGCGACCCAGTTGACCAGCGCGATCGCCAGATGACTGGCGCACAAAACCACGAGGATCGCTATCAGTGCCAGTATCCAGCCATGCAGCCCGCCGCTATGCGCCTTTGCCAGCAGGCTCCCGCCAAACATCAGTGTCAGCAGCAGGATCGCGCCCAGATAAAATAGCAAAGCAAACCGGCTGGCTGTTCGCCGCACGGCCGCGGCGATCGATAAGCGCACCTCTGCCGCCCGTTCAAGCTGTGGCCGACCCTTGTCGATCAGGTAATAGCCCACATGCGAAGTGCGATCGCCACCGCCGCCAGGGGTACCGGCTTTGGCCATCGCGCTGGCCGCGCCTTCCTGCGCCAACTGAATCGCCTTGCGCGCGACCTCGACCTCGGACAGGCGGCTCGCTTTCGCCGTCTTCTCGACGGCGTGCCGGTAGCGATCACGGGTGGCAAAATCCATTTTGGCGTAGACCCCCCCGGGATCCTCGCGCAGTTTCTGCTCGACGCCGCTCATCGTTTCGACGAACTCGCGCCAGTCCACCGCTCCCAGAAAGCGCAGGCTGCCGATGCTGTTCGCGATCGAAACCTGGTCGGCGGCCTGCTTTTGAGTCTCCGACTGTACCAACTGCTCGATTGTCAGGCCGGACTCCGACAGCCGCTGCTCGATCCAGGTCAGCGGCAATGCCAGAGCGGCGGTTTGGCCCTGCAGGCGCCGGGCAAGCTCCGCGACAAACGAGCTGGCCATCGGCGGATTCGATCGCGCCATGTCGGCTACCACCAGAATCAGGCTCTTCGGATCTAGCTCGGCGACCTCCATCATCTGATCCGCCCAGGCATCGGCACGGTCCCGGTCCTTGGTGTTGGCCGCCACCCGTGCTCCGACGCGGCGCAGATTCTCGATCAGCGCCAGGCGCAGCATGATGGGAATTGCCCACAACTCGCCCAACTTGAGCGCGGCGTTCTTTTGGTAGGCTGCGACGAAGCGGCTGAGACTTTCCGGGTCCAGCCGCCCGTCGCCGTGCGAGATCGCCTCCAGCGCGATGTCATACACCCGCGGCAGTCCGGCCGACGGGCCGTGAGCCAGGCGCGGCAGCTCCCTGCTGTAGCCCTTCGGAAAATGCCGCCTGGCCGTGCGTATCTGTTCTTCGATCAGATAGAAGTTATCCAGCAGCCATTCACCCGCCGGCGCAATCCGGCGCTTGGCCTTGACTGCCGCGGTCAGCAGCTTGCACGCTTGCGCCAGTACGTTTTCGTTCTCGGCCAGGCGCGCGAGGAGCTGATCCGGCGCCCGTTGCGCGCTCAAGCGGTGCGAGCCCGTCAGGGTCTTGCCATGCCGTTCCATCTGGTCGGCATTGAACAGTTCCGCGCGCAACGGTGGCGCATCGCCGGCGTGGTGTTGTCGTGCCGAGCCGTTGCGGCGCAGGCGCGCCCGCAAACGGACCCAGGTGTCGCGCATGCTGTTGCTGTTCAAACTCACTTCATGTTCCCTTCTCTGTCGCGACGTGGCAGCGACCCCATCGCAACCGGGGTGACGACGCTCGGCCGTCAGCGAAAGATCGTTTCGGTTGTCAATGCCGCAAGCTTGGGACGGCCGCCCCAGGTGAAGCCTAAGACTATGATGAAAATCATGTGTCGTATGTACGCAAGCGCACGGAGTGTATCCGATTGGCTGCGCTTAGTTTCCGCAAAACCCAGGAACGGCTCCGGCCAGCCGGAATGAATTATCCGCGCCAGCCCGGTCCTGCCACGCTCACCTCGCGCAATACGCAAGGACACGCGAGCGGCGGGCGCAACGCCGCCGCGCGGAGGGCGGCTCAAGACCGTGACGAAAATCGTGCGGTATATGTACGCAAGCGCACGGAACTCGGCGTCACGGAACAATATGATTGCCAACAGTAGTCCAGCGAGGGGCGCTCCCATGGCGTCCCGGTGTGGCGCCGTTGTGACCGGCGCCGGCGACTACACCGATCGACCGCTTGCGCGGCAAATGCGCCTGGGACGCGCATGGCGCCGAACAGGCTGACCAATGACGACCGGCATTTGTCGGACCGGAGTGAATGCAACTCTATACGTAAGGAGATTTGAAATGAAATTCACCACGCTCGCTCTATCAGTGCTGCTAGGCATGGGGGCCGGATGCGCCAGTCTGCGGCCCGCGTATCTCGTTTCGACGCCCGACTTGCCGAATTGTTTCGATAGCAATTACGACAAGGAAAAGGATCTCTTTACCATAAAGAACGACGCCGGCAATCCGGTGAATCAACAGTGCCTGCTTACGGTGGGGCCGGGCGGGGACATTGCTTCGACGTCACGGCTCAAGCCAGGCAGTTATACGGTTTATCTTTCCAACGGCGGCGGCGGCGGCGCCGGCGGAACCTTGCAGGCCTTCCACGGCGGCGGCGGCGGCGGCGGCGGAGGTGGCGGCGCCGGCGCGGCGGAAATCCAGGCGGAGGTCGATCTGACCGAAGGGGTATACCTGCTCACCATCGGCGCCGGCGGGCTGGGTGGAAGTGTCTGCGTGCCGGTAGCCCACCTCGGCGGCGGTCCCGGATGGCTCGGAAGTCCGAGCAACATCATCCGTATCGGTATCGTCACCGACGAGCTTGTCATGGGAATACCTGGGGCCGAAAAGTACGTCCGACCCAAACGAGGTCGGCTCGAAAAAACGGCCGGCAAGATGGATGCGCACGGCGGCTCCGGCCCAGGGCAAACCAGCGGTGGACGCGGGGGGAGCCCTGAAACCAGGTACCAGGCCGAAGCTGAAGCCGGGTCAGGCGCAAGCAGACTCGCATCGGGGCGTTCGGGAGTGGGGGGTGCAGCCGGGGGCGACCAATCGGCGGTTGACAAAAGCGCGAGTGAAGGCGGCGGAGGGGGAGCGGCGCGCCTAGGGTCTGGCGGTACAGGCAGCGGAGAGACCTTGGGCCACAAAGACACTGCGCCGCAGCGCGGCTCGCTCGGCAGCGGCGGCGGCGGCGGCGAAGGCACAGCGCATCAATGCGACGCCGGCGCCCGCGGCGGCCACGGCTACATTGCATTGCGCCCGATTTGACCCGGCATGCGCCGTCGTCTCGCCGTCTTCTTGAAGGACGGGTGATGTCGGCTCCTGCATGACGCCTTCCCGCTTGTTCAAATGGACGGCCGGACTGCTGCTCGCGCCGCTACTGCTGGCCGTTCTGTTCATCGCGATTTTCGGCTGGAACTGGCTGCGCGGGCCGATCGAGCGCATGACGCTCGAGAAGACGGGACGTGAACTGGTAATTGGCGGCGATCTCGAGCTCAAGTTCGTCTGGCCGTTGGCGCGCATTCGCGCCGGCGCGGTGACCTTCGCCAATCCGGCCTGGACCAGGGAAAGGCAGATGATCGCGGCGGATGCGGTGGAGGTCGCGATCGGCCTGCCGCAGTTGTTCTCGGGCAACATCGTCCTGCCCGAGGTACGCCTGGCGCGCCCGCTCGTGTTTTTGGAGCGTGGCAGCGGCGGCCGGAAAAACTGGCTGTTGGACGCAAACCAACAGGACGAACACGCGCGCATCCGCATCGATCGCCTGACGCTGGACCATGGCCGGCTCGGCTACGACGATGCCGCACAGAAGACCAGCATCCGCGCCGAAATTTCGGCCGGGATCTCGACCCCGGACGCGCCGTCAGCCGGGAAAGAGCTCAGTTTCACCGCGCAAGGGCAATACGAGGGCCTGCCGCTCAAGGCGCAGGGCAGCGGCGGGCCGGTGCTTGGATTGCGCGACGAGCGCACGCCCTATCCGCTCAAAGCCGACTTCACCGTGGGCCGCACCGGTGTGAAAGCCGACGGCACGATTACCAGCCTGCTGCAGCTCTCCGCAATGGACATGCGCCTCGCCCTGCGCGGCGACAGCCTGGCGCAGCTGTATCCGCTGCTCGGCATTGCGTTCCCGCAAACGCGCGCTTATGTGACCGAGGGGCGCCTGCTGCATGGCGGGAAAATCTGGCGCTACGAGAAGTTCTCGGGGCGGGTCGGCGACAGCGACATCGCCGGTTCAGTACAGGTCGATACCGGCGGCAAACGTCCAGCCATGAAAGCCGAGTTGGTTTCCAAGCTGCTCGATGTCGCAGATCTTGGCCCCCTGATCGG
This sequence comes from Burkholderiales bacterium, assembly GCA_052172655.1. Lineage (GTDB taxonomy): Bacteria > Pseudomonadota > Gammaproteobacteria > Burkholderiales > SG8-39 > 2-12-FULL-64-23. The sequence goes on from JBQMQE010000038.1 coordinate 23,760, forward strand.
TGCGCGGACAGGCAGCGTGCAAGCCGCCAAACAGACGGCTGCGGCGCCGTCACAAGCAGCCGCACCCGAAACAGCGCCAGCGCGCGTGCTGCCCGACCTGCCGTTCAAGACCGAGCGCTGGGGCAGCGTAGACGCCGAAGTGACGCTGAAGGCAAAGACCATCCGCCGCGTCAAGGAGCTGCCTCTCGAAGACCTCGCAGTGCATTTGAGTTTGCGCGATTCCGTGATGACGTTGGATCCGCTCGATTTCGGCGTGGCCGGCGGGCACCTCAATGCCGTAATTTCGCTGGACGGGCGCCAGGATCCGATCCAGGCACGCGCCCAGGTGAAGGCCAGAAGAATCCTCATGGCCAAGCTGTTTCCGACGGTCACGCTGAGCAAGACCAGCATAGGCCAGGTCAACGGCGAATTCGATCTCGCGGGAAAGGGCAACTCGGTGGGGCGCATGCTGGCGAGTTCCAACGGCAAGGTGGGACTGGTCGTCGCCAACGGAGAAATCAGCAAGCTGATGATGGAAAAGGCCGGCCTGCATCTGTGGGAGATACTGGTGCTCAAAGTGAGCGGCGACAAACTCGTCAAGTTGCGCTGCGCGGTCGCCGATTTCGCGGTCAAAGACGGCATCATGCGCGCCAATGCGCTGATCTTCGACACCGAGGTCACCACCATCGTCGCTAGCGGCAGCATCGATCTGGGCGAGGAGAAACTGGACCTGACGCTCAATCAGAAAACGAAAAACACCAGTCCCCTGGCTTTGCGCAGCCCGATCTACGTTCGCGGCAGCTTTGCCCAACCCGATGTCGGCGTAGACAAAGGCCGCGTAGCCGTGCGCGCGCTCGGCGCAATTGCGCTGGGCATCGCCAGTCCGGTGCTGGCGCTGATCCCCCTGATCGACGCCGGGCCGGGGAAAGACAGTGATTGTCGGCAACTGATCCGGGATGCCAGGGCCGTGCCGCATGCAAAGAACAAAAAATCAGGCCCTCGGTCATGAGCATGAACCGAGGGCCCGGACCCGCCAATCGACTTCAGGGAGGAGAGAAATTAGTGACTGGCGGGTACGGCACAAGTATCGCCGGTCATTTCCGCAGGTTCTGTGCGTTGCCGCACATAAGATGGAAAAAATATTGAATGCGGGCTGAATTTGACGATCTTCGGCTGCGGCACACGGTATTTGTGCGCCGCAGCGCACGGAACGGCCCGCATTTTTCGTTTAATGTCGTATTTTGATTCGTGGCAATCGGAAATCATGGCAATTCGCGCACTTAAGCCTGTTTGGATATTCGGCTGTTTCGTGCTCGTCACGGCAGGCTGCGCGACCCTGCCTGACACCGATGCCCTCATAGCGCGGCATACCGCGCAAGCGGTGAGATTCGACAACGCACGCGGCGCGGTCTCCGCGCGCAAAAGCGCCGCCGTCCTGGCGCAGCTCAAGCGCAAATCCGGCGACATCGATATTCTGGAAAA
>JBQMQE010000039.1:0-25006 GCA_052172655.1 Burkholderiales bacterium
ATGTGATTGCGAAATGGGGGGATCGAGGTGGTAGAGAAAGCGGCTCGCCCCTTCCCATGCCTCTTATGTCTCGCGTAAGTCAGAATCTATTCGGTAATTTTGAAACGGCCCCCAAGTTGCTTGCGGCAAGGTGCGCTTGACCTTCCTTGTCGCTGCTCCTTTCCCATTGAGGAGGCGATATGCAGGAGCTGGTCGCGAAATATGCGCTGATGCTCGGATTGGCGCTCGCTGCCCCGGCTTTGCTTGCACAAGGTGTTGCGCCGGATGCGCTGCTGCGCGCGGTCAGCGTCAAGGTGATCGACAAACTCAGGCAAGGCCAGGGCGTCCAGGCTGCTCGCCCGGCGAAAGTAGTGGAACTGGTCGAGACCGATATCGCGCCTCTGTTCGATTTTGTCCACATGACCCGGCTCGCCATGGCGCGCAACTGGCGCCTGGCTACATCCGAACAGCAGAGCGCGCTCACCGAGGAGTTCAAGACGCTGCTGCTGCGGACCTATTCCATTGCGCTCGCGCAATACCGCAATCAAGCCGTCGATTTCAAGCAACTGCGCGCGGCGCCGCTCGCAACCGACGTGACGGTCAAATCCGAGGTCAGGCAACCGGGGAGAGAACGGCTGACCCTGGACTACGAGATGCAGCAAACAGCGGCGGGATGGAAGATCTACGACGTCAAGGTTGCGGGCGTGCGCCTGGTTACCACCTATCGCGAGGTCTTTGCCGAAAAGATCCGCGAAGGCGGCGTGGACGGCCTGATTGAATTCCTGGTGACCCGGAACCGGGAGGGCGGATCCAGGTTCAATTCCGTCAATTCCGCGTTCTGGGAAAAGTCCAGGCTCATGTACGCGATCTTCCAGAATATGATTCGCGGCGGGCGGCAATAGGGGAGGCCGGGATGCGCAGTGCGTTTTCGGCCCAACAAGCTCATTTTTGCGGGATTGGTGCGGCAGGCACGGCCTGGCGCGACTCGTTCGCTGCAAGAATCCGCGACGACGGCGTGGATGGCCTGATCAAGGCGCTCGAAGATAAGAACCGGCAGCGCGATTCCCGTTCCGGGGCACTCAGGACCTGAACCCGGATGTGGCGGGCGCCGGCTCGTACAAATCGGAATAAGGCCGAACGGCGGGCAAAAAAAAGACAGGCAAGCCTGTCTTTTTTTGTGCAGCCGACCCGCCGATTACTTGGTGCCGGCGGCTTTGGCATCGGCTGCGGCTTTGCTCTTCGCCGCCTTGGCTTCGGCTTTGGCAGCTTTCGCGTCGGCTGCGGCTTTGGCCTTCGCCGCCTTGGCTTCGGCTTTCGCAGCTTTGGCGTCGGCTTTTGCCTTGAGTTTTGCGGCTTTGGCTTCAGCAGCGGCTTTTGCTTTGGCAGCTTTTGCATCGGCGGCGGCAACCTTGGCGTCGGCCTTGGCATCCGCCTTGGCTTCAGCTTTTCCGGCTTTTACGTCGGCCTTTTCGGCTTTGGCTTCGGCTTTTACCGCGGCCGGCGTGCCGGGTGCCGCTGCCTGGGCGAATACGGAGGTGGCAAACAGGCTTGCAACGAGTACAGCGATCAACTTGTTCATTGGGTCTCTTTCAGAAGTGAGGGGATAAACCAAAGCTTGCGAACTCAGACTCGATCAGTCTGTAACACCAATCAACGCCGCAGGTCACTATCGGTTGACTGCCGCACGCGAATATCGAGTCCGACGCCATGACTTCATCGGAAAAAATGCCCGTCCAAACTGCCGACGGGCGCCGAGTGCAGAGGCTGGAAAACTTCAATCGCCGCGCCGATCGCTCCTGCCATGCTTGCCGTCGTTGTCATGGCCGCTGTCGCCGCGCTTAGCTCGCTTGTCGTGCTTCCAGCCCTTCTGTTTATGCTCTTTCTTCACCTTGACGCGTTCCCAGTGGCCCGCGGTGCGATAGTAGCTGCTGTTGCGCTGGTCCCAGCGATCCGGCGACCAGCGATAGCCCGCGCGCTGAATGATGGCGCGTCCGTGAACCCAGACGTGGCGCTCGCCGGTCCAGCCCCAGTATCCTGGCGCCCAGACATGGCCTGGGGCAATGATCGGCACGCTTTCGTACTGCGGCGCGGGCGGAGCGATATTGATGTTGAAGCTGATTTGCGCGTATGCCGGCGCGGCAAAGACACTTGCGACCAGCGATAGGGACAGCAGCAGATTGCGTACGGCTTTGGCGCGGGTCATGGTCAGGTCCTCTGAAGTTGGCGAGCCCATGCTTGCACGTTGCGCAGGTTTATTCCGTGCGCCGGCGCACACAATGAAAGGAGCGCCGCGCAATGCTGCGTATGCGCGCCAGCGCACAGAGGCTGCAGCGCGAAGGGAGGATAGTCATGCCTGTGGCCGAAGGCCCGCATTTTGTATTCACTGCAATCCTGCCCGGAGCGGCGCGCGGTGCCTGGCCGGGATACGCGAGAACGGCGGCGACCTTCGGTCCAGCTCAACTTTAACGGAGAACCTCATGAAAGTTCGCTCAAAAGCATTTGTTCAAGGTCTGGCGCTCGCGGGCGCCGTGTCGATTCTGCTGACCGGCTGCGGCAGCCGCGACGAGCAGGCGAGCGCACCGGCTGCCGGCACGACGGCACCGACCGCCAGCACCGGGATATCTCCGGCCGGCACGACGGTGGGGACGGAGATCGACGACAGCGTGGTAACGGCAAGAGTCAAGTCGGCGTTGCTCGCCGACCACGACGCCAAGAGTTTCGAGATCAAGGTGGAGACGCGCAAAGGCGAGGTGCAGCTCAGCGGCTTCGTCGACACGCAACAGCGCATCGACAACGCCATCGCACTCACGCGCAACGTGGAGGGTGTGAAGGGCGTAGAGAACGGAATGACCCTGAAGGACGGCAAGGCGACAGTGGGCAACACCGTCGATGACGGTATCGTCACCGCCAAGGTCAAATCCGCATTGCTTGCCGATCCCGATGTCAAGAGCTTCGATATCGCCATCGTAACGCGCAAGGGCGAAGTACAGCTCAGCGGATTTGTCGACAATCAGGGGCAGATCAATCGCGCAATCGACATCGCGCGCGGCGTCGAAGGCGTGCAAAGCATCAATAACGAAATGAGCGTCAAGAAATAAGCCAGTACGCCCTGCGCCGCGCAGCCATGAGCGGACTTTGGCGGGGGGCGGTCGCGCTTTGCCGCAGCGGCGGCGCAAGCGCCAGGATTACGCTGCCCCGTGCATGTTCTTGACGATTTCGTAGCACGAGCAGCAGGCGGTTTCCAGGCCTTTACGGTCGAGGATCGTGATGCTCCCGCGGCTGTAGCTGATCAGCTTGTTTAGCTGCAGCGCGCGCGCGGCCTTGGTGACGCCGACGCGCCGCACGCCCAGCATTTGCGCAAGAAAATCCTGGGTGAGCCGGAACGGGCTCAATTGCATGCGATCGTGGGTCATCAGCAGCCAGCGGGCCAGACGCGCTTCGATTACATGAAAGCGGTTGCATGCGGCCGTTTGGGTGATTTGCGTCATCAAGCTGTAGGTGTAACGATGCAACTCGCGCTGCAATGCCTGGCTTTGCCGGAGTTGCTTGAGAAAGGGCGCCGCTTTCATGCGCATGGCTGTTCCGTTGCCTTGCACCAGCGCGCGCACCGGGGAAATGGTGATCTCCAGCGCCAGAGGTATGCCGACCATGCCTTCGCGTCCGACCAAGCCGACCTCCAGGGCTTGGTGCCGGTCCACCAGCGTCAGCAGGGAAACAACGGAGTTATTGGGAAAATGGACGTGCTTTATCTGCTCCCCGGGCTCATACAGCACCTGGCCGTAAGTCAGCGCGACCTGCTCCATGTCGTCAATCAAGTGCCGATACTCCTTGCGCGGCAGGGCGGCGAGCAGGTTGTTTGCTACAGGTACTCGGTTGGTGCCATGCATAGGAACCTCGGCGTTCGCCGCATTCGAACGAACGTTCTCGTTGGCAGACATCACAGGCGGCGCGCGGTAGTGCAAAGAACCGGATCCGGTATCGAAAACCATCATCAATCACCTCCGAGCGCCGTCCCGTCACGCGTCGCGGAAAGAATGGCGTCGTCGTTGCGGCATTGCGCGAACCCCTCGCAGCGTAAAGGCTACGGCGAAATAGTTGCGGCGTATGTGCGCTGGCGTACAGAGCGGGTGGAATCCGAAGGGGAAAATCGGTTTTTAGCACGCCAGCCCCCCGGGAAATGGCATGTCCCCGAATCGCCGGCCCAAGACCGGCCAAGAGTCGGTTCGGGCGCTGTCCTGATCAGGGGATGAGCTTAACCACGAAAGGATAGTCAACATGCTCTATACCATCGCCGTCGTCCTGATCATCTTGTGGCTTTTGGGGCTGGTGAGTTCCTACACCATGGGCGGCTTCATCCATGTTCTTCTGGTTATCGCCGTCGTGGTAATCCTCCTGCGGATCATTAGCGGGCGCCGCCCCCTCTGACCGGGGCGCAGACCAAGCCAGAGAAATTGGAAAGCGGAGCCCATCGGATCGTTCAATTTGGATCGTTCAATTCCCGCTCAATCGCGCTGAAAGGGTGGCAGCTTCGCGCCACAGTCCTTGCAGAACTGCGCCTGCGCCTCGTGTCCTTCGCTCAGGCATTCGTGGCAGGTGCGCGTGGTGGGGGCAGGCTGTGCGAACCGGCGCGCAGTCATCTCGGCGGTGACGATACCCGTGGGCACCGCCAGGATGCCCCATCCGAGCAGCATCATCACGGCGGCGATCAGACGCCCGAGATCGGTTTGCGGCGTGATGTCGCCGTAGCCGACCGTGGTCATGGTGACGATGGCCCAGTACACCGAAAGCGGGATGCTGGTGTATCCGCGCTCGGGGCCTTCGACCACGTACAGCAGGGTGCCCATGAGCAGGGCGATCATCAGCACCACCGACAGGAAGATCAGGATCTTGCGCCGGCTGGCGGCGAGCGCGGTGCCGAGGGCGCGGTATTCCCCGACATACGCGGCCAGCTTTAGGATGCGGAATATGCGCAGCAGCCGCAGGATGCGCACGTCGAGCAGCGCGTGCGCGCCGGGCAGGAACAAAATCAGATAGGAGGGCAGCACGGCAAGCAGATCCACCACGCCGAAGAAGCTGGTGGCGTAACGCCGCGGCCGCCGCACGCACGCGAGGCGCGCGGCGTACTCGACTGAAAACAGGGCCGTGAACATCCACTCGATCACTTCGAACAGCGCGGCGTGGTCACGCGATACGCTGTCGACGCTGTCGAGTATGACCACGACGACGCTGAGCAAGATGCAGGCGAGTAGCACCAGGTCGAACAGCTTGCCCGCGCGCGTGTCCGCCTCGAAGACGATGGTGTACAACCGCAGCCGCCAGCCGCGCTCGGGCTTGCCCAAGCGCTCGGCATCGGCGGCGACACCCCAGTCGCCTTGACTGGCCGCGCTCACGCGTTCGCGACTAGCTGACCCGGCCAAGCGAGTTCTCCATTAGTAAGAAAGCGATAACCTGGCATATTGCGCGGCCGGCGCGCTTGTCGCCGACCGCGGCGTCACTCAACGTGCGAGACGGCGCAAGCCGCCGGGCGCAATAAGATCTTACACGTTGCGAGCCGGCGCGTGCGCCGCGCGCGCAGGTGATTTGGCTGCGCCCCGCGCCCGGTCGTCTGCTCGCCGCTGGCGCGATTGACAGCCTCGTAGACGACGCTGGCGAGCCTGCCGATGCCCTGGTCCGCCTGGACCCGGGCTCGGGCGACGCTTACCGGTCCTGCGCCGCTGTGGCGGCGCGCTGCGCAGGATCCGCATCCTGTGCCGCCAACTCGCGCAGCGTCATGTCGCCGACCGACGCTTCGACCGCCTGGCGCATGCGCTCCAGCACTGCGTCGACCGGATGCGGCGCTGGCAGTCCGTCGGGCGAAAAGTAACGCTCCTCGCCGGCTGCGCGCACGGCGTCGAGCACCTGTGTCACCGATATTAGCGAAAGCTCGCGCGCCGGCAGGTAGACCGGCGGATCGTCGCTGCTCTGTATGACAAGTTCGCGCTGCGCCAGCGCGTCGAGCACCGTCTGCAGCGCGTGCATCGGCACGCCGAGCAGGCGTGTGAAATCCGCCAGAGACGGTATACGTTCGCCGGCAAGAAACCTGCCGGCGACCAGGCTCATCACCGACAGCGCAAGCCGCTCGCGCATGCGGTTGCTCAGCCGCGGTTCGCCGCCCCTGGCATAAAGGTACTCGGGGTGCTGGGCGTAGAACGCGACGCTTGCGCCGAACAGCAGGATCAGCCAGCTCAGGTACAGCCAGATCATGAACATGACCAGAATCGCCAAACCCGAGTAGATCGCCGCGTACTTGTTGGACGAGGCCACGAACAGCGCGAAAACCCATCCCGCGGTTTGCCAGACGATTCCGCCGACCGCGCCGCCGATCAGCGCCGGGGCGAAGCGCACCCGCGTGTTCGGAATGAACATGTATACGAAGGTGAAGGCCGCGATCACAAGCAGATAGGGCGTAAGCCGGCTGATCATTTGTACCATCTGGCCCAGCGCGCCAATTGCGAGCAGATCGCGCACCGTCTCGATGTTCATCACCGTGGCGGTGATGCCCATCGCCGAGAACACCAGGATCGGGCCGACCATGAGTACGCTGAGGTAGCGACTGAAGCGCTCGCCGAGGCGCCTGGGTTGGTCAATGTGCCAGATGTAGTTCAGCGACTCCTCGATCTTCTGCATCAGCGAGATCGCGGTGTACACCAGCAGCCCCACCCCGACCGCGCCGAGCACGCCGACGTTCATGTTCTCGATGAACTGCACGATCTTGCGCGTGATGTCTTCGCCCTTCGCGCCCAGCGGCGCGAGGAAGTTCAGCAGCACCGGCTGGATCTGGTTGTAGACGCCGAATGCCTTCAGTACCGAGAAGCTCAGCGCAAGCAGCGGTACGATCGACAGCAGCGTCGTGTACACCAGGCTCATTGCGCGCAGCGTGAGCTGGCCGCCGGCGAGGTCGCGCATAAGGATCAGCAGCATGCGCACGGCCCGCAGTGCGTGCGATTTCCATGCCGGCAGAGGCTGTTCGTGCGCGCCCCAGACAACGCTGTCGAGACGGCTGCGCAGGCGCGTGGCGGCGGACTTCACCCCGCGGCCTCGGGTTTCAGGCGCGGCGTGAGCGGCGGCAGGTTGAAGTCGATCATTCGCGGTTTGTTTGGCATGGTGGGGGTCATCGCGGTGCAGACGAGAGTTTGATCCCGGCAGGCGCGACCAGCACCCGCCGAGCCATGCGGTTCTCGCAGGGTTGAGTGCGATCCATTATAGATGGAAAACGCAGCGTCAACTCCCGCAGGCTGCGCATTCGGGCGTGTGCCGCTTTCCGCAGAAACGCTGACAGCGCGTCGTCGGCTTCGCGCAAAATCGTATACTCTTCCTCTGACAGCCGATTGCACAGAACACACACGTCCATCGAATGAACGAATCCGACGCTCGCTGCGCACTTTTGGTGCGCGCTTACGAAACGTTGCCGCCGGCACAAACGGGCGGCAGCTGGAGCGAGGACGATCGGCTCTGGGCGACGCAGGCGGCGCTGCAGGCCGAGGGCGAGCAGGCAAGCGCCGCTGTTTTCATTGCGCGCAGGGCGCGCCTCGCCGCCGAGCGCCTGTGTTCGCGCGATCGCAGCGTCGGGCTCGTACTGCGCGCACTTAGCTGGCGCCCCTGGATCGGCTGGGCGCTCGCGCTTGTTGCGCTCGTCGCCGGCGTCGCCACCGACGCGATCGGGCCGGCGCAGAGAATCAACGTGCTCGCGCCGCCGCTGCTGGCGCTGCTTGCCTGGAATCTCATGGTGTATGCGGCGATGCTGGCGCGCGCGGCGGCGCGCCGCCGCCGCGCGGGCGCCACCAGCCAGGGCCCGCTCGCGCGGCGGATTGGGCGCGCAGTGCATGCAGTCGCACTCGGTCGCGGGATCGAACGGCTCACGCCGCCGCTTGCCGGCTTCGTGCGCGACTGGACTGTCGCCGGCGCCCCGCTGGCTGCGTCGCGCATCGCGCGTATGCTGCATACGGCGGCGGCGGCCCTGGCGGCCGGCGCGCTATTCGGCATGTACCTGCGCGGTTTCGCGCTCGAGTACCGCGCGGGGTGGGAGAGCACCTTTCTCGATGCGCCGGCGGTCCACGCGATCCTGTCCCTCGTGCTCGGGCCGGCCGCGGCGATCAGCGGCATCGCCCTGCCCGATGCAAGCGCGCTGGCGGCGATCCGTTCGACCGTGTCGCCGGGCGAGAACGCGGCGCGCTGGATCCACCTGTATGCGCTGACCATGGCGCTGTTCGTGATCGTGCCGCGCGCGCTCATGGCGCTGGCCCAGTTCCTGCTCGAACGCCGTCTCGCAAACAGCTTTCCGCTGTCGCTCGACGACGGCTATTTCCAGGCGATCGCGCGCGCGCAGCACGGTGCGGTGGCCGAGGTGCGTATCGTGCCCTACAGCATTCGGCCGGGCGCGCGGGCCACAGCCGGCTTGAACACGCTGCTGGCGCGCGTGTTCGGGCCACGCACCGAGCTCGCGATTGCGACGACGGTGCCCTTCGGCGGAGAAGATGCGCTTGATCCGGCATTGATGCCCGGCGCGCCGGTGGCGCTGGTGGCAGCGCTGTTCGCGCTTACCGCGACGCCGGAACGCGAAAACCACGGCGCGTTCATCGACGCGCTCGCCGCGCGCATGCCGCCGGCTACGCCGTTCGCGGTGCTCATCGACGAAACCGCGTTCAGGCAGCGCTTCGACGCGTCCGGCGCCGCCCGGCGCGACGAGCGGCGCGCCGCCTGGCGGCGCATGCTGACCGAGAGCGGGCGCGAAGCGGTGTTCGTCGACCTCGAGGCGCTGGACTACACCGAAGCGGAGCGCGCATTACGCACGGCGATCGACGCCGCGCCGGCACGCGCAGGGCAGGATTGAGACCATGGCGCAGACCATCGCACTGAGCATCGTATCGCACACCAACGTCGGCAAGACGACGCTGGCGCGCACGCTGCTCGGGCGCGACGTCGGCGAGGTGCGCGACGAACCTCACGTGACGCAGAGCGCGGACATGCACGAAATGGCGGCGACTCCCGCGGGCGAGCGCCTGGTGCTTTGGGACACGCCCGGCTTCGGCGACAGTGCGCGCCTCGCGCGGCGGCTGGCGCAGTCGCGCAATCCGATAGGCTGGTTCCTCGCACAGGTCTGGGACCGCTATCGCGACCGCGCGCTCTGGTCGAGTCAGCAGGCGGCGCGCAATGTGCGCGAGCAGGCCGATGTTGTGCTGTACCTGGTCAATGCGTCTGAAGATCCGGCGGATGCGAGCTACGTTGCGCCGGAGATGCAGGTGCTCGATTGGATCGGCAAGCCGGTTGTGGTGCTGCTCAACCAGCTCGGCCGGCCGCGTCCGGCAGCCGAGGAGCAGGCAGACGTCCAGCGCTGGCGCGCACATCTGGCCGGGGTGCGTTGCGTGCGTGCAGTGCTGGCGTTCGACGCTTTCGCCCGCTGCTGGGTGCAGGAAGCGGTGTTGTTCGACGCGCTTGCCGAAGTGCTTGCTAGCGACAAGCGCGATGCGTTCGCCCGGCTGAGCGCGCAGTGGCTGCGCCGGCGGCGCGAGACTTTCGACGCCTCGCTGGTCGTGCTCTCCGAGCGGCTCGCGCGCGCGGCGCTCGATCGCGAGCCGGTAGACGAAGGCGGCTGGACGGACAGGCTGCGCGGGCTGGGGATCGCGCTCGGCATACGCCGCGAGGCCGGGGACAGTCCGCGCCAGCTCGCGATGCGCGCACTCGCCGAGCGCCTCGACGCGGACATCCGCGCGAGCTCGGACCGCCTGATCGCGCTGCACGGGCTGGGCGGACACGCCACGGCCGAGATCCTCACCCGCCTGGCCAAGCACTATGCCTTGCGCGAGCGGCTGAGTGAGGGCAAGGCCGCGGCGCTCGGCGGCATGGTCACCGGTGCGCTCGCCGGGCTGAAAGCGGATTTGGCGAGCGGCGGCCTCACTTTCGGCGCCGGCCTGCTCGTCGGCGGCGTCCTCGGCGCGCTCGGCTCGGCCGGCCTGGCGCGCGGCTACAACCTGGTGCGCGGCGCCGAAGTCACGACGCTGGCATGGACCGAAGAAGTCCTGGACGAGCTCGCGGTGTCCGCGCTGCTCGGCTATCTGGCCGTAGCGCACTATGGCCGCGGCCGCGGCGACTGGGCGGCGTCGGAGTATCCGGCGCATTGGCAGGAGACGGTCGCGGCGGCATTCGCGCAGTGCAAGGACGCTTTCGGCAATGCCTGGTCGCTGCGCGGGGACGCCGATGCATCGCAAACGATCGAACCCGCGCTGCACGAGGCGCTGGCGGCAGCGGCCCGCGATGTGCTGCAGCGCCTGTATCCCGATGCGCGCGTCGACTATGGCGGCGGCGCGGACACCGCGCACCAAGAATCCGCTGAAAAATAAATTTTGCAGCGGCCGATATAGTAGGGGAGCATGCGCGGAGGCATCCCCTCATATCGAAATGAACTCTGACCGCCGCCGCGCGCACCGCTCACACCTTTTTGTTACCATGCATCGGTAAGGAGTGCTTCGCCGCACTTTTCTGATGCGCGTCGTGGAGATCGAGGATGGACTTTTTCCTGCAATGGCGTGACGCGCTCGCCCGCGTTCTCGAGCAGACCGCAGAGCGGCTCGCGCTCTATCTGCCGAATGTGCTCGGCGCGTTCCTGCTGCTGCTGGTCGGCTGGGTCGTGGCGCACCTGCTGCGCTCGGTCGCGGTGCGCCTGACGCTGCTGGCTGAACGCACGCTGGCGCGCATTTCCCCGGGACGCGGCGCAGCGCCGACGCGCCTGCCCGGCGCCTCGGCAAAGATTCTCGGCAGCGTCGTGTTCTGGGTGGTGGTGCTGTTCTTCCTCGCCGCCGCGACGCAGTTGCTCGGCCTGAATACGTTCGCCGCATGGCTCGCGCGCGTCGCCGACTACCTGCCGACGGTACTTGTCGGCGCGCTTATCATCGCCGCCGGCTTTCTGGTCAGCCGGCTCGCGCGCGACGTGGTCGAGGCGGCCGCCGCCAGCGCCGGCGAGCGCCAGCGCGCGCTGATCGGGCGCGTGGTGCAGGCGGCGATCCTCGTTACCGCCATCCTCGTCGGCGCCGAGCAGATAGGCATCAGGGTCACCTTCCTCGTCATACTCGCGGCGGGAGCTGGAATCGCGCTGGTGGGCGCGGTATCGCTCGCGCTGAGCCTGGGCTCGCGCGAGTACGTCGCCAATCTGATCGGCGCGCACTACCTGCGTCAGCGCTACGCCGTCGGCCAGCTGGTGCGCGTCGCCGGCTACGAGGGCCGGATTCTGGAACTCACGGAAACCGCGGTCGTGCTCGAAACCGCCGAGGGTCGGGCGAGCCTGCCGGCGAAAGTGTTCAACGAGCAGACTATCGTGTTGCTGGTCAGCGGTGCGCGCGATGCCTAGCAGCGAAGATTTCAGCTACGCGTTTCTGGAAGCGCATCCGGCGGATGCCGCGCGCGTGATCGAGCGGCTCGCCCCGGCCTCCGCTGCAGCGCTGCTGCAGTCGGCGCCGTTGCGGCTCGCCGCGCCCGTGCTGCGGCAGATGCTGCCGCTCGCGGGTGCGCGCTGCCTGGAGCAACTCGCCGATGCCGATACGATCGGGCTGCTGCGCGCAATCGGCGCGCAGACCGGGGTTGCGCTGTTGCGCTACTTCGGCGCAGAGCGCAGGGCAGGGTTGTTGGCGCAGTTGCCGACCGCGCTCACCATTGCCTACGCATTGCTGCTCGGTTACCCGGAGGGCACGGTCGGCGCGTGGATGGATCCGCGCCCCCTGGCGTTTCCTGCCGAGATGACCGCCGGCGAAGCGCTCGAGCGCGTGCGCCGCGCGGACGAGGCGCGCGTCGCCGATCCCTACGTCATCGACCGCAACCAGCGCCTGCTCGGCTACGTCGAGATCGCCGATTTGCTGCGCGCCAATGTCGCGAGTACGCTCACGCGGCTGGCGCGTCCGTGTCCGCTGCGGCTTCCGGCGCAGGCGCTGCTCGCCGGGCTGCCCGAGCATCCGGGATGGCACGAGGCTTCCGCGCTGCCCATCGTCGAGCAGGGCGACCGGCTGGTCGGCACATTTACGCACGCCGCGCTGCTGCGCGCGCTTTCGCTGGAGCACAGCGTGCCCGCAGTGCACGGCGCGCAAGACACATTCGTCGACATGGCCGGCGCCTACTGGCTTGGCGTCTCCGGGTTGATCCAGGCGCTCATCGGCCTGCTTCCGGTCGAACGCCGCGAGGGGGACGCGTGAACGCAGCCGCCGAAGCCGCCGTCGCCGCCCTCAACCTGCGCTTCCTGCTCGATTACCCGCGCGAGGCGGCGCGGCGCATCGAATCGATGCCGGCGCGCGAGGTGAGCGCAATGCTCGCGGCCCAGCCGCTGCACGCGGTGGTGCCGGTGTGGCACAGCCTCGCCACCGATGTGGAGCAGGCGGTGTTCACCGAGTTGCCGCAGGCGCGGGCGGCAGAGCTTCTGGCCGAGCTGGAGCCGGCGCGCAGCGCGGCGCTGCTCAACCGGCTCGATGAAGACGAGCGTGAGCGCTACAAGGGGCTGCTCAACGCGCAGGTGGCCGCCGAAATACGCGCCCTGATGCAGTATCGGGCCGACTCCGCCGGACAGTTGATGGACCCGCGCGTACTCGCCTACCGCGGCGAACTCACCGCGCATGAAGCCTTGGCGCGCCTGCGCCAGACGAAGCGGCGCGGATTGCGTGAAGTGTATCTGGTGGATGACGACGGCCGGCTCGACGCTCGCGTCGACATTCAGGATCTGGCGCTGGCCGACCCGGAGGAAACGCTGACGCGCATCGCGCGCAAGATCACGGACGCGGTGCAGGACACGGCGCCGCGCGAAGAGGTGGTGGAAAAGATGCAACAGGACGCGGTGACCGATCTGCCGGTAATCGACTTCGACGGGCGCCTGGTCGGCGCCATCCGCCAGGCCAAGCTCGCCACCGCCGTGCGGCAGGAAACCACCCTTGACATCCAGACCATGGTCGGCGCCAGCCGCGACGAGCGCGCGCTTTCGCCGGCGACCTTCGCCGTGATCAAGCGCCTGCCCTGGCTGCAGATCAACCTGCTCACCGCGTTTCTCGCCGCCTCCGTCGTCGGGCTGTTCGAAGGCACGATCGCCAAGTACACCGCGCTTGCGGTGCTGCTGCCGGTGGTCGCGGGCCAGTCGGGCAACGCCGGCGCGCAGGCGCTGGCGGTGACCATGCGCGGGCTGGTGCTGCGCGAAATCAGCCTGCGCCACTGGCCCAGGGTGGTGTTCAAGGAGGTCAATGTCGGATTGATGAACGGCTTCGCGGTCGCCGCGACTACCGCGCTCGGCGTGTACGTCTGGAGCAGGTCTCTCGGGCTGGTGATGGTGATCGCGGCGGCGATGGTGATCTCGATGGTGGCAGCGGGTTTCGCCGGTGCGCTGGTTCCGATCATGCTGCAGCGCTTCGGCCAGGATCCGGCGCAGTCCTCCTCCATCATCCTCACCACCGTCACCGACGTCGTCGGCTTTTTCTCCTTCCTTGGCATTGCGACGCTGTTTTCAACGCTGCTCTGAGTACATATGTCCGCGTCCGCAACAGTGGCATGTTTGGAATGCGATCTGCTACACCGGCGCTCGCCATTGCCGCCCGGCGGCGAGGCGCGCTGCACGCGCTGCGGCGCGCGCCTTTACCGCTGGGCGCGGCCGGATGCCAACGAGCGCGCGCTGGCGCTGGCGCTCGCGGCCTGTATCCTGTTCGTCGTAGCCAATGCCTTCCCGATCGTGGGTCTGGAGATTCAGGGCGTGCACAGCAGCGCGACGCTGATCGGCGCAGCGAGGTCGTTGTGGGACGATGGCGCGCGCGCGGTGGCGGCGCTGGTGTTTGTCACCACCGTTTTGGTGCCTGCAGCCGAGCTCATCGGGCTCACCTGGGTGCTTGCCGCCCTGCGTCGCGGCCGGCGCGGCTGGGGCGCGGTGCCGCTGCTGCACTTCATCGAAAGCGTGAAGCCCTGGGGCATGGTGGAAGTGTTCGTGCTCGGCGTGCTGGTATCGCTGGTAAAGCTCGCGCACGTTGCGACAGTCGATCCGGGCGCCGCTTTTTTTGCGTTCGGCGCGCTGATGCTGCTGATCGCCGCGAGCGCGGCTGCGTTCGACGCAGATGCCGCCTGGGCGCAGCTGGAGCAAAGCCGGTGAGCGCCGAGCCGACCGCGGCCCGGCTCGGCCTGCTTGCCTGCGAGGTGTGCCGGCTGGTGAGCCGCGCGCCGCCGCCGGGGGGCGATGCGCACTGCCCGCGCTGTTCGGCGGTGCTGCATGCGCGAAAACCGGCGAGCCTCGCGCGCACCTGGGCCTTTCTCATCACGGCGATGATTTTATACGTGCCCGCCAACATGCTGCCGATCATGGACACCAGTTCGCTTTTCGGCACGCAGCGCGATACCATACTCTCCGGCGTCGCCTTTCTGTGGACGTCAGGGTCTTTCGTGCTGGCGGCGCTGGTGTTCTTCGCCAGCATCATGGTGCCGCTGGCGAAGATGATCGCACTCACGCTGCTCGCCGCCTCGGTGCAGATGCGCGCAGCCTGGCATCCACGCACGCGCACGCGGCTTTATCGCGTGATCGAGTTCGCCGGGCGCTGGTCGATGCTCGACATCTACGTGGTGACGATACTGGTGGCCCTGGTTCACGTGAGCACGTTCGCCTCGATCCATGCCGGGCCGGGCGCGGCGGCGTTCGGCGCAGTGGTTGTGCTCACCATGTTCGCCGCCGCGAGCTTCGATCCGCGCCTGATCTGGGATGCCTTGGGAGAAAAGCCATAGAACAAACGCCGCAACTGCCGGATCCCGCGGATATCCCCGAGGCGCGCGTCACGCCGCACCGGCGCTGGTCGCTGCAACTGGTGTGGCTGATTCCGATCGTCGCCGCGCTGATCGGCGGCTGGCTCGCGCTGCAGGCGGTGCTTGAGCGCGGGCCGACGATCAGCATCAGTTTCAGCACGGCGGAAGGGCTTGAACCGCAGAAGACGCGGGTCAAGTACCGCAGCGTGGACATCGGCCGCGTCACCGCTGTCGCGTTCTCGCAAGACCGGGCGCGCGTCGTCGCCACGGTGCAACTGAGCAAACAGGCCGAGCCCTTCCTTGTGGCGGACACGCGCTTCTGGGTGGTGCGACCGCGCGTGAGCGGAACGCAGGTATCGGGCCTGGGCACGCTGCTCTCCGGCGCCTACATCGGCATGGACGTGGGCGCATCGAAGGAATCGAAGCGCGAGTTCGTCGGATTGGACGTGCCGCCGATTGTCACCGTCGACCTGCCCGGGCGCCATTTCGCGCTGCATGCCGACGATATCGGCTCGCTCGATGTCGGCTCGCCGGTGTACTTTCGCCGCGTGCAGGTGGGCTCGGTCGTCGCCTACGAGCTCGACCGCGACGGCGCCGGCGTGCAGTTGCGCGTGTTCATCAATGCGCCCTATGACCGCTTCGTCAAGACCGACACGCGCTTCTGGCAGGCGAGCGGCTTCGACGTGGCGCTCGATGCGAACGGCATAAAACTCAACACCGAGTCGGTGGCCTCGGTGCTGCTCGGCGGCGTCGCCTTTCAGACGCCGGCCGAATCGGCGCAGGCGCCGCCGGCGAAGGAAGACGCGAGATTTGCGCTCTACCCCGACCGTGTCATCGCGATGCGCCTGCCCGATACCGCCGAGGAGACCTACTACATGGTATTCGACGAATCGGTACGCGGGCTTTCCGTCGGCGCGCCGGTGGACTTTCGCGGCGTGGTGGTGGGTGAAGTCGCCGCCATCAATATCGATTTCGATCCGGCGAGCGCGGATGTGCGCATTCCGGTCGAGGTGCGGCTGTATCCGGACCGCTTGCGCGGCAACGCGAAGCGGGGCGGGGCGCCGCCCGGCGCGCTGATAGGCAGGCTGGTCGAGCGCGGCCTGCGCGCGCAGTTGCGCAGCGGCAGCCTGCTCACCGGCCAGCTGTTCGTCGCGCTCGATTACTTCCCCGGCCAGCCCAAGGCGGCGGTGCGCATGCGTTCCGGCCGTGCCGAAATTCCGACCGCGCCCAGCAGCCTGCAGGAACTGCGCGCAACGCTGCTCCGGCTCGCGCACAAGCTGGACAAGCTTCCACTGGAGGGGACGATAGCCGATGCGCGCAGGGCGCTGAACGCGCTGGAGCGCACGCTGGAGGCGACCGAGCGTGCGGTGAAGCGGATAGACAGCGATGTCACGCCGCAGGCGGGGCGGACGCTGGCCGATCTGAGCCGCGCCCTGTCCGGTGCGCAGAAGACATTGGAAGGCGCCGAGCGCAGTCTCGCCGGCGTCGACCGTCTGCTCGCCGAAGATGCGCCGATGCAGCGCGACCTGCGCGAGACGCTGCGCGAGATTTCGCGCGCGGCGGAGTCGCTGCGCAGTCTTGCCGATTACCTCGAGCGCAATCCGGGTGCGATCCTGCGCGGCCGCGTCGAGGAGCAGCCGCAGTGAAATGGCGCGGCGCGCTCGCTGTATCGCTGCTCGCGCTCGCCGCCTGCGCGACGCCGCTGCCGACGCGCTACTACACGCTTTCGGGCGCAGCGCCGCCGCCGGCGACAGCGGCGAGCGTGGCTCCCGGCTATCGGGTCGCTATCGGTCCGGTCACCGTGCCCGAGGCGCTGGACCGGCCGCAGATCGTGTTGCGTGTCGCGCCTGAGCGCTACGCGTTCTCCGACGCCGCGCGTTGGTCCGAACCGTTGAAGCGCGAGATTCCGCGCGTCATCGCGGAGGATGTAGGGCGACGCCTGCCGGCGGCGCGCGTCGCCGCGAATTTCCAGTACGGCGGGCAGAATGCGGACTACCGCGTATTGATCGACGTGCTGCGATTCGAGTCGGTACCTGGCGCATCCGCGACGCTGGAAGCGGTGTGGAGCGTGCGCGATCGCGCCGGCGCGCGTCTGCGCGAAACGCGCTCTGTTTTCGTCGAGACGGTGAATGCTGCGGGCGTTGCCGTGCTCGTTGGCGCACACGAAAAAGCGCTGGCCGCGCTGGCGCAGGAGATCGCCACGGCAGTGGCGGCGCTCGCCCAGGCGAAGCAATAGGCTGCGCTCTGCTGCCTTCCAGTAGTCTTCGAGATGCGCCACGCTCGCGTACCCCCTTGTTGGAGAATACAAATTCGCGTCGCGCTAGCGGCGCGGCGGCGAGTGAGGGTTGGCGCGCATGCCCGATCATGCTATCCTACTAAAATACCCAAGCTTTGCGACGCCGCGGGACCGATACCGGACGTGGCGAAGCGCGAGCTTCAACAGCTCTTCGCCCACTGCGCCGCGCACGCGGCCCAAGCCCGGACTTTCGCGGCGTCTTGCTCCAGCGCGTTCACCACCCAGTGGCGCCAACCGTATCCGATGGGGAGAATACATTGCTAACCGACCACGATATCTATCTGTTCAAGGAAGGCACCCACGCAAAGCTGTACGAGAAGTTCGGCTGCCACCTTGCCGAGCACGACGGCGTCGCCGGCGCGCATTTCTCCGTCTGGGCGCCGAACGCGGAGCGCGTTTCGGCGATCGGCGACTGGAACGGCTGGAATCAGGACGCGCATCCGCTCGCCGCACGCGGGGACGGCTCGGGGGTGTGGGAAGGATTCGTGCCCGGCGTCGCGCACGGGCAGGCGTACAAGTATTTCATCGATTCCCGCTTAGGCGGCTACCAGGTGGACAAGGCCGACCCATTCGCGTTCTTTGCCGAAGCGCCGCCGCGAACCGGCTCGCGCGCGTGGAAGCTGGATTACGACTGGGGCGACGCCGCGTGGATGGCGTCGCGGCGGGCGGCCAACGCGCTCGATGCGCCGATGGCTATCTATGAAATGCATTTGGGTTCGTGGCGGCGTGTGCCCGAGGACGCGAACCGCTTCCTTGGCTACCGCGAAATCGCGCAGCCGCTCGCCGAGTACGTGTGCGAGATGGGGTTCACGCATGTGGAATTGATGCCCATCACCGAGCATCCGTTCTACGGCTCCTGGGGCTACCAGACCACGGGCTACTACGCGCCGACCGCGCGCTACGGCAGCCCGGAGGATTTCATGTACCTCGTCGATACCCTGCACCAGCACGGCATCGGCGTCATCCTCGACTGGGTGCCCTCGCATTTCCCCAGCGACGAACATGGACTGGGGTACTTCGACGGTACCGCCCTGTATGAGCACGCCGACCCGAAGCAGGGATTTCACCCGGAGTGGAAAAGCGCCATATTCAATTACGGCCGCAACGAAGTGCGCGGATTCCTGGTTTCCAGCGCGCTGTACTGGCTCGACCGCTATCACGTGGACGGGCTGCGGGTGGACGGTGTCGCCTCCATGCTTTACCTGGACTACGGGCGCAAGGAAGGCGAGTGGGTGCCGAACCGCTACGGCGGCAGGGAGAACATCGAGGCGGTCGAGTTCCTGCGCGTATTGAATCAGGCGGTCTATCGCGATCATCCGGACGTGCAGACGATGGCCGAGGAGTCGACCTCCTGGCCGATGGTGTCGCGGCCGGTTTATCTCGGCGGCCTCGGCTTCGGCATCAAGTGGAACATGGGCTGGATGCACGACACGCTCAAGTACATGAGCCAGGATCCGGTCCACCGCAAGTATCACCATCGACAGCTCACGTTTTCGATCTGGTACGCCTTCTTCGAGAATTTCGTGTTGCCGCTGTCGCACGACGAAGTGGTGTACGGAAAAGGATCGCTGATCGGCAAGATGCCGGGCGATAGCTGGCGCCAGTTTGCGAATCTGCGCCTGCTCTACGGCTATATGTGGGGGCATCCGGGGAAGAAACTGCTGTTCATGGGCGGGGAATTCGGCCAGCGCAGCGAATGGGCGCACGAGGGCAGCCTGGAGTGGCATGTGCTGCGCTATCCCGAGCACGAAGGGCTGCGGCGCTGGGTGGCCGACCTCAACCGGCTCTACCGCTCCGAGCCCGCGCTGTATCAGGTCGACTTCGATCAGTCCGGTTTCGAATGGGTGGACTGCAATGACAGCGAACAGAGCGTGCTTACCTTCCTGCGCTTAGCGCGCGATGGCGGCGCGCCGGTGCTGGTGGTGTGCAATTTCACGCCGGTGCCGCGCACGAACTACATCGTCGGCGTGCCGCAGGGAGGCTACTGGCGCGAGAT
This sequence comes from Burkholderiales bacterium, assembly GCA_052172655.1. GTDB lineage: Bacteria > Pseudomonadota > Gammaproteobacteria > Burkholderiales > SG8-39 > 2-12-FULL-64-23. Next base: position 19,050 of record JBQMQE010000039.1, read on the forward strand.
CGCCAACAGCGATGCGACGCTGTACGGCGGCAGCGGCATGGGCAACCTCGGCGGCGTCGAGTCCGCGCCGGTCGCGGCGCACGGGCGCTTTCACTCGCTCGCCCTCACCCTGCCGCCGCTGTCTGTACTCATGTTCAAGGCGGGGTAGCACATGACCAAAGCGGAAATGGACATGCGCGACGGGCGCATGCGCGCGGTGATCGAACGCGTCACGCCCTCGGTGGATAACGGGCGCTTTGCCGCCAAGCGCATCGTCGGCGACGAGGTCGTGGTCGAGGCCGACTGCTTTACCGATGGCCACGATACGCTCGCCTGCCTGCTGCTGTGGCGGCGCGAGGGCGAGGCGGCGTGGCAGGAAACGACCATGGTCCCGCTGGTGAGCGACCGCTGGCGCGCAAGCTTCGTCGCGCAGTCGGTCGGCCGCTACCAGTATACGGTGACGGCCTGGGTGGATCATTTTCTCTCCTGGCGCCACGATTTCGCGCGGCGCATCGAGTCCGAAGACCTGCGCGTCGCGGCGCAGGTCGGCGCCGGGCTGATCGAGGAAGCCGCAGAGCGCGCCGACGGGGAAGACCGCACGCGGCTGAAGAATTGGGCGGCCAGGCTGCGGGCGGCGCTCGAAGCGCAGGCGCTGAAGACGCTGGGAATGGATGAAGAATTCGCCGCTGTTGCCGAGCGCTACCCGGACCGGCGCTACGCCACCACCTGCCCCGTGGTGCATCCGCTGGTGGTGGACCGGGAGCGCGCGCGCTTCTCCGCATGGTACGAAATGTTCCCGCGCTCGGCCTCGAACCAGCCGGGTTGGCACGGCACCTTCCAGGATTGCGAGGCGCGCCTGCCCTACGTCGCGAAAATGGGATTCGACGTGCTTTATTTTCCGCCGATCCATCCGATCGGGCGCGTCAACCGCAAGGGCGCGAATAACGCGCTCGCCGCAGGGCCCGAGGATCCGGGCAGCCCGTGGGCGATAGGCTCGGTCGAAGGCGGGTATACGGCGCTGCATGGTGAACTGGGCACGATCGAAGATTTCAGGCGGCTCGTCGCGAGCGCGCACACACATGGCATCGAAATCGCCCTGGATATCGCGTTCCAGTGCGCGCCGGATCACCCCTACGTAGCGGCGCATCCGAAATGGTTCAAGTGGCGGCCCGACGGCACCGTGCAGTACGCCGAGAACCCGCCGAAGAAGTACCAGGACATCTTTCCGTTCGAATTCGAGTCGGAGGACTGGCGCGCTCTGTGGCAGGAACTCGCGGACGTGATCCGCTACTGGGCCGGCGAAGGCGTGCGGATTTTCCGCATCGACAATCCGCACACCAAGCCGTTCCCGTTCTGGGAATGGGCGATCGCCGAGTTGAAGCGCGAGTACCCGGATGCGCTCTTCCTCGCCGAGGCGTTCACCCGGCCCAGGGTCATGCACCGACTGGCCAAGCTGGGCTTTACCCAGTCCTATACCTACTTCGCCTGGCGCAACACCAAGTACGAGCTCACCGAATACTTCACCGAGCTCACGCAGGGGCCCGGGCGCGAATACTTCAGACCCAACGCCTGGCCGAACACCCCGGACATCCTCACCGAGTACCTGCAGTTCGGCGCTCGCCCCGCGTTCATCGTGCGCCTGGTGCTGGCGGCGACGCTCGCTGCGAGCTACGGCATCTACGGGCCGGCGTTCGAACTGCTCGAGGCGACGCCGCGCGAACCCGGCACCGAGGACTACGCGGACAGCGAGAAGTACCAGATCCGCGCCTGGGATCTGGAGGCGGCACAGAGCCTGTCCGACCTCATAGCGCGCGTGAACCGCGCGCGCCGCGACAATCCCGCGCTGCAGTCCGACGCTTCGTTGCGTTTCTTCCCGGTCGATAACGACAGCCTGATGTGCTACGCCAAGTCGGATGCCGGGCTCGAGAACCTGGTGGTGATGGTCGTCAATCTCGACCCGCACCATGTCCAGTCCGGCTGGGTCGAGCTCGATCTGGCCGCGCTGGGCATCGACGCGCATACGCCCTACCAGATGCACGATCTGCTCTCCGGCGCGCGCTTTCTCTGGAGCGGCCCGCGCAACTTCGTCCAGCTCGATCCGCAACGCGCGCCCGCGCATGTGTTCGCGCTGCGGCGCAAGGTGCGCACCGAACGCAATTTCGACTACTTCCTGTAATACATCCGGAACGCGATGAACAAGCCGGTCAAAATCTCCCCCGACGAAGCAAAGCCGCAGGACGCGCCGGCCGCGCCCGCCCAGGACGACGCGCTCTGGTACAAGGACGCCGTCATCTACCAGTTGCACATCAAGGCGTTCTTCGATTCCAACGGCGACGGCCTGGGCGATTTCCCCGGGCTGATCGAAAAGCTCGACTACGTGCGCGACCTGGGCGTGAATACCATCTGGCTGCTGCCCTTCTATCCCTCGCCGATGAAGGACGACGGCTACGACGTTTCCGACTATCACAACGTGCACGCGCAGTACGGCACCCGCAACGATGTGCGCACGCTGATGCGCGAGGCGCACCGGCGCGGCCTGCGCGTGATCACCGAGCTCGTGGTGAACCATACCTCGGACCAGCACCCGTGGTTCCAGGCCGCGCGCCGCGCGCCGCCGGGATCAAGCAAGCGCGATTTCTACGTCTGGAGCGACAGCGACACCAAGTACGGCAAGACGCGCATCATTTTTACCGACACCGAGACCTCCAACTGGACCTGGGACCCAATCGCCAAGGCTTTCTTCTGGCACCGTTTCTTCAGCCACCAGCCAGACCTCAATTTCGACAATCCGAAGGTGCTGAAGGCGGTGATCCGCGTGATGCGCTTCTGGTTCGACATGGGCGTGGACGGGTTCCGGCTCGACGCGATCCCCTACTTGGTCGAGCGCGAGGGCACCAGCAACGAGAACCTTCCCGAGACGCACGCCGTCATCCGCCAGATCCGCGCGCAGGTCGACGCAAATTACAAGAACCGGCTGCTGCTCGCAGAAGCCAACCAGTGGCCCGAGGACGTGCGCGAATATTTCGGCGACGGCGACGAGTGCCACATGGCCTACCACTTCCCGCTGATGCCGCGCATCTACATGGCGATGGCGCAGGAGGACCGCCACCCCGTGGTGGAAATCATGCAGCAGACGCCGGAGATTCCCGACAACGCCCAGTGGGCGATCTTCCTGCGCAACCACGACGAGCTCACGCTGGAGATGGTGACCAGCAAGGAGCGCGACTACATGTACCAGATGTACGCCGCCGATCCGCTCGCGCGCATCAACCTCGGCATCCGCCGCCGGCTGGCGCCGCTGATGGAAAACGACCGCGAGCGCATCAAGCTGATGAACAGCCTGCTCTTGTCGATGCCGGGCTCGCCGATCATCTACTACGGCGACGAGATCGGCATGGGCGACAATATTTTCCTCGGCGACAGAAACGGCGTGCGCACGCCGATGCAGTGGAGCCCGGACCGCAATGCCGGCTTTTCGCACGCCGACCCGCAGCGGCTGTACCTGCCGCCGATCATGGACGCGGTGTACGGCTACGAGGCGGTGAACGTGGAAGCGCAGGCGCGCGCTCCGTCCTCGCTGCTCAACTGGATGCGACGCATGCTGGCGGTGCGCAAGACCAGCCAGGCCTTCGGGCGCGGGCGCCTGTCGTTTCTCAATCCCGGCAACCGAAAAATACTCGCCTACCTGCGCGAGTACGGCGAGGAGACGATCCTGTGCGTCGCCAACCTCGGCCGCTCGGCGCAGCCGGTGGAACTGGATCTCGCGCGTTATCGCGGCCGCGTGCCGATGGAGATGATGGGCCGCACCGCCTTCCCGCCGATCGGCGAGCGCTTCTACCTGCTCACCCTGCCCGCCTGCGGCTTCTATTGGTTCCGCCTCGCTACCGACGTCGAAGTGCCGCTCTGGCACGAGGAACGCATGGCGCCGGAAGATCGGCCGGTGCTGGTGCTGTTCGACGGCTGGACCAGTTTCTTCCGCGACCGCGTCGTGCCCTGGCGCATGCGCATGGCGGAGAAGCTGCGCGCGCAGTTCGAGACCGATACGCTGCCGCGCTATATCGCCTCGCAGCGCTGGTACGCGGCCAAGGGCGAGGCGATCAAGCGTGCGGCGCTCTCCGACTGGGCGCTTTGGGGTCAGGAACCGCGCACCTGGCTGATCACGCTGCTGCAGGTCGAGACCGCAGCCGGACAGAATGGATATTTCCTGCCGATGGCGCTCGCCTTCGGCGACAGCGACGACGAACAGGTGCGCGCGCTCGCTGCGGCAACCCTGGCACGCGTGCGCCAGCAGTCGCAGGTCGGCGTGCTTGCAGACGCATTCGCCGACGAAGCGTTCTGCCGCGCGTTGGTGGATGCGATCGGCGCCGGACGCGAAGTGGATTGCGCGCACGGCAAGCTGCGCTTCACCCCGACCAGGGCCTACGCCGAGCTCGCCGGCGACGCGGTGGCGAAGCTGCCGATCACGCGGCCGAAGTTCCAGAGCAGCAATACCGTGGTGATGCTGGGCGAGCGCCTGTTCCTCAAGGGCTACCGGCGCATCCGCGCCGGCGTGAATCCCGAGTTCGAAGTAGGATGCTTCCTCACCGAAGTTGCGCATTTTGCCAACTGCGTGCCGGTGGCGGGGGCGATTGAATACCTTGCCGCCGACGGCACCCCTACCAGCCTGGCGCTGCTGCAAGGCCATGTCGCCAACCAGGGCGACGGCTGGTCGTACACGCTCGACTATCTCGAGCGCACTTTCGACACCCTGCTCGCCGCGGCGACCGAACCGCCCGCGGATCTGCACGGCGCCTACCTGTCGCTGGTGCACACCCTGGGCACGCGCACGGCGGAGCTGCACCAGGCGCTGGCGCTGCGCACGGGCGACCCGGCCTTCGATCCCGAGCCGCTGGCAGCAGGCGACCTCGCCGGCTGGAAGCAGCGCGTGCACGACGATGCGCTGGCGACGCTTGCGCTGCTGGAGCAGCAGCAGGCCCAGATTCCGGCGCCGGCGCAGGCGAACGCGCGCGCGCTGCTCGAAGCGCGGCAGCGGCTGTTCGACCGGATCGATGCCTGCAACATGCCGGCGGGCACCTGCCTGAAGACCCGCTTCCACGGCGACTACCACCTGGGTCAGGTGCTGGTGAGCAGCAACGATTTCATCATTATCGACTTCGAGGGCGAGCCGGCGCGCCCGCTGGCCGAACGCCGCGCCAAGCATTCGTCGCTGCGCGACGTCGCCGGGATGCTGCGCTCCTTCGATTACGCACGCTGGAGCGCGGTGCTGCGCGATACCTACACCGATGCTGACCGGGAGAAGGTTGCGCCGCTGGCGCAGGGCTGGGTGCACGAGGCGCGCGAGACGTTCCTGCGCGCCTACGACGAAACCACGCGCGACAGCGGCCTGTTCACGTCGTTTGCAGAAGTTCAGGGGCTGATTTCGCTGTTCGAGCTGGAAAAAGCGCTGTACGAGCTGCGCTATGAAGTCAACAACCGCCCGGCATGGATCAGCGTCCCGCTGCAGGGCGTGCTCGCGCTGTGCGGGATTGCACCGGGCGCCTGAGCGGACAACAGTACGCATTAGATCGGAGGCAAGAAATGGAAAAAGTCGACATCATGCTCGAGCCGGTGAAGGCGATCCTGGTCCAGATCGGCGAATTCCTGCCCAAGCTGGCGGTGGCGCTGGGCGTCCTGATCGCGGGCTGGCTGCTCGCCAAATTCGCGATGTTCGCGACCGAGAAGGCCTTGCGCGCGATCAACTTCAACGTCCTCACCGAGCGCGCCGGCCTGGACGGGTTCCTGCAGCAGGGCGGCGTGGAATCCGACACCACCAGGATACTGGGCCTGCTGATCTATTGGCTGGTAATACTCGCCGCCCTCATTATCGGCTTCAACGGCATGGGACTTACCTACGTCACCGGGCTGCTGGGCGAGGTCGTGCGCTTCGTGCCCAAGGTCGTCGTCGCCCTGCTGATACTTGCCTTCGGCGCCTATTTCGC
>JBQMQE010000040.1:0-24780 GCA_052172655.1 Burkholderiales bacterium
GCGCCGTAGCGACGTCGCCGATTTTCGCGCTGCCCTCGAACACATAAATGAATGCATTGCGCTCGCCGCCCACCGGCTGCGTGAACGCCGCGCCTGCGGGCAGTTCCACGTCGACATACAGCGGATCGGTGGCGAGCCCCTGTATCGGCCCCGGCACGCTGCGCTCGTCCGACTCGAGGGTGCCGGCAATGACCTTGGCGCGGCCGCCGCCGGAGAGCGCGACGACCGGGATTTCGGCGGGATCGATGTCGCGGTAGCCCGCGGGCTTCATTTTTTCGCGCGCGGGCAGGTTGATCCAGAGCTGGAAGCCGCGCATGCGCCCCTGCTCCTGCTGCGGCATCTCCGAGTGGATAATGCCCCGGCCCGCGCTCATCCATTGCACCGCGCCGCTTTTCAGGTCGCCGCGGTTGCCCAGATGGTCTTCGTGCAGCATATGGCCGTCGAGCAGGTAGGTGACGGTTTCGAAGCCGCGGTGCGGATGCGCCGGAAAGCCGGCGATGTAGTCGTTCGCATCGAACGACGAAAACTCGTCCAGCATCAGGAACGGATCCAGGCGCGCGTACGGCGATTGTCCCAGGCTGCGCCGCAGCTTGACGCCGGCGCCGTCGGAGGCGGCCACCGATTCGATGATTCTCTGCAATGCGCGCGTGGTTCTGCCGCCGCTCATGACGCTGCCTTCCCGACTATTGGACGGGACGGATCGGTTATCCACTCGCTCCACGACCCGGCGTAGAGCTTGCCGCCGGGCATGCCGGCGATTTCCAGCGCCAGCAGGTTGTGGCAGGCAGTCACCCCGGATCCGCACATGTGTATGACTTCGCCCGGAGGCGCCCCATGGAGCAGGGACTCGTACTGCGCGCGCAGTTCTTCCGGCTTGAGAAAGTTGCCGCGCATGTCGAGATTGTCCTCGAACGGCAAGTTCAGGCTCCCCGGAATATGCCCGGCCACCTTGTCCAGCGGTTCGATAAATCCCGTAAAGCGCACTTCCGCGCGGGCGTCGATGATCACACGTTCTTGCTGCAGGGCTGCGAGTACCGTTTCGCTGTCCACCCACATGCGGTCATCCGGCGCGGGGTGGAACTCGGTCGTGCGAACGGCCGGAACTTCGGCGCTGAGCTCACGCCCCTGTTTCAGCCACGCGGGGAAGCCGCCGTCGAGCAGCGCCACCGCCTCGTGACCCAGCCAGCGCAGCAGCCACCACAGGCGCACCGCCATCGAGCCGAAGGCGTCGTCGTAGACGACCACCTGTTTGTCGCCGTCCACCCCCCAGCGGCCGAGCTTGCGCGCGAGCAGGCCGGGCTCGGGCAAAGGATGGCGTCCGCTCGCCTGCGTGATCGGCCCGGACAGGTCTTCGTCCAGATGCGCATAGCGCGCGCCTGGAATATGGTTTTTCGCATAAGCCTGCCGCCCGGATTCCGGGCGCGTCAGCGCAAAGCGGCAATCGAAGACGACCCAGCGCGGGTCGTGCAAATGCTGCGCCAGCTGCTCCGGACTGACCAGGGTGGTAAATTTCGCCGCTTTTGCGTTATCGTTCATATTCGCATTTTGCGGCAGAACAAGCGGCTTGCGCTAGCGTTTCGCCGGCTCCAGAATACGGGTCCCTTTGATTTGGCGGAACGCCGCAATGAAAATCACCAAGGCACTATGATCGACCAAATTCCCTTGCAGGAGCGCAGCGGCCGGCTGCTGCGCGCCGGACTCGCCGAGTCCGAGGTCCAAACCTTTCTGCGCGAGCTGGATTCGGCGCGCGCGGCGACCGCGGCCGGCGCCGAGACCTTGCCCGGGGATGCCGCTCGGCTGGGGCAGGTCTGCCGCCGCGGCCGCGAACTGCTCGCGCACCTGCCGGCGAAGTCCAAGCGCAACGCCGACGAGAAGACGGCGGGTCACGCCCTGGTGCACTTGCTCGCCGACGTCGTCTGGCGTTTTTTTCGCGCGTATCGGATACCGATCTACGCTGCCCTGACGTCCGGACGCACGCGCGCCTTGCGTCTGGAGGAGCTGGCCTGGGCCGGCGCCGAGCTGCTCCCCGGCATCCTGCCGAGCCAGGCCGAACTCGCCGAAGAAAGCCGGAATGTGCAGGCGGACAAGGACGGGCTGGAAATCCACCAGGGGCTGTTCTTCGGCCAATTGTTGAGCGACAGGGAGATCGGCCTGCATATGTGCATGGCAATGCTGCTGCCCACGCCGGCTGCGCGCGCGCGCCTGGAGGAATTCCGGTCCAGCGGCAAGCTCGACCTGGGCGCCGTGCGCGTGGAAGCGAAGGGCGATGCCGGCTACCTGTATTTTCACCATCCGCGCTACCTCAATGCGGAGGACGACGACACGCTTTCCCCGCAGGAGACCGCCTGCGACCTGATCCTGATGCATCCGGGCCTGCGCATGGGCGTGCTGCGCGGGGCGCCGGTAGAGCATCCGAAGTATCAGGGCAGACGCATCTTCTCCGCCGGCATCAACCTGACGCGGATCTACGCGGGCAAGCAAAGCTACCTGTTCTACCTCACGCGCGACATGGGCCTGTTGAACAAGATGTTCCGCGGCCTTGCGGCGACCGATCAGGCCGGCAGGCTGGAGCTGCGTCCGGAAGAGCCCGAGCAGACGCTGGAAAAACCCTGGCTCGCCGTGGTCGACGGTTTCGCCATCGGCGGCGGCTGCCAGCTACTGCTGGTAATGGATTACGTGATCGCCGAATCCGGCGCCTATTTCAACCTGCCGGCGCGCAAAGAGGGCATCATCCCCGGCTGCGCCAACCTGCGCCTGCCCCGCTTCATGGGCGAGCGCATGGCGCGTCAGGCGATCATGTTCGACAAGACTTTCCGCGTCGACGACGCCGATGCACGTACTTTGGTAGGCGAAGTGCATCCGCGCGAGAGACTGGATGCGGCGGTGGAAGCCTGCATCGCGAACGCCCTCGGCTCGGGCATGGTCAGCGCCGGCGGAAACCGCAAGGCGATCCGGATTCAGACCGAGCCGCTGGACACGTTTCGCGCCTACATGGCGACCTACGCCTACGAGCAGGCGTTTTGCCACTTGAGCGAACAACTGGTGCATAACCTCGAGCGCCACTGGAACGCGAAGGCACGCAAGCTCTGAACAGGGCGCCGCGCTGCATCAACCGATCGAAGCAAGGAGACCATGCATGAGACAGATCATCAACGTCGCGCTGATTGTGCTGCTCACCGGCTGCGGCGTCGAAACCGCAACCACCGCGGCAACCGTGGCCGCTGCGAAGAAGCAGGAAATCGAGCAGGGCAAGAAGACCATGGAGCAGGTGCGGCAGAACATCGGCAAGGCGATGGAACAGACGCAGCAAAGCGCGGAGCGCGCCGACGAAGCTGCGAAATAGCCGCGCGTCAACGCGCGGCGCATGCTCGCCGGTTCGCAAATTGCAGGCGACCGGCGCTTGCGCAATTTTTGATGTACCACAAATCCATGGCAGGTCGCCGCTGCTAACATGAGCCCATCCTTTTACTGCAAGGCCTAGCCATGAGCTTCCCCACGCAAATTCTTCCCGATCATCACCGCCATTGCGACGATCTTTTCGTCGCTGCCGAGGAATCCGCCCAGCGCGGCGACTGGGCGGCCGCCGCACCCGCCTTCGAGCATTTCCACGCTCAGATGCAGGCGCACTTCGAAGCCGAGGAGGAGATGCTGTTTCCCGCGTTCGAGGCCGCCACCGGCATGAGCGCGGGCCCGACCCAGATGATGCGCCATGAGCACGAGCAGATGCGTGCTCTGCTCGCGCAGCTCGCGGCGGCCTGCGAAGCCCGGGACAGCGAGAGTTATGCCGGCGTCGCCGAGACCCTGCTGATACTGATGCAGCAGCACAACATGAAGGAAGAGAACATCCTTTATCCGATGTGCGACCAGGCGCTCGGAGCCGAGGCGGAGCGCCTGGGCGCAAAGATCGGCGCCATGCTTGAGCAGGGGCATGCCTGAACCGCGGGTGATCGACGGCCGCGACATGGAGCCGCCGCAGCCGCTGGAACTGGCCGTGGCCGCGTTGGGCACGCTGGCGCCCGGCGAGGAACTGGTGATGCTGCTGCGCTGCGAGCCGCTGCCGCTGTATGCGATCCTCGATCGCAACGGTTACCGCTACCGCGCCGAGCGTCTGGCCGACGGCAGCAACGAGATTCACATTCACAAAGCCTGAATGCAGCCCGCCCTGTCGTTCGAACAGGCGCCGCCGATATCGGTGCCTTACCGGTTTTTTCTTACGGCGCCCCTGTTTGGCGTCGTCGCCGGGCTGATCCTGGCCGGGCTCGGGCCAGCGGCGTTCGAATCGCGCTGGTCGCCCGGCGCCCTGGCGATGACCCATCTGATCGTGGTCGACTTCATGCTGCAGGCGATGTGCGGTTCGCTGCTGCAATTTGTGGCGGTGGTGGCCGGCGCCAACATCTGGCGGCCGCGGCTGGTCGCGGCTGTGGTGCACCCGCTGATCACCGCAGGCGCGGTGTTTCTCGCGACGGCTTTCCTGCTGGAGTATCCGCCGCTGTTCCTCGCTGCTGCGGTGACCTTTTCCGCGGCTTTGGGCCTGTTCCTGACCGTCATGGCCGTCGCGCTGCTGCGCACGCCGGCGCGCGGCATGTCGATTTACGTGCTGCGCCTGGCAGTGCTGGGCCTGCTGGTGACGGTCGTGCTCGGCGTGGTTCTCGCCAGCACCTTGGGTTTGCAGGAAAGCGTGCAGACGCTCTGGTCGCTGCACACCGTGATCAACGTGCACGTCGCCTGGGGTCTGGGCGGCTGGGCACTGATGCTGGTGATCGGCGTGTCCTACCTGGTCGTGCCGATGTTCCAGCTCACGCCGTCCTATCCGGTCTGGCTGACGCGAGCGCTGCCCGCGGCCTTGCTGCTGGTGCTCGGCCTGTGGTCGCTGCAACTTCTGCCTGAGGGCGAATCGCAGAGCTGGCAGACCGCCGTGCTCTCTGCGGGCTTGCTGATCGCGGCGGGCTATGCGGCGACCACGCTTTGGTTGCAGTCGCGCCGACGGCGGCGCCAGGCCGATGTCACCCTGGTGTTCTGGCGCGGCGCGATGCTGTCGCTGATCGCGCTTGCCTTGTCCTGGCTTGTGTTCGCCGTGCTGCCTGAGCTCGGCAAGCATGCGCGCGCGCCGCTGTGGCTGGGCGTGCTCGCCCTGCCCGGCGTATTCCTGTCGGTGATCATCGGCATGCTCTACAAGATCATGCCCTTCCTCAACTGGCTGCATTTGCAGCAGCTAGGCGGCACTGTGACGACCCAGCCCAACATGAAGCAGATGATTCCGGAGGGCGCGATGCGCGGCCAGATGCGGCTGCATTTTGCAGCCCTGGCACTGCTGCTCGCGGCGGTGCTCATGCCCGCGCTGGCGCTGCCGGCCGGCCTGGCGTTCAGCGCCTCCTGCCTCTGGCTGGAATGGAACCTGGTCGGCGCCGCGCGGCTGTACGCCCGTTACCGGGATCGCATCCGCGCCGCCGCTGCGGGCGGCGCAGTGCAATCGGGCCAGCGTTAGAACATGATCACCTGCCTGATCGCCTCGCCGTTGGCCAGGCGGTCGAAGCCGAGATTGATTTCGTCGAGCTTGATTCTGTGCGTCACCAGCTTGTCGATCGGCAGCCGCCCGGCGAAATAAAGCGCGATGTAGCGCGGCAAATCGCGCTGCGGCACGGCGGAGCCGAGGAAGCTGCCTTTGAGCGTGCGTTCCTCGACCACCAGGTTGACCGCCGGCACGTTCAACATGGCGCTGGGCGGCGGCAGGCTTACCGTCACCGTGGTGCCGCCGGGGCGGGTGATCTTGTAAGCGGTCTCCAATGCGGCAACCGCGCTCGCCGCCTCGATCGCGACATCCACGCCGTTGTTGGTCGCCGCCTTGACCTTCGCCACCAGGTCCGGATCGTCGGCGCGAAACGTGTGCGTGGCGCCGAGCGCGCGCGCGAATTCCAGTTTCGAATCGAGTTTGTCGATGGCGACAATCTGGCGCGCGCCCGCCGCCAGTGCGCCGAGCAGCGCCGACAGACCTACGCCCCCCAGGCCCACGATGGCGGCCGAGCTGCCCAGCTTCATCTGCGCGCAATTGATCGCGGCGCCGACGCCGGTGAGCACGGCGCAGCCGAACAGTGCGCCGATGTCCAGCGGCAGCTCGGGATCGATCTTGACGAGCGACCCGCGCGCCAACACGGCGTATTCGGCGAAGCAGGAAACGCCGGCCTGGTGGTTGAGCAGGCTCTTGTCCGTGCGGTGCAGACGGCGGTGTCCGCCGAGGAGCGTGCCGGCGGCGCCGGCGACAAAGCCCGGCTCGCACAGCGCCGGCCGGCCTTCCCTGCAGGGCAGGCAGTGGCCGCAATTGGGCGCGAACACCAGCGCGACATGGTCGCCGCGCTGCAAACCCACGACGCCGGGCCCGAGCTCTTCGACGACGGCGGAGGCTTCATGGCCCAGCACCATGGGCATCACCCGCGGCCGGTCGCCGTTGATGACGGAGAGATCCGAGTGGCACAGCCCGGCAGCGGCCATTTTCACCAGCACCTCGCCCGCGCCGGGTGCGTCGAGCTCGATCGTCTCGATGCTGATCGGTTTGGTCGTTGCGTAGGGTTGCGGTATTTGCATCTGGTTGAGCACGGCGGCGCGGATTTTCATGTTCCTCCCCTGGTAGTAATGGTGATTGTCTTGCCGCGAAACATAGCATAGCTGCTGCCGCTGCGGGTCCGCGCTGGCCGATCTGTCGAGCAAGAGCACTTGATGCTTCAAGCCTAAAAGGCTATCATTTCGCTACCGTTTGTATATTTTCGAGGATACCATGCCAGGCCTGTTGATTAAAGATTTCCCGCCGGAATTGCACCGCAGGCTTAAAGAAGACGCCGCGCGCCACCATCGCTCTATGACACGGCAAGCCTTGGCGTTGCTGGAACAGGCCCTGGCCACTCCTGCAAGGGATGCCGCCGACCTGCTGCCCGATCCGCTCAGACCGGCAAAGCCGATCACACCCGGCGATGTCGTCGCCGTCATCCGCAAGAGCCGTGATTCGGACAAGACCAGCCTGTCGAGATGATAGCCGTTGACGCCAATATCCTGATCTACTCCTTGATCAAATGCGAGCAATCAGCGCTGGTCGAGAAGCTGCGTGGGAAGGATGCCGATTGGCGTACTGCGGCGCTGTGCCTGCATGAAACACTAAACGTGCTGGCAACCTATCAGCGGCGCGAAGTGCTGACGCTCGCGCAGTGCCGAGCCTTGCTGGGCCACGCCGAACGCTTTGTCGCGGTTGCGCAATGCGAAGTGGCGATGGATGCGGCGCTCGCCGTGGCGGCGGAATACGCCATTACCGGCTACGACGCGCAATACGTTGCGCTCGCGCAAAGCCTGGATGCCCCGTTGATTACGGAAGACCGTAAGCTTCAAAAGGCAGTGCCCGGAATCGCAATTGCCATGCAGGAATTTCTTGCCTTGTAAGATCGCGTATGGGGATGCTTGCAGATGACACTGCAAAAAAGAGAACAGACGATTCGAACCTGGCGCGGTTGGTTCACAGAGGCGCGCCATAGCTTGCGACGAGTCTTGTCGTACAGCTACTGATATCCGCTTCTTCGCCACAATTTTGAATATAATTTGTCGACTTCACTGTGCACTTTTTGTTTCCAAAACTACGGCTTGCGTCAAGAAGCCCAACAGCTCGCGGGCGCGACCATCGAAGGTCAATGTCCTAACTGTCTCCAAGTAGGAGGCCAGGAAGGAGCTAGATGAACTTATCAAGCGAAAGTCGAACGGCCCACGTTGTACGTGCGCCGCGCGTCATTCTCGCTGTGACGCTAACGCAACTCACAGATTCGGTTCGAGTTCAGCTATTGAACGTCCGCTTGGGACTAAAGTTCGCGCAGCGTCCCAAGGCTACTTGGGCGCGGTCAATCCGCAAAGTCTATGATGCCGATCCCCTGAAGTGCCTTCAATGTGGAGGGAGGAGCGCATCGTGGTTGCAGCGCTGGTCCAAAGCAATGATTGCACAGGACGGCATTCCTCTGCCGTCAGCTGGTTCCCCGCGACAGATGACGCTGCAGCAGTTGCAGCGCAGCCGCGGCGAAAACGCGCATGTTCGCCACGCGGTCGGTGTCGCCGGTTTCCAGGGTAATGACTTCCTCCGCCATGCCGGCGATAGCGATGCAACTGTGTCCCGCGCTGTCGCCATAAGAGTTCCCGCTCGGGCCCGCGGCGCCGGTTTCGGCCAGGCCCCAGGTGGCGGAGAAACGCTGGCTCGCCGTGCGCGCGAGCAGCAGCGCATAGGGCTCGGACGCCGAGCGCATGCCCGCGACGGCCTCGCGCGGCAGTTGCATCAGCAGCTCGCGTGCCTTGCGCGTGTACACCACGGCACCGCCGAGGAAATATGCCGAGGCTCCGGGAACCGCGAGCAGCGCGGCCGAGAGCAGGCCGCCCGCTGACGACTCCGTCACTGCGATGGTTTCGCGGCGCTCCTTCAGCAGGCGCGCCACTTCTTCGGCCAGAGGCAACAAAGTTTGCATCGCGTCAGTCTCCGGCCAGCTTGAACTGCAGATGCCGTTTGACCGCCGGCCATTCCTGCGCGATCACAGAAAACACGACGGTATCGCGCAAGCTGCCGTCGGCATAGCGCTGGTGGCTGCGCAAAATGCCGTCCTGCTTCGCGCCCAGGCGCTCGATCGCGCGGCGGCTGGCGAAATTGAAGAACCCGGTGCGGAATTCGACCGCGATGCACTTGAGCGTCTCGAACGCATGGGTCAGCAGCATGAACTTGCATTCGGTATTGAGCGGCGTGCGTTGCGCCGATTTTGCATACCAGGTCGAACCGATTTCGACGCGGCGGTTCTTCGCGTCCATGTTCATGTAGGTCGTCATGCCGACGAGCTTACCACTGGCCCGGCCGCGCACCGCGAACGGCAGCATCGAGCCGGCTTGCCGCAGGCCCAGCCTGCGCTCGATTTCCTCGCGCATGCCTTCGGGCGAGGGAACCGCGGTGTACCAAAGCTTCCACAGATCGCCGTCGCGCACGGCGTCGACCAGCCCGTCGTGATGCTCGTATGCGAGCGGCTCCAGCGCCGCGTGGCGGCCGCTGAGGGTGATGGGTTCGGCAAATGCAGTCATGGCGATTTCTTCAAATGAGTAATTCCCGCGATCGGCGCTGAAACGCGAGGCCGGGCAGCAGTGCTATTCTACATGGCCGCGTGCAGCGGGCTCAGGAGGAAAGCACATGAACCAGCAGGACATCCACGCCGCCGCCGCCATCGTGTGGCAGCACTGGCAGCAATCCACCCGCCTGGCCGAACTGCCGGCGCAGTGCCGGCCGGGAACGCGCGCCGAGGCTTATGCGATCCAGGCCGAGGTCGCGAAGCAATCCGGCCAGAGCGTCGCCGGCTGGAAGATCGCCGCCACCAGCAAGGCCGGACAGCAACACATCCGCGTCGATGGGCCGCTCGCCGGCTGCCTGCTTTCCGCGCGCGCGGTTGAAAGCGGCGCAAGCATGTCCCTGGCCGGAAACAACATGAAGGTAGCAGAAGCCGAGTTCGCTTTCCGCATGGGCAGGTCCTTGCCAAAACGCGCTGACGCCTACAGCGTCGCGGAGGTGCTGGCCGCCGTCGCCTCGCTGCACCCCGCGATCGAAGTGCCCGATTCGCGCTACGAGGACTTTACGCGCGTCGGCGCGGCGCAACTGATCGCTGATGTCGCCTGCGCCTGCTGGTTCGTGATCGGCGCGGCGACGCGCGTCGACTGGCGCGCCGTCGATCTGGCGCAGCACAGCGTGAGCGCCTATCGCAACGGCGCGCTCGCCGGGCAGGGCTCAGGCGCCAATGTGCTCGGCGACCCGCGCAGCGCGCTCGCCTGGATCGCCAACGAGCTGTGCACTTACGGCGATGGCCTGCGCGCCGGCGACGTGGTGATCACGGGCACTTGCCTGACGCCGGTGCCGGTCTCCGCGGGGGATAGCGTCAAAGCCGACTTCGGCGAGTTTGGTGTGCTCGAAGTGGGATTTAGCTGAGTAATCAGCAGAGAGGACGACGCAGAACAGCGATTCGTGACAAACAGCGATTCTGTGATTGCCGAGCCGTTGCAATTGCGCTACGCTTTAGCCATCGGGGCGAGGCAGATCCCCGATGGCTTCCCGCCCAGACGGTGTCCCGTCCAAATCTGCCGCTCAGGCATAGGAGCGGACCCTGGACACCCGATCAAATCATGTAAACCGCCTGCTCGTCGCCAAGGGCCTGCGTGCATTCGGCGACGGCTACGTGAGCCTGCTGCTGCCGCTGTATCTGCTGCAACTCGGCTTCAGCCCGCTTGAGGTGGGCATCATTGCGACCACCACCCTCATCGGTTCCGGCCTGCTCACGCTGGTGGTGGGGCTGCATGCCTGGCGTTACCACTACCGCAGCCTGCTGCTTGCCGCCTCCGCGCTGATGGCGGGCACAGGTTTAGGCTTCGCATCTTTCACAAGCTTCTGGCCGCTGCTGCTCATCGCGCTGGCGGGAACGCTCAATCCCTCGAGCGGGGACGTGAGCGTGTTCCTGCCCCTGGAGCATGCCGTGCTCTCGCGCGTGGTGAGCGACCGGCAGCGCACGGCAACGTTTGCGCATTACAGCCTGGTGGGCTCCCTGCTCGCTGCCGCGGGATCGCTCGCGGCGGCGCTCCCCGCGACGCTCGTCGGCGTGAGCGGCATGTCTTCGACGCACGCGATCCAGGCGATGTTCGTGCTGTATGCGCTGCTTGCCTGCGCCTCCGGTCTCGTCTATCGCGGCCTGCCCAGGGCGCTGGCGACGCAGGTGCAGCAGCCGATGGCGCCGCTAGAGCAATCGAAAAAAAAGGTGTACACGCTGGCGGCGCTGTTCAGCCTGGATGCGTTCGCCGGCGGCTTCGTGGTGCAGTCCATGGTGGCGCTGTGGCTGTATCAGCGCTTCGAACTGTCGCTGGCGGCGGCGGGCGTGGTGTTTTTCTGGACCGGCGTGCTGACCGCGGCCTCCTATCTCGTCGCCGTGCGCGTCGCCGGCCGTTTCGGCCTGGTGAATACCATGGTGTACACGCATATCCCGTCTAGCGTTTGCCTGCTCCTGCTGCCGTTTGTTCCCGACCTAAGTTACGCGATCGCGCTACTGTTCCTGAGGAGCGCGTTGTCGCAGATGGACGTGCCGACGCGCAGTTCCTACGTGATGGCGATCGTGACCCCCGCGGAACGGCCGGCCGCCGCGAGCATCACCTCGGTGCCGCGCAGCCTCGCCGCCGCAATGAGCCCGTTCCTCGCCGGCTACATGCTGGGCCTGTCGACGTTCGGCTGGCCGCTGCTGGTGGCGGGCGGCATCAAGATCGTCTACGACCTGCTGCTGCTCGGGCTTTTCAGGAAAATACGGCCGCCGGAAGAAGAACCTTAGCGCCACTGCCACGTTTCCCGGCGACGATGATGGCGACGCGATAAGGGCACCATCCTGCGACGGCCGGATGCGCAAAAGCGCGGAACCCCTCGTCCCTGTTGGTTCTTCCGGGTAAATCACCCGAAGAGCCGGGCCCAGCTTGGCTTTGCGGGCAACGGCCGCTATCGCACTCAGCGCTGGAAGCCTCAAAAATAAGGAGGAGGATTTGCCCAGATCCCTCACGCTGCCAAAACCCATGGTCAGCTCTGGTCCGGCCGCTGCCTCCCTCGGGCCAAAAAGCGGCGGCGGACAGCTTTGCGCATGAACTCAACGCACTAGGAGGGCGTCTTTGGCGAGCGGATTTTCTCCTTCAGTTTCTGGCAGTTATGCCGATAAACCCAAATAGGTGGATTTCCATATGAGAACGCAAGGCCCACATGACTCCTGAACTGAAGAAAAAGCTCGAAGCCTGCGATACCTTACCCACGCCTTCCGGCATCGCCACTCAGATCGTTCGTCTCGCCAACGACGCGAACGCTGACCTGGGCAAGCTGTCGACGCTCCTGTCGATGGACCCTGCGATCACGATCAAGGTCCTGCGACTGGCGAACTCGCCGGTCTATGCCCGCAGGCGCCGGATCGACAATCTGCGGCAGGCCGTCATTGTCCTGGGCCTGGACGCCGCAATATCGCTCGCTCTTTCGTTCTCGCTGCTCAAGTCGTGGCCCGACCCCGGAGGAGAACGCAATGGAATCGACTATCCGCTCTTCTGGCGTCGTTCCCTGCTCGCTGCCGCGATCGGCCGCATCCTGGCGAGGAAGGTCGGAATTGAATACGCGGAAGAACTGTTCCTGACCTGCCTGGTACAGGACATCGGCATGCTGGCACTGGATCAGACCATGAAGGGCCTCTACGACGGCCTCGGGCAGGAGCAGGTGTGTCAGCAGGTAGTGATTGCACGCGAGCGCGAACGGGTCGAGACCGATCACGCCGCGGTTGGCGGGTGGCTGCTCAGCAAGTGGAGCTTTCCCGACCTGATCACGCAGGGCGTCGCGGCCAGCCACAATCCTGAGCGAATCCCGGCGGTGCACGAGAACGGCCCGTTCGTGCGTTCGGTGGCACTCTCATCGCTCATCGCGGAATCCTTCCTGATCGAGAGCGGAGACCGGCGCTTCGTGGAACTTGCCGGCGCGGCTGAGAACTACCTCGGTCTGAACCTCGAAGCCTTTGGAGAACTGCTAGAAGAAGCCGGCGAGGCCATCGAAGACGTAGAGAAGATTTTCGAAACGCAGATCCTCGCGAAGGGGGACGCGGACAGCATTCTTCAGGAAGCGCGGGAGGCGCTGATGTTGCGCACGCTCAAGAGTTTGCAGGTCGTCCAGAATCTGCAGGACGAGGCGGCCGGTCTCGAAATGAAAACCCGGGAACTGGAGGAATCGAACAAGCGGGACGGGCTGACGAAACTCTACAACCGGGCGTACCTGGATCAGTACCTCGAGTCCGCCTTCGAGCATGCGGACAGCAACAGCGAGGCGCTCAGCCTGGCGTTCGTCGATCTGGATGATTTCAAGCGGGTCAACGACGCTTACGGCCATCAGGTCGGAGATCAGGTGCTCGTCACAACGGCGGGCCTCCTGCAAAAGTCCGTCAGATCCTCAGACGTCGTGGCGCGGTACGGGGGCGAGGAGTTTCTCCTCGTCTTTCCCGGCACAGGCCCCGAGGCGGTTCAGTCAATCTGCGAGCGTATCGTAACGACGTTTCAGAAGACTCGACACGACGTCAAGCCGGGCCATAAACTGGGCGTAACAGTCTCGATTGGAATCGCGACCCAGAAGGACCACTGTTTCAGCACCGTTAAGGAATTCGTCGGCGCCGCTGACAAGGCCCTCTACCGGGCCAAGCTGGAAGGCCGCAACCGCAGTCTGATGTTCGAGGCCGTGGCCTGATTTAAGGCGCGTTTTAACTCGCCGGAACATTCAAAGTCGCTTGGCTCGATCAGCTTTCGCCAGGCCTGCAAGGGCTCGCCGGCCAATTATGTGCCTGCTGATTCAACCCTTCACGCACGCCTTCGGCCGCAGCAGGGCGACGCGGCGCGCGAGCCCGGCCTGCTCCGTGGCTGCGGCGACGAGATCGACGTCCTTGTACGCGCCGGGCGCCTCTTCGGCCGCGCCGCGCATGGAGCGCGTGCGGATCAGGATGCCGTTCGCCGCAAGCTCGTGGATCAGCTCGCGCCCGTGCCATAGCCGCAGCGCCTGATGGCGGCTCATAGCGCGCCCGGCGCCGTGGCTGGCCGAGGCGTACGCGCCGTTCTGCTCCTCCGGGTTGCCGGCGAGGATCCATGAGCCCGTGCCCATGCTGCCGCCGATGATCACCGGCTGCCCCACGCTGCGATAGCGTTCGGGCAGCGCCGCATGTCCGGGCCCGAACGCGCGCGTCGCGCCCTTGCGGTGCACGTGCAGCAGGCGCGGCTTGCCGTCCACGACATGGGTTTCCACCTTGCAGGTGTTGTGCGACACGTCGTACAGCGTCTCAAGCGTAGCCTCGGGCAGCACTTCGGCGAAGGCGGCGCGCGCGAGGTGGGTCAGGATCTGGCGGTTGGCGAGCGCGATATTGATCGCGGCGTTCATCGCGCCCAGGTACTGCCGGCCCTCTGGCGACTTGATCGGCGCGCAGGCGAGCTCGCGTTCGGGCAGGCGGATGCCGAGCCGGCCGGCCGCCTTGGCCAGCGTGACCAGATAATCGGTGCCGACCTGGTGGCCGAGGCCGCGCGAGCCGCAGTGGATGGACACCAGCACCTGGCCTGCGGCGAGGCCATAGGCCTCGGCTGCCTTCGCATCGTAGATCCGCTCCACCACCTGGATCTCCAGGTAGTGGTTGCCGCTGCCCAAGGTCCCCATCTCGCCGCGCTGGCGGCGCTTGGCCAGATCGGACACTTCGGCCGGCACGGCGCCGGCGACGCAGCCGTGCTCTTCGATGTACTCCAGGTCGGATTCCACGCCATAGCCATGGGTGAGCGCCCACTGCGCGCCGCCGCGCATCACCGCGTCGAGTTCCCCCGGCGAGAGCTTGATGCTCCCCTCCTCGCCGACGCCGGCGGGAATGGCGCGAAACAGGACATCTGCGAGCCGTTGCAGGCGCGGCGCGATGGTCGGCAGGTCGAGGTTGCTGCGCAGGCAGCGGATGCCGCAGGAAATGTCGAAGCCGACCCCGCCCGCGGAAATGATGCCGCCCGCCTCAGCGTCGAAGGCGGCGACGCCGCCGATGGGAAAGCCGTAGCCCCAGTGCGCATCGGGCATGGTCATGGCCGCGCCGACCAGGCCGGGCAGGCGCGCGACGTTCGCGATCTGTTCCAGCACCTTGGCGTCCATGCCGCGCAGCAGTTCCGCGTTGGCGTACAGCCGCACCGGCGCGCGCACCTCGCCCGGCAGGGGCGTGAGCGCGTAGCACCAGGGATTGATTTCGTTCAGCCGACCGAGGTCCATAGGTGTTCCATTATTCGCTTACACGTCGACCACGCAGCGCGCTTCCCACATTCCGTCCGTCTGCGTCACCGCCAGGCCGGTGAGCGTGGCGCCTTTGACTTCGACGCCGCGTTCAAGGCCGTCGTGCCAGGGCTCGCCTTCGGCCGTGCCGCTCCAGCGCGCCCCGAAGGAAGTCCCCACCTCTTCGGGTGGTCCCGACCTTCGGTCTCCCACCTTGGGGGACGGGCCGTCGCGGCGCAGGCGGAAGAGGCCGAAGATCAGTCCTCGGCTGCGCGCCTGCCCGAGCAGCAGATTGAGCCAGGTCACCAGGGCGAGTTCCGCATCGGCTTCCTCGAATTCGATGGCTACGCTCGCCTGCGGTCTGATCTGCGCGGGATCGGCCATCATCGCAAACACCGCCGTCGCGGCATGCTCGAACGCCTCCTCTATGCGCTCCCCGCGCCCGACGATGCCCATGTCGGCGTCGTGTTCGAAGTAGTCGTGGGCCTCATGCATGTTGGCGCGCCGTACAATTCACATTACTGCCGCGTGCGCTGGGCTGTTTGACCATTGTCAATACGGCAGGATTGTCGCAGACGGAGAATCCCCCAGGAAGCGCTCGAATTCGGAATTCTTTTGTGCCAGTACGCCACATGGGCCCCAATTCCTCAATCAAGCTGCAATCCGGCGATGCGCTGATCGCGGTCGATGTGCAGAACGATTTTCTCCCGGGCGGCAGTCTGGCCGTACCCGAGGGCGACGCCGTCGTCCCGGCGCTCAACCGCTATCTTGCGGCATTCAGCGCGCGTTCGCTGCCCGTTTTCGCGACGCGCGACTGGCACCCGCCGAATCACTGCTCGTTCAAGGCCCAGGGCGGCATCTGGCCGCCGCATTGCGTCGCTGCGACCGGCGGCGCCGGGTTCGCCAGCGCTCTGACCCTGCCGCCGACGGCAACGAAAATCTCCAAGGCGGCAACGGTCGAGACCGACGCCTATTCCGGCTTCGGCGGCACCGATCTCGCCGCGCGCCTGCGCGCGGACGGGGCGACGCGACTGTTCATCGGTGGCCTTGCCACCGATTATTGCGTGCTCAACACCGTGAGGGACGCGCTGGCCGAGGGCTTCGAGGTGCTGCTGCTCGCCGACGCGATCCGCGCGGTCGACGTGAGCGCCGGGGACGGGGAGCGCGCGCAGGCTGAAATGCAGCGGCTCGGCGCGCGTGCGATACGCTACGAGGAACTTGCGCCGTGAGCAAAAGCCAGAGCGCGCTGCTGACCGATCTATATCAGCTCACCATGCTGCAGGCCTATTTCGACGAGGGCATGGCCGATACCGCGGTGTTCGAGTTTTTCGTGCGCGCATTGCCGCCCGGACGCAATTTCCTGCTTGCCGCAGGGCTGGAGCAGGTGCTCGCTTACCTCGAACAATTCCGCGTGACCAATGCCGAACTCGACTGGCTGCGCGCGCAAAGCGGCTTCAGCGAGCCGTTTCTCGCCGCGCTCGGCGCGTTGCGCTTTAGCGGCGATGTGCACGCGCTGCCGGAGGGCACGCCTTGTTTCATCAACGAGCCGATGCTGCGCATCACCGCGCCGATTTCGCAGGCGCAGGTGGTGGAGAGCCGGCTGCTGAGCCTGCTGCACCTGTCGACGCTGATCGCGTCGAAAGCCGCACGCAGCGTGCTCGCCGCGCCGGGGAAACTGCTGGTCGATTTCGGCATGCGCCGCGCGCACGGCGCCGAGGCCGGCCTGCTCGCCGCGCGATCGGCCTACCTTGCCGGTTTTTCCGGCACCGCGACGGTGCAGGCGGGAATCGAATTCGGCATCCCCGTGTTCGGCACCATGGCGCATTCCTACATCGAGGCGCATGCGGACGAAATCTCCGCGTTCAGGGCATTCGCTCACTCCTCGCCCGCCAATGTGGTGCTGCTGATCGACACCTACGACACCGAGCGCGCGGCGGAGAAAGTGGTGCTACTTGCGCCCGAGCTCGCGCGCGAGGGCATACGCGTGCGCGGCGTGCGCCTGGACAGCGGCGATCTGGCGGCGCATGCGCGCGCGGTGCGTTCCATCCTCGATGCCGGCGGCTTGCACGAGGCCACGATATTTTCCAGCGGCAACCTCGACGAGTTAAAGGTACAGCAGCTTCTCGCCGCGGGTGCGCCTATCGACGGCTTCGGCATCGGCACCGCCCTCGATACTTCGAGCGACGCGCCTTTCCTTGATTGCGCTTACAAGCTGCAAGAGTACGCGGGGACGCCGCGGCGCAAGCATTCGGAAGGCAAGGCGACCTGGCCCGGGCGCAAACAGGTGTACCGGCATTACGCGCCCGACGGCACGCTGGATCACGACGTGGTCGCGCTGGAGGGCGATGCGCAGCAGGGAACGCCGCTGCTGGTGCCGGTCATGCACGCGGGCAGGCGCGTGGCTGCGGCCGAGCCTCTGGCCGTCGCGCGCGCGCGCGCCGCCGCCGAAATGGCGCGCCTGCCGCCGCAACTCAAGTCGCTGCAGCCGGCATCCGTGCCCTACCGCGTCGACATCGCGCCGGGTTTGCGCGCGCTGGCCGAAGAGCTGGACCGCATGCCGCATTGACGCCGCGCCGGCGCAGCGCGCAACTCCGCCCGTGGCATGCGCGGACATTCGAGAGGCCGTGGATAGCCGTGTCTAGAGTTTTTTCAACAGGACTTTGGAGCGCCGCTGCAGGTTGTACAGCGATTTCTTCGGCTCGGGCAGCGCCTTGACGGCGGCCTCGGCGAAGCCGCGCTCGATGAACCAGTGTGCGGCGCGCGTGGTGAGCACGAACAACTTCTTGTAGCCGAGCTGGCGCGCTTCGACTTCGCCATGCTCGAGCAGCTTTTCGCCATAGCCGCGTCCCCGGTATTCGGGCCGCACCGCGAGCGCCGCCAGTTCCGCCGCCTTGCCCGCCAGAGGATAGAGCGCGGCGCAGCCCACGATCACGCCATCGTGTTCGATCACGAAGAAGCTCTGCACTTCGCGCTCCAGCAGTTCGCGTCCGCGGTAGACCAGCGTGCCCTCGGCCTCCAGCGGCTCGATCAGTTGCAGGATGCCGCCGATGTCGTCGATGCTGGCCGGGCGCAGGTGCTCCAGCTTGTCGGCGGTGATCATGCTGCCCGAACCGCCGTGGGTGAAAAGTTCCAGCAACAGCGCGCCGTCCACCTTGTGCGACACCACGTGCGCCCGCGCCACGCCGGCGCGCACCGCTTCCACCGCGTGCGTCAGATACAGGCGCGTGTCAGCGGTGAGATTCTTGCCCTGCGCGAGCAGCAGCTCAGCCTCCTGCGCCGACAGCTCCGGCATCAGACGGCCGCGCGCGTCTTCCACCGGGGCGTCGCTGAGGAACACCAGCTTCGCCGCCTGCAGCGCCTTGGCGGTGGCGACCGCCACGTCCTCCATCGACAGGTTGAACACTTCGCCGGTGGGCGAATAGCCGACGCTGGAAATGACGACCAGGTCGTCCGCTGCGAGGCAGGACTCGATCGCCGCGGTATTCACCTTGCGCACTGTTCCGGTGTATTGCAGATCGACGCCGTCGAGCACGCCCATGGGCTGGGCGGTGATGAAATTGCCCGACACGGTATTGATTGCCGCGCCCGCCATGGGCGAATTGGGCAGCCCCTGCGACAACAGTGCGTCCAGCTCGACGCGCAGCAGGCCCGCGGCCTCCTTCACGCAGGCGAGCGCCACCGCGTCGGTGATGCGCACTCCGGCGTGGTAGCGCGAGCGCGCGCG
Organism: Burkholderiales bacterium; assembly: GCA_052172655.1. Lineage (GTDB taxonomy): Bacteria > Pseudomonadota > Gammaproteobacteria > Burkholderiales > SG8-39 > 2-12-FULL-64-23. Next base: position 18,540 of record JBQMQE010000040.1, read on the forward strand.
GCGCTGCTTCAGTTGCGCCTCGATCTGCGGACGCGAGCCGTGCACCAGCACCAGGCGGATACCGGTGCTGCGCAGCAGGTTGATGTCCTGCGTGAGCACGCCGAACTTGCCGTCGGCCACGACTTCGCCGCCGAAGGCGATGACGAAGGTCTTGCCGCGAAAGGCGTTGAAATAAGGCGCCGCGGAGCGGAACCAGGCGACAAACTGGCTGTGGACGTTGGTCGGCATGCGCGGCAACCGGGGGCGAAAGCCCCATTCTAAGGCACTTGCCGCCAGTCACCCAAGCATGCGCTTTCGCGGCCGACCGCCGCGATCGCCTTCAGGCGATGCGGAAGTTGCGCATCATCCCCATGTCCTCGTGCACGAGGTTGTGGCAGTGATAGAGAAACAGCCCGCGGAAGGCGTTGAACGTCAGCAGCACGCGCACGCGCTCGCCGGGCAGCACCAGCACCGTGTCCTTGACGCCACCGTCGAGGAAGCCTGCGCGCAATCCTGCCAAGCCGGGGGGCGTGCCCAGGCGCTCGAGCACGCGGAACTGCGCCGCGTGGATGTGCATGGGATGCGGCATGGCCATCATGGAGGTGCGATTGCTGAACTCCCACACCTCGGTGTCGCCGAAGCGGACGCGCTCGTCGGCTGCTACCGCTTCCATTTCGAAGGTGCGGCCGTTGATGCCCCAGCGCATGTGGCCCAGGGTGAGCGCGAATTCCCGCCGCTGCGTTTCTCGTGGCACGGTGGCCGGCGCGAGGTCGGCCAGCCGGTTCGGGAGCGCCTGGCGGCCGGCTCCTTTGCCGACCGTAAACAGCACAAACGGATGCGGCGCCGCCGGCTGTGGAGGGGCGCCCCTGCCGCGGCCCATCATGCCACCCATCATGCCGCCCATCATTCCCATGCCCGGACCGCCGAAGTCCAGCGGTTCGGCGATCAGTGCGACGCGGCTGCCGGCCGACTCGTCGTGAAAGTCGAGCCAGAGTTCGGCCCGTTCCGCCGGCCCAAGCACGAGAAACGGTCTCGTCACAGGCGCGGCGAGCAGGCCGCCGTCAGAGGCGATCGCAACCAAGGGCTTGCGGTCTGACCGCGCGATGCGGTAGATGCGCGAGTTCGAGCCGTTGAGCAGCCGCAAACGGTACGCGCCTGAGGCGTCTGGAAACGACAGCGACGGCCGGCCGTTGGCGAGGATGCGCTCGCCGAAGAAGCCGGTCATGCCGCCCATCATGCCGCCGCCCATCGCGCCCTCGTACACCAGCTGATTCGCCGCATCGAAAGTGCGGTCGGCGAGCACGATGGAAATGTCGCGATCGCCCTGCGGGAGCCGCGCCGCGCGCTCTTCGTCGTCGCTCACCAGGAACAGCCCGGCAAGGCCGCCGTAGACCTGGGTTCCCGTGTATCCATGCGGATGCGGATGGAACCAGTAGGTGCCGGCGCGGTTGCGGACTTCGAATTCGTATAAGTGTTCGCCGCCCTGGGGGACGGCGTCGCGCGGGTGGCCGTCCATCTGCTCCGGGACGATCAGGCCGTGCCAGTGCACGATGCTGGGTTGCCGTATTCTATTGAGGAAGCGAATGCGGACCTTTTGTCCCGTCTTCAATCGAAAGATGGGGCCCGCGTAGCTGCCGGGTATCGTCTGCAGCGCATCTGCGGGACCTTTCAGCACGCGGCCAACGTAGCGCCACACCGCCGTGGGCCGGCCCGGGAGGAGCTGCAGTTCATCCGGCTGCGCCACGAGTTCGATGTCGACGTCGGGCGTGAATTTGTCCGTCGCCGCGGCTGCCATGCGCGACCAGGCTGCGATGGGCAGAGCGCCTGCTACCGCTGTTGCGCCTGCACCCTTGAGAAAATTCCTGCGTTGGGAATCCACCGTCATGCGCCTAGTGGGCCGAGAGGTCGCGCCGCTTCTCTTCGAACTCCGCCTTGCCGATCTCGCCCTTCGCATAGCGCTCACTGAGTATGTCCAGCGCCGTCTTCTCGCGCAGCCGGGGTTCGCTGCCTGCGGATTTGCCGCCGAAACTACGCGCCAGCACCACGATGGCGACGATGACCAGCCCCCAGAACAACAGCATGCCTATGCCCATTGCGCCACCCCCGAATCCATATCCATCATATCCCCACATCATCTTTGTCTCCTGCAGCCAGCGAACAACGCGCGAAGGTGCACCGGGGTTCGAAGTCCGGTAGTCATGGTCAAGAGGCGGAGCGGCGATGCCGCCCCGCTCATACTCGGGTCAGCGCCCGTAACCCCGCGGACCACCGCGGTAGCCCTGAGTCCATCCGGGGCAGGCACCGTTGAGGGTCTGATCCGCGATCTCTTTCTGCTCCGGCGTGAGCGCCGCATACAGGTCCTTCATGGCCGCGGAGCTGGCCGCCAGTTCAGTCTGGCGCTGCTTCATGATCTCGGTTTGCTGCGCGAGCATTTCCGGCGCCGAACCCGCGGCGCGCGCCTGCTGCATCTTCGCGAACCACGCCTGGCGGTTCTCGTTCTGCTTCTTGACGCTGTCGGCGAACTTCTGCCATGCGGCGTCCTGCTTGTCGGTAATCCCCAGTTCGGACTTCATTCCGGCGAGTTGCTCCTCGGTGGCGCCGGGGTAGGCGCCGAACATGGCCTGCGGTCCCATGCCGTATCCCGGACCGTAGCCGCCCATCATTCCCGGACCCCGACCGTAGCCCGGACCGTAGCCGCCCATCATTCCGGGCCCCATGCCGTATCCCGGACCGTAGCCGCCCATCATTCCCGGCCCCATGCCATAGCCTTGCCCGTAGCCACTCATATGCCCGCCCCAGCCCGGGCCGTTGCCGTAGGGATGCGCGCTGACTGCCGCAGCCGCCAGCCCGAGAGACAAGGCGGCGCCGATGGTGATTAGTGTTTTCGTTGCTCGTTTCATGATCTATTCTCCATTTGATAAAGTTCGGAATCCTGCTAGACCTTCTGCCCTGCATCGGCACGTCCGGTTGCATTGGTTTCCATTGAATCACGCGAATGTATGCCCCGCGTTGTCTTGTTGTACGCTCGGGTAGCGCCAGCCGCGCCTGTTACGCTGCGTTACAAATCAGTTCCATGGCCCTGGGTCAGCGGCCAAACGCCCTGTGGGCGCCGGCGGAAACGGTGTAATTTGATCTGCATCAAGCGCCTTTTGTTCCGAATTCATTAGTCTGGTGATGTTGATTCGTTGGTGCGTCGATGGTTTCGATCAGTTCGCCGCGGCGTGCTACCCGGGGAATGAAGTGCGATTCAGGCGGATGCGTTATCTGACTTTGTTTTTGGCGGCGATGTTCTTCGCGAACAATGCCGCTGCCGCTATTCGCGCCTGCGTAGTGGATTTGGCCGGGCACGAGCACCTTGTGGCGAGCGTGCCTGCCGTCGCGGGCAACGAGGACCTGTGTCCCCCATCCGACGATGCGGGCCCCTGCCTGAAGCATTACGCGCAAAGCTACCAGAGCGACGAACAAAAGCTCTGGGCCGATTTCCCGCGGGTCGCCCCCGCTCCTGTTGTCGCAGTGCTCCATGTCCCATTTCAAGCCAAGCCGAAGCTGGTGCTCCTGGCCTCGGCGCCACCCATCGTCGGCCCGCCGCTGACAATTCTGTTCGGCAATTTTCGTAATTAGCCCCTGCCTCGCGTCATAGCGCGCAGAAACATCTGCGCCTGGTTTGACGCGCGCGTCAGACCGTTGACGCTCTCCAGGCAAATTCTGTTTAGGTCCGATCGGGCACGCGCGTCCCAAGTTGCGCGCCAGGTTCGGTTCGGTACAGCCGGGAAGTTCAGCTAGAGGAGTGAGCTATGAAATCGTTACTGCGTTTAAAACCTGTATTGCGTGGGCTGCAGGCCGCGCTGGTTCTGTTTTCGACGACCCCTGTCATGGCCGCCGGGTTGCCGGCCGTCGAGGTCTACAAGACCCTTTCCTGCGGCTGTTGCGGATTCTGGGTGGAGCACATGCAGCAAAGCGGGTTCAAGGTCAACGTACACAATGTTCGCGACGTGACGCCGGTGCGCGAGAACTTTGGGGTGCCGGACGCCATGGGATCCTGTCACACGGCGACCGTCGGCGGCTACGCCGTCGAGGGGCATGTGCCGGCGGCGGACGTCAAGCGCCTGCTGCGCGAGCGGCCAAAAGCGACGGGCATCGCCGTGCCTGGAATGGTCCAGGGTTCCCCGGGAATGGAACAGGGACAGGGCAAGGATCCGTACAACGTGATTCTTTTCAGCAAAGGCGGCCGGTCTTACGTTTTCGCCCAGCATTGAACGGCCCTCAACACGGCGAGCCGCCGGGATTTCTTGCAGTGATGCAACCCCGGCGTCTTCGCCTCATTCAACGAATAATCGAGTTGCACTGACACGGGAGTTCACACAGGCATGCTTGCTTACCCTGTTTCAAGAGTTTACCTGCACAAGAACCTGATTGTCGGTGCGGTTCTCGTGATTCTGATCCTGGGCGGATTGATCGTAGCGGCGAAGCCCGGACCTGCGGCAAAAGCTCCGCCGCGCGTTGAAGCTCAGTCGCAGTCGGACTTGACGGCCGCACAATCGAGCTTCGATTTCGGTACGGTCTCGATGGCGGCCGGGAAGGTCGTTCATCGCTATAACATCAGGAACGCAAATGACGCGCCAGTGCTCATCCGCAAGATTTCGACTTCGTGCATGTGCACCACCGCGCAGCTGGTGAAGGGCGGCAAAAAACTGGCCATCTACGGCATGCCGGGTCACGGCTATGTGCCCAACCTGGATGAGCCGATGGCTCCGAATGAGGAGGCCGTCGTCGAAGTGGTTTTCGACCCGGCAGCCCACGGACCGGCCGGAATCGGCCAGGTCGAAAGGCTGGTGACGATATATACCCGCGCGGCGCAACCGCTGGAACTCTCCTTCAACGCTTTAGTGACGCCGTAACCAACATGACAAAAAAACTTGGAATTCTGATTGCCGCCAGCCTGTCGCTGTTTGCGCTGGTCTATATCTTCAGGCTCGAGAACATCGGCACCACCGCGCTGTGGAATCTGAGCCAAGGTGGAACCTGGCTGCTGCCGCTGGTGGGGGTGGCCGCGCTCATCGACAGCATCAACCCGTGCGCGTTCTCCATTCTCCTGCTCACCATCGCCTTTTTGCTGAGCATCGGCAAGCTCCGATCGAGCGTGCTCAGCATCGGCAGCGCCTACATATTCGGCATTTTCTTCGTCTATCTGCTGATCGGCCTGGGCCTGCTGCACACCCTGCACATTTTCGACACGCCGCATTTCATGGCCAAGGTCGGCGCGTCGCTGCTGTTGCTGCTCGGAACCATCAACATAGCGAATGAACTGTTTCCGAAATTCCCGGTAAGGCTCGCCATTCCGCAGGTCGCGCACCACAAGATTGCGGTGCTGATGGAAAAGGCGTCGGTGCCCACCGCGGTCGGGCTCGGCGTCCTCGTCGGCCTGTGCGAGTTTCCCTGCACCGGCGGGCCCTACCTGATGGTGCTCGGGCTGCTGCACGATCAGGTCACCTATTACACCGGCGTTTCGTATCTGTTCCTGTATAACCTCATATTCATCCTGCCCCTGGTCCTGATTCTTCTGATTGCGAGCGACAAGACGCTGCTCGCGAAAGTGCAGGCATGGCAGCAAAGCGAGCGGAAAGCCATGCGCTGGGGCGGCGGCATCGCCATGCTGCTCATGGGTATGATAGTGTTTGCGGTGTAATGACCATGACCATCGTAATCACGACGATCGCATCGATACTTGCCATAGCGGCGCTCGCGTGGGCCGCAAGCAGGCTGCTGCGCCTCCCGCTGTGCCCGATCTGCACCGGCGTCGCGGGCACCTGGCTGTGGATGCTGGTCGCGCGCCACTACGGTGTTGCGGTCGACGCGGCTATGCTGTCGATCCTGCTCGGCGGATCGGTGGTCGGTATCGCCTACCAGCTCGAGAAGCGCCTCGCCGGCGCTCGCTCGCCGTTGCTTTGGAAAACGCTGTTCATTCCCGTCGGTTTCGCAGCCGCTTATGGGCTGGCCGTGGCGCAGTGGGTGCTGCTGGCGGCGGCGCTGGTCGTGCTACTGTTGCTGACGGCCTATTTCCTGTGGCCGCAGAAAAGCGCGACAACATCGAGCACCGCCGTGCAGGATCTGGAAAACAAGATGAAGAACTGCTGCTGATAAGACCGGACATGAGCGAACTATCCGCAATCGCATTGGTGACCGCGTTTGGCGCCGGCATTGTTTCGTTTCTTTCCCCTTGCGTGCTGCCGCTGGTGCCGGGCTACGTTTCCTATGTCGCCGG
>JBQMQE010000041.1:0-24636 GCA_052172655.1 Burkholderiales bacterium
ACTTTCACCCGTAACTCCTTGCCGGTCTCCCGGCGCACCGTACCGAAATCACGGTCGGCGAGCGCGGCACCAGACACGCTGTACAGTATAATCATGTCACCACGCGAATCGGTATCACCTGACGCGAAAGACCAGCCATGCCCTCCTTCGACATCACCTCGGAAATCAACAAAGTCGAGCTCAAGAACGCGATCGATCAGTGCAACAAGGAGGTCGCCAACCGCTTCGACTTCAAGGGCTCGAACGCGAGGATCGAGCAATCGGAATTCACGCTCAGCGTTTACGCCGACGACGATTTCAAGCTCAAGCAGTTGATGGACGTGTTCACCGGAAAATGCGCCAAGCGCGGTGTGGACGTGCGCGCGCTCGAACCAAAGGGCATAGAGAAAGTCAGCGGCGACAAAATCAAGCAGACGGTCGAGGTCAAGAACGGCATCGAGTCGGAACAGGCGAAAAGAATCGTCAAACTGATCAAGGACGCCAAGCTCAAGGTGCAGGCAAGCATTCAGGGCACGGCGGTGCGCGTTTCCGGCGCGAAGAAGGACGACCTGCAGACAGCGATCCAGCTGGTCAAGAAATCCGTCGCCGACATCCCGCTGCAGTTCCAGAATTTCCGCGACTAAGCCAAGGCAACTGCGAGATTGCCTCGACCATTTCGCGCGAGCGCGTATTCATGCGCCGCCTTCATCCGCGATCGAGCCCCTCGATCCAACGTTCGTAGAGTCGCGCCGCGACTGCGTTCAGGACCGCGACCCGCGGCTGCAGATGAGCCTGGATTTCGCGCACCCCCTGCACCGTAGGGCAGGCGCACCGGGCAAGCTCTTTCTTGCCTGAATCACACCACGCGCGAATCATCTCCGGCGTCATTTCCACGTGGCATTGCAGGCCCAGGTGCCGCTCCAGGACGAACGCCTGATTGCGGCAGTGGGGACTGGAGGCGATGCATGCAGCCCCCGGGGGGAGAGTGCAGGTCTCGCCGTGCCAGTGAAAGGCAAGAAAGCTGCGCGTGTCGCCAAACCAGGCGCGCGCCGGCTCGCCGTCGGCAACGTCTACCCTGCCCCAGCCGATTTCCTTCTGCGGGTTGGGGCCGACCGCGCCGCCCAGGGCCTTGGACATCAGTTGCGCGCCGAGGCAATGCCCCAGCACCGGCACGCCCTGTTGCACCGCGGTTCGGATCAGCCGCAGCGCCGCTGGAATCCAGGGCAGGTCGTCGTTGACGCTCATCGGGCCGCCCATGAAAGCGAGCCCTGAAAATTCACCCGCAGAGGCAGGCACCGCTTCGCCGGCGTCGACCTTCACCAGTTTCAAGTCTAGTGAATGCGCCCGCAGGTATATGGCAAAATAGCCTGCACCTTCGGTTGGACTGTGGCGGAATATGGCGACCGGCTTCATGGGAGAATCCCGCGTGGATTGCCGAAAGAATATCAGAGCTTTTTACGAAATGAGGGGAAACATCCCCTCATGCTCCCCTAAGTCAGGGGCCGTCTCGCCAATTCTGAAGCGGCTGCCTGGACCATTGAGTATGGTCGCGCTGGCGCTGCTCGCGCCGCCGGGCTTCGCCGCCGACGTCGCGCTGGTCGGACTGATCGGCGCCAGAGCGATCGTCGTGATCGACGGCGGAGCGCCGCGCACGCTCGCGCCCGGGCAAAAAACCGCCGAAGGCGTGATGCTGCTGGGCATCGAGAAAGATGCCGCCAGCTTCGAAATCGACGGCAGGAAAAGGATGCTGCGCATGGGAGGGCGGGCCTATTCGGCCGCCAGTACCGGCAAACAAAACGTCACGCTCAAAGCCGACGCGCGCGGTCATTTCGTCACCATGGGCTCGATCAACGGCGGCAGCGTGCGCTTTTTGGTGGACACCGGCGCCACCTTCGTCTCCCTGCCTGCCGCCGAAGCGAAGCGCCTGGGGATCGACTACCTGCGGGGCGAGCGCGGCTCGGTGCGGACCGCCAATGGCGTCACCACGGTCTATCGGGTCAAGCTCGACACCGTGCGCATCGGCGATGTCGCGGTCAACAACGTCGATGCGGTGGTGAGCGCGAACGGTGCCATGGACGTGACCCTGCTGGGGATGAGCTTTCTCAACCGCATGCAGATGCAGCGCGACGGCCAGAGCATGACGCTGACCAAGCTCTATTGAAGCATCCGCGCCGGCGCCGACTATGCGCTGGCCTTATTCTTGTCGCGTTCTATCAGGGCGTAGGCCGAATGGTTGTGGATGGACTCGAAGTTTTCCGACTCCACCACGTACCACTCGATGCGCTCATCCTTGTTCAGCACGGCGGCAACGTCGCGCACCATGTCCTCGACGAACTTGGGATTGTCGTAGGCGCGCTCGGTCACGAGTTTCTCGTCCGGACGCTTGAGCAGGCCGTAGAGCTCGCACGAGGCCTGCTTCTCGACGACGTCGACGATGTCCTCGATCCAGACGAAGCCGTTGGTGCGTGCCGCGACCGTCACATGCGAGCGCTGGTTGTGCGCGCCGTAGGCGGAAATCTTCTTTGAGCACGGGCACAGGCTGGTCACCGGCACCAGGACTTTCATGGTGAAGCGCTGCCTGCCCTGGTCGACGTCGCCGATGAAGGTAACGTCGTAGTCCATCAGGCTCTCCACCTTCGACACCGGCGCCGCCTTGTTGACGAAATAGGGGAAATTCATCTCGATGTGGCCGGACTGCGCTTCGAGCTTTTCCGTCATCTCGTCCAGCATGCGCTTGAAGGTATCGACCGAGATCTCGCGCTCATGCGCGTTGAGGATCTCGACGAAGCGCGACATGTGCGTGCCCTTGAAATGATGCGGCAGGCGCACATACATGTTGAAAGTGGCGATGGTGTGCTGCACGCCGCCCGAACGCTCGCTCACCTTGACCGGATGGCGGATGGACTTGATGCCGACCTGGTCGATGGCGAGCCGGCGCGTGTCCTTCGAGCTTTGCACGTCGGCGATGGCCAGCGGATCGCGGGTATTCATGAGGGAACCCTTCCATGGAAGGTCGCGGCGCAGGCGCCGCAACGACGTGCATATATTAACATGATAGCCGGCAGCGGCCGGCGTTCAGGCGGCCAGGCGCGACCTTATTGCGGCGACCAGGCCCGGCTTGTCCAGCCCGACCTCGGCGAGCAGCACACCGGTATCGCCGTGATCGACGAACCTGTCCGGCAGGCCCAGGTGCAGCAGCGGCCGCGCGAGGCCTGCGGCGGCCAGACATTCTGCCACCGCGCTGCCGGCGCCGCCCATTACCGAGCCCTCCTCCACCGTCACCAGCAGTTCGTGCTCCCGCGCAAGTTGTTCGACCAGTGCTGCGTCCAACGGTTTGACGAAGCGCATATTGGCCACCGTTGCGTCGAGCTCCTCGGCGGCCTCGAACGCGGGCTTGAGCATGCTGCCGAAAGCGAGGATCGCGATCCTGGCGCCCTGGCGGCGCAACTCGCCTTTTGCCAGCGGCAGTGCCTGCATCTTGTTGCGCACCTCTACGCCCGGGCCGGTGCCGCGCGGATAGCGCACCGCCGCCGGCGTGCTCATCTGGAATGCGGTGTAGAGCATCTGCCGGCACTCGTTCTCGTCGGCGGGCGCCATCACGGTAAGATTCGGAATGCAGCGCAGGTAGGCGAGATCAAACGCGCCGTTGTGCGTGGCGCCGTCGGCGCCGACCAGCCCGGCGCGGTCGAGCGCGAATACCACCGGCAGATTCTGGATCGCCACGTCGTGGATAAGCTGGTCGTAGGCGCGCTGCAAAAAAGTCGAGTAGATGGCCACCACCGGTTTCATGCCCTCGCAGGCGAGCCCCGCAGCGAACGTTACCGCGTGCTGCTCGGCGATGCCGACGTCGAAATATCGCTCCGGATATTCCTGCGCGTAGCGCACCAGGCCCGAGCCTTCGCACATCGCCGGTGTAATGGCGACCAGGCGCTCATCGAGCGCCGCCATGTCGCACAGCCAGTCGCCAAAAATCTGCGTATAAGACGGCTTGCCGCCGAGCTTGCCGCCGACGATGCCGGCATCGGGCTGAAACTTGGACACGCCGTGGTAGAGCACCGGATCGACTTCGGCCAGCTTGTAGCCCTGGCCTTTCTTCGTCACTACATGCAGGAATTGCGGGCCTTTCAATTCGCTGATGTTCTTCAGCGTCGGAATGAGCGAGTCCAGATCGTGGCCGTCGATCGGGCCGATATAGTTGAAACCGAATTCCTCGAACATGGTGGAAGGCAAGGCCATGCCCTTGGCATGTTCCTCGACGCGCTTGGCCAGTTCCCACAGCGGCGGCACCTTGCCCAGCACCGCCTCGCTTGCCCTGCGCGCGGCGCCGTACAGGCCGCCGGAGAGCAGTCGCGCCAGGTATTTGTTGAGCCCGCCCACCGGGCGCGAGATCGACATATCGTTATCATTGAGCACGACCAGCAGATCGGTGTCCATCACGCCGGCGTTGTTCATCGCCTCGAACGCCATTCCGGCCGACATGGCGCCGTCGCCGATGATCGCGACCGCGCGCCGGGTCTCCCCGCGCAGCTTGGCCGCCTGCGCCATGCCGAGCGCCGCCGAAATCGAGGTGCTGGAGTGCGCCGTGCCGAAAGTGTCGTATTCGCTTTCCGCGCGCCGCGGAAAGCCGGAGATGCCGCCGTGCATGCGCAGCCGGGCCATGCCCTCGCGCCGGCCGGTGAGGATCTTGTGCGCATAGGTCTGGTGGCCTACGTCCCACACCAGCCGGTCGTGCGGCGTATCGAACACGTAATGCAGCGCGATGGTGAGTTCCACCGTCCCCAGATTGGACGACAGGTGGCCACCGGTCTGGCTCACCGACTCGATGATGTAGGCGCGCAACTCCTGCGCCAGCTGCGCCAGTTGGCGCCGTTCCAGCGCCCGCAGTTCGGCCGGGCTGTTGATGGTTTTCAGCAGCGCGTACATCGCCGGATCAAATTCCCGTTTGCCCTGCTGTTCACGCGCATGTTCGCTGTTCACATTGGACTTTACAAAAAGACTCTACAAAAAAGGATCTAGAACTTACGCAGCACGATAAAATCCGCCAGCTCCCGCAGGCGCGCCGCCGTTGCGCCGAACGATGACAGCGCCGCATGCGCCTCGGTGCGCAATTCCTCGGCCAGCGCGCGCGCACGCGCCAGCCCCAGTATGCTGACATAAGTCGGCTTTGCCTGCGCGGCGTCTTTGCCGGCTGTTTTCCCCAGGGTGGCGGTGCTGGCGTCGCAATCGAGCACGTCGTCCACCACCTGGAACGCGAGACCCACCGTCTGGGCATAGCGCTCCAGCCGGTCGAACTCGTCCGCGGCGAGGCCCTGACCGCAGCGCGCACCCAGCACGGCCGCGGCGCGGATCAGCGCCCCGGTCTTGTGGATATGCATGAATTCGAGCTCGGGCAGGCTGAGCGCCCTGCCCACGCTGGCAAGATCTATCGCCTGGCCGCCGGCCATGCCACGCGAGCCGCTCGCCGCCGCCAGGATTCTCAGCATCTCGAGCTGCATGCGGGCTTCGTCCGCGATGACGTGTTCGGTCAAAATCTGAAACGCGAGCGGCTGCAGGGCATCTCCGACCAACAGCGCTGTGGCCTCGTCGAATTCGACGTGACAGGTGGGCTTGCCTCGGCGCAGAACGTCATTGTCCATGCAGGGCATGTCGTCGTGCACCAGCGAATAGGCATGGATCATCTCGATGGCGGCGGCCACGACTTCAAGTCGCGCCGGATCGGCTTGCGCCAACTCGCCTGCGGCGAATACGAGCAGAGGCCGCACGCGCTTGCCCGCGCCGAGTACCGCGTAGCGCATCGCACGGTGCAAGCCCTCGGGGACAATCTCGGGCGCCGGCAGGAAACGCTGCAAGGCAGTCTCCATGCGCGCCTGGATCGCGCCCATCCAGGCGGCAAAATCAGTCGTCTTGTTCGGCACCGGGGAAGGCTTGCAAAGTATCGGCTTCGAGTACCTGCACCTGCTGCTGGGCCTGCGCGAGCTTGGCCTGGCAGTACTGCGCAAGTTCCAGGCCGCGCTTGTGCGCGGCGAGGGACTGATCAAGCGAGAGTTGCCCCGATTCCATGCCGGCGACGAGCTTTTCCAACTCCGCCAGCGCGGCTTCGAAACTGAGGGACTCGCCGCCGGCGGAAACTAGCTTGGGCGATTTTGGCATGACGGTAATAAAACCTTACAAAACGTGAAAATAGCTGAACTCCACCCTGCCAGTCAAATCAAAAACACGGTAAAATCCTGAAATATTAGCCTTTTGCCGACTGACTTCAGGCTGTTTCAGCATTGCCGAAACAGCCTCTGACTCAAAGGCGTATGAGGGGAAGCGCCCCGAAGGTCTCGATCCCCCCTTGAGGGGAAAGCCCCCACGGGGGATATTCCCTCATACTATTGTAACAAGCTCTTGCTGTGTCCCCACGAGTCAAGCGAGACTAAGTAATGTCCGATATCGCCAGCCCCTTAAAACTCAAACAAAGCAGCCCGCAGCTCCCCGTCTCCTGGTATTTCGACCAGCAGATGCTGGAACTCGAGCACAAGCTGCTGTTCGAGAACGGCCCGGGCTACATCGGCCACGAGTTGATGGTACCCAACGCGGGCGACTATCACACCCTGGCGTGGATGGACCATGCCAAGCTGCTGATCCGCAACGCGCAGGGCGTCGAGCTTTTGTCCAACGTCTGCCGCCACCGCCAGGCCGTCATGCTGGAAGGCCAGGGCAACGCCCGCAACATCGTCTGTCCGCTGCACCGCTGGACCTACGACACGCGCGGGGAGCTGCTGGGCGCGCCGCACTTTCCCGACAATCCCTGCCTCAACCTTCCCAAGACGCCGTTGCAGAACTGGAACGGCCTGCTGTTCGCCGGCAAGGGCGACGTCGGCCTGGACCTGGGCGGGCTGCGCGAGCGGGCCGACCTGGATTTTTCCGGCTACATGCTCGATCGCGTGCATATCCACGAATGCAATTACAACTGGAAGACCTTCATCGAGGTCTACCTCGAGGACTATCACGTCGTGCCGTTCCATCCGGGACTGGGCAATTTCGTCACCTGCGACGACCTCGAGTGGCAGTTCGGCCCGCGCCACTCGGTGCAAACCGTGGGCATCAACAACCGCCTTTCCAAGCCCGGCAGCGCGACCTACGCGCGCTGGCACCAGGCGGTGCTCGACTACTACCAGGGCGAGGTTCCGTCCCACGGCGCAATCTGGCTCACGCTCTACCCGAACATCATGATCGAGTGGTATCCGCATGTACTGGTGGTGAGCACGGTGCACCCGCGCGGGCCGCAATCGACCACCAACGTGGTCGAATTCTACTATCCCGAAGACATCGTGCTGTTCGAGCGCGAATTCGTCGAAGCCGAGCAGGCCGCATATTGGGAAACCGCGATCGAGGATGACGAGATCGCGCTGCGCATGGACCGCGGCCGCAAGGCGCTGATGCAACAGGGCATCAGCCAGACCGGCCCGTATCAATCGCCGATGGAAGATGGCATGCTGCATTTCCACGAATACCTGCGGCGAGAACTGGAGAAACCTGCATGATGCCCCTGCCCGGAGCATGCGCCGGTGGCCTTGCGCCGTCCACAGGACTATAGTGCACGCCGATCCCTGCGACGGAGGCAGTACATGATCGCCATCGATCACAGCGGCAAGCTGGTCAGCGTGACCGTGCTCGGCGAGTTCGTGCTCGCCGACTACAAGGAATTCGAGGACATGGTGCGTTCTACACTCGCGCCCGGCGGCAAGGTCAGCCTGCTCATCGACCTGCGCCAGATGGCGGGTTTCACCGTGGACGTGGCCTGGGAAGACATCAAGTACACGCGCAGCCATCCAGACGATTTCGACAAGATTGCCGTCGTGACCCATAGCGAGTGGGTGCTCTGGAGCGCCTGGCTGTCGCAGATGTTCATCAACGCCGATCTGCGGGTGTTTGACGACGGGGTGGACGCGCGCGGCTGGCTGGTACTGGAAGACGCGGAGCAATGATATCAATGGCGCATACCACGCTGATCAGCACCGCGGAGCTTGCAGCACACCTTGATGACCCCGCGTGGGCGGTGCTCGACTGCCGCCACGACCTGGCCAAGCCGGACTCCGGCGCGCAGGCATACGCAACGGCGCATATTCCCGGCGCACGCTTCCTGCATCTGGATCGCGATCTGTCCGCGCCGACCACCGGCAAGAACGGCCGCCATCCCCTGCCCGATGCGCAAGTGTTCGCGCAAACGCTGGGCGCCGCGGGCATCGACTCGAATAAGCAGCTCGTCGCCTACGACGCCCAAACCGGGGTGTACGCCGCGCGGCTGTGGTGGATGCTGCGCTGGCTCGGACACGAAAACGTCGCCGTGCTCGATGGCGGCTACGCCAAGTGGGTGCGGGAAGGGCGCGCGGTGACCAGCGCCGTGCCCCGACCTGCGCCAGTGCGCTTTTTTGGCCAGCCGCACGCGATGTCGGTCGATGCCGATGACGTGCTGCGATCGATAGGTCAACCCGGCCGCATCCTCATCGACGCACGCGCCCCCGATCGTTTCCGCGGCGAGAACGAAACGCTGGACCCGGTGGGAGGCCGCATCCGCGGCTCGCGCAACCGCTTTTTCCGGGACAACCTGGATGCCGGCGGCTGCTTCAAGCCCGCGGCGGATCTGCGTCAGGCATTTGCCACCCTGCTCGGCAAGGCGCCGCCGGATGCAGTCGTGCACACCTGCGGTTCCGGCGTATCCGCCTGCCACAATCTGCTGGCTATGGAAGTTGCCGGCCTCTGCGGTTCCAAGCTGTATCCGGGTTCCTGGAGCGAGTGGTGCAACGACCCGCGCCGCCCGACGCAAAGGGGCTGATCGCCTGCGCCTATGGCCGCCATCCATCCGGAACAGCAGTATCTAGAGCTGATGCGCCACGTGATGGAACACGGCGCAAAAAAAAGCGACCGCACCGGCACCGGCACGCTGTCGGTGTTCGGCTGGCAAATGCGCTACCCGCTGGTGCCTTTTCCGCTGCTCACCACCAAGAAGCTGCACCTGAAATCCATCATCCACGAGCTGCTGTGGTTCCTGCAGGGTGATACCAACGTACGCTACCTGCGCGAACATGGCGTCAGCATCTGGGACGAATGGGCCGACGCCGACGGAGATCTGGGTCCGGTCTACGGCTACCAGTGGCGCAAGTGGCAGGCGCCCGATGGCCGCGTGATCGACCAGATCGCCCAACTGGTTGAAGGTATCAGGAGGAATCCGGACTCGCGACGCCACATCGTCAGCGCCTGGAACCCGGCCGATATCGACCGGATGAAGCTGCCTCCCTGCCATGCGCTGTTTCAGTTCTATGTCGCCGAAGGCAAGCTTTCCTGCCAGCTTTACCAGAGAAGCGCCGATCTGTTCCTGGGAGTGCCGTTCAATATTGCGTCCTACGCCCTGCTCGCCTTGATGGTGGCGCAGGTGTGCGAACTTCAACCCGGCGAGTTCGTGCACACTCTGGGCGACGCACATCTTTACCTCAACCACCTCGATCAGGCGCGCGAGCAGCTTGCGCGCGCGCCACGTCCGTTCCCGCTGATGCGCATCAACCCGGCGGTGAAAGACATTTTCGGCTTTGGCTACGAAGATTTCACGCTGGAAGGCTACGATCCTCACCCCGCGATCAGGGCACCGATCGCTGTCTGACGCCGTGCGCCACGCCGCTGAAATAGTGTCCGGCACCACCCCTCGCGCAACCGCGCCGGGAACACCGCGCATCTGCCTCATCGCCGCATTGGCGGCGAACCGCGTCATCGGCAGGAATAACGCCCTGCCCTGGCACCTGCCCGCAGATTTGAAGCGATTCAAAGCCCTGACCATGGGCCACCCGGTAGTGATGGGCCGCAAGACCTACGAATCCATAGGCAGGCCCCTGCCGGGGCGGCACAACCTGGTGATCACGCGCAGCCGCGGCTACGGCGCCCCCGGCTGTGACGTGGTCCACTGCCTGGGCGCGGCGCTCGCGGCTTGCCGCGGCGCGCATGAAATTTTCATCATCGGCGGCGCCGAATTGTACCGCGAGTCTCTAGCGCGCGCGCACCGCCTGGAGTTCACCGAAATCCATGCCGAGTTCGAGGGCGATGCCACCTTCCCCGAGTATTGCTTGGCGCAATGGCGCGAGACCGGGCGCGAAATTCACGACGCTGAAACCGGCATTCCCTTCCGCTACGATTTCGTGCGCTACGAACGCATCACCTGAGATCCAAAAGGCCCTTTCAGAATTGCCGAAACGGCCGCGGACTTTGGGGAGCATCAGGGGCCGCGCAAGGGCTGGGACCCTTCCCTTTCCAGCTAGACTGTGAGCCTTGCGGATCCCTGGTCCGCCATGCTCCGACCAAGATCGGTGGCAAGGAGGGTCGCTCCCTTGGCCGTATCGAACAAAGGCGCCAGGCCCGGAAATGACTGGCTCTTGCACAGCCCTGTGGCACAGCGCATCCGGGTCATGGTGAGCCGCGGTTGCCATTTGCTTCCGCCCGGAAGCTGGAACGCACCCGCTTCAATCAGGTACAGCCCGCGTTCTTCGCGGTGTTTGACCATGATGTCCTCCTTGTCGCCGGCGCAACGGTATCACATTTGCCGCGACATCAACGCCGTGCACCGACCCGGGCTTTTTCGCGTTGAGCACATGAGCGCGGTGAAAGTGAGCGGGCAATGGCGGCAGTGCGAGTACAATACACGCCGGTCGAACCCGGCAGCGAACCAAATTGGAACGCCCACTCGATTACGCGGGGGCAGGGCGATGGACAGGAGAAGAACCTGGCGGGCGCAGGAGCAACAGTTGGTCGAACGCTGGAATGCCGCGACAGAACGCTGCCGTCAAGCCGAGGCCGAGGTATCGCGCCAAAGGCAGCTCCAGGGTGCGGGCGCGCCCAGCGAGGAATGCCTGCGCAGCGCGGAGGCGGCCAGAGTGGAGCTCGAAGCCATGCGCAAGCTGGTTGCGCGGATGAAGGTGGAATTCAGTACCGGAAAGCGCTATTAAGGCCTGGCGGAAGAATTAACCGAATTGCCTTGACCTGGTTGGCGGCGCACTGTATAAGTAAAGCGCAGGAATGTAAGGTAGTGGAATTGCTGGTCCGTCGTAGCCGCGCTCGCGGTACTCCTCAGGTCGTCGCTTTCCTCCCAGAAGTTCTCGCATTCGGGCGCAAGCCTATTTTAATTTTTTTCTAGGAATAGCAGACATGAGTACAGGTACCGTTAAATGGTTCAACGACGCCAAGGGTTTCGGCTTTATCACCCCCGACGGCGGCGGCAAGGACCTTTTCGCGCACTTCTCGGCAATCCAGGGCAATGGCTTCAAAAGCCTGCAGGAAAACCAGAAGGTGACGTTCGACATCACCGCCGGCCAGAAAGGCGACCAGGCTGTCAATATCAAGCCGGCCGAGTAATCAGCCAGGCTGAATGAAGAAGCCCGCGAATGCGGGCTTTTTTTTCGCCTTGCGCGGGCAGATCACCTGTCCACAGGCGCGCTGGCTTGTTGATTGCGGCTATGCCTGCCGCACGCAATCCACGTGATAGTTTCCGTCTTCGTCCTTGACCAGCCCGTGGATATCGGTCTCGAATCCCGGGAACCTGGTGTTGAAGTCACGCGCAAACTGCAGGTAGCGCACGATGGTGGAATTGAAGCGCTCGCCCGGGATCAGCAGCGGGATGCCGGGCGGATAGGGCGTGACCAGAACGCTGGTGACGCGCCCTTCCAGGTCGTCGATCTTGACCCTGTCGATCTCGTGGTGCGCCATCGCGGCGAAGGCGTCCGACGGCTTCATTGCCGGCTGCATGTCGGACAGATACATCTCGGTGGTGACGCGCGCAACGTCGTTCGCGCGGTACATGCCGTGGATCTGCTCGCACAGGTCGCGCAGACCCATTTTTTCGTAGCGCAGGTGCTTCTGGCAGAACTCCGGCACCGCGCGCCAGATCGGCTGGTTCTTGTCGTAGTCGTCCTTGAACTGCTGCAGCGCGGTCACCAGCGTGTTCCAGCGCCCCTTGGTGATGCCGATCGTAAACATGATGAAGAACGAGTACAGCCCGGTCTTTTCCACGATAACGCCGTGTTCGGCGAGAAACTTGGTGACGATGGCCGCCGGAATGCCGGTCTTGGCGAATTTGCCCGACACGTCCAGGCCCGGGGTGATGACCGTGGCCTTGATCGGATCGAGCATGTTGAAGCCCGGGGCAAGATTGCCGAAGCCGTGCCATTTCTCGTTGGCCCTGAGCACCCAGTCCTCGCGCGAACCTATGCCTTCGGCGACGATTCTCTCCGGCCCCCACACCTTGAACCACCAGTCCTTGCCCCACTCGGCGCCGACCTTGCGCATGGCGCGGCGGAACTCGATCGCCTCGAGTATCGATTCCTCCACCAGCGCCGTGCCGCCGGGCGGTTCCATCATCGCCGCGGCCACGTCGCAGGATGCGATGATCGCGTACTGCGGCGAGGTCGAGGTGTGCATCAGGTACGCCTCGTTGAAGGCGTGCCGGTCGAGTTTCTGCGTCTGCGATTCCTGCACCAGGATCTGCGACGCCTGTGAAATGCCGGCGAGCAGCTTGTGCGTGGAATGGGTGGCGAAAATGATCGAATCCTTGGTGCGCGGCCGGTCGCGGCCGATGGCGTGCATGTTCTTGTAGAAGTCGTGGAAAGTCGCATGCGGCAACCAGGCCTCGTCGAAGTGCAGCGTGTCGATGGAGGAATTCAGGGTCTGCTTCAGCATCTCGACGTTGTAGACCACGCCGTCGTAGGTGCTCTGGGTGATGGTGAGAATGCGCGGCTTCTTGCGCTTCGCAACGCGCGCGAAGGGATTCGCCTCTATTTTTTTCTGAATGTTCTCCGGGCTGAACTCCTCCAGCGGGATCGGGCCGATGATGCCCAGATGATTGCGCGTCGGCGTCAGGAACACCGGAATCGCGCCGGTCATGGTGATCGCGTGCAGGATCGATACATGGCAGTTGCGATCGACGACGACGATGTCGTCGGGCGCGACGTTGGCGTGCCATACCATCTTGTTCGAGGTGGAGGTGCCGTTGGTGACGAAGAAGCAATGATCGGCGCCGAAGATGCGCGCGGCATTTCTCTCGGAGGCGGCGACCGGCCCGGTATGATCGAGCAACTGCCCCAGCTCGTCCACCGCGTTGCAGACGTCGGCGCGCAGCATGTTCTCGCCGAAGAACTGGTGGAACATCTGCCCCACCGGACTCTTCAGGAACGCGACCCCGCCGGAGTGGCCCGGACAATGCCATGAATACGAGCCGTCCTGCGCGTAATGCACCAGCGCGCGGAAAAACGGCGGCGACAATCCGTCGAGGTAGGCGCGCGCCTCGCGGATGATATGGCGCGCGACGAATTCCGGCGTGTCCTCGAACATGTGGATGAATCCATGCAGCTCGCGCAGGATATCGTTCGGAATGTGGCGCGAGGTGCGCGTCTCGCCGTAGAGGTAGATCGGGATGTCGGCATTGCGAAAACGGATCTCGTCGATGAAGGTGCGCAGGTTCAGCACCGCGGGATCGAGTTCCGGCCCCGGCGTGAACTCCTCGTCGTCGATCGAAAGGATGAAGGCCGAAGCGCGGCTCTGCTGCTGCGCGAACTGCGACAGGTCGCCGTAGCTCGTCACCCCCAGAATCTCCATGCCCTCCTCTTCCATCGCCTTGGCGAGGGCGCGGATGCCGAGACCGCTGGTGTTCTCGGAGCGGAAGTCTTCGTCGATGATGACGATGGGAAAGCGGAATTTCATGCGATTCTCCGAAATTCGGAATGAGGGAGCTCCTGCGCTACAGGCATCGGACTTGTACGGGCTTCAGGCCGGCGAATGCAAACGGGCGCCCGACGGCCTTCGCGCGGCGCGCTCAAGCGCACGCAAGAGGGAGCGATGTTCCTCTTGCTGGCAATTTGGAATGCGTATCTCGATTTTCACAGCGATGCGACGACCCCGGCCGATTTCGGGCGGATTATACCCCCGTACTCCTTCGGTCAAACGGAATAATTGTCCGTTTCCAGACGCGTTTCCAGTGCGCTTGCCGCTACCCCGGAATTGGACTACGCTTTGCGCCATGCCGCAGATGGGCTCAGCAGCCGAGAGTGGCGGGTACTCGCGCCGCTTGCGAAATTGGATATGAGGGGGTGCGATGCAAACCAAAGGCCCGTTCGACTACCTCATTGTCGGCGGCGGCACTGCGGGCTGTCTGCTCGCCAACCGCCTGTCCGCCGATCCTAACCATACGGTGCTGCTGCTGGAGGCAGGCGGCAAGGATGACTGGATCTGGATCCACATCCCGGTCGGCTACCTCTACTGCATCGGCAACCCGCGCACCGACTGGTGCTACAAGACCGAGCCCGACCCCGGTCTCAACGGCCGCTCCATCCTCTACGCACGGGGCCGGGTGTTGGGAGGCAGTTCCTCGATCAACGCCATGCTCTATCTGCGCGGCCAGGCGCGCGACTACGACGAATGGGCGCGGCACAGCGGCGATCCTGGCTGGGCATGGCAGAGCGTGCTGCCGATCTTCAAGGAATCCGAGGACCACTGGCGCGGGACGGATGAATTCCACGGCGCGAAAGATGGCGCGAACGAGCGCGCGGCTGAAGGCGCGGGCCATGAATGGCGCGTCGAGCGCCAGCGCCTTTCCTGGGAAATCCTGGATACGTTTCGCGACGCCGCGCTCGAGGCGGGCATCGCCAAGGTCGACGATTTCAATCGCGGCGACAACGCCGGCAGCTCGAAATTCGAAGTGAACCAGCGCAGCGGCGTGCGCGTGAGCAGCGCGAAGGCGTTCCTGCGCCCGGCGCTGGGCCGGCCCAATCTCAGCGTGATCACCGGCGCGCAAGTGAAGAAATTGCGGCTCGACGGCAGGCGTGTGCTGGGCGTGGAGTTCTTCCAGGGCAGCGAGGAAACGTACGCCGCGGCCGGGCGCGAAACCATCCTGGCTGCGGGCGCGATCGGCAGCCCGCAGATTCTGCAGCTCTCCGGCATCGGGCCGGGCGCGCTGCTGCAGCGCCATGGCATCGCGGTGGTGCACGACCTGCCCGCAGGTGAAAATCTCCAGGACCACCTGCAGCTTCGAGCAGCGTTCAAGGTGAAGAACGTGCTCACGCTCAATACCGTGGCCAACTCATGGTGGGGCAAGGCCAAGATGGCGCTTGAATACGCGGTCTACCGCACCGGCCCCCTAACCATGGCGCCCTCGCAACTGGGCGCGTTCGTAAAGAGCGACCCGGCGCAGGCCACACCCAACCTCGAATTCCACGTCCAGCCGCTGTCGTTGGACAGATTTGGCGAACCCCTGCACCGGTTCCCCGCGTTCACCGCCAGCGTGTGCAACCTGCGGCCGGCCTCGCGCGGCTACATACGCATCAAGTCTGCCGACCCGCGCGCGAGTCCCGCGATCATGCTGAACTACCTCTCCGCGCCCGAGGACCAGGCAATAGCGGTGCAGTCGCTGCGCTTGGCGCGCCGCGTCGTGCTCGGCACACAGACGATGAAAAAGTACGCGCCCGAGGAATTCCTGCCGGGGTCGGGTTTCCAGACCGACGACGAGCTGGTGACGGCGGCGGGCAATGTCGGCACCACCATCTTCCATCCGGTGGGCACCTGCAGGATGGGGCGCGCCGACGACGCGAGCGCGGTGGTCGACCCGCAATTGCGCGTGCGCGGCATCGACGGGCTGCGCGTGATCGACGCCTCGATCATGCCGAACATTACTTCAGGCAATACCAACTCGCCGACGCTGATGATTGCGGAACGCGGCGCGATGTTGGTGCTCGGGAAGTGAGCGTAAGATCGGGCATGACTGCAAGCGCTTGCGATGGCTGCGGCAATTCGCTCCCACCCTTCGGGTCCGTGAGCCTTGGTTCGATCGAGAAGGGCTACCGCCATCTGTGCCTGCGTTGCTACAACGCCGTCATCGCCGAGCATTCGGGCGTCGATTTCGAGCACGTCGATTTCCAGCCCGTCACGCTTGTCGATGTCGACGGCGTCCCGCACGAGTTCCAGTTCTTTGTCAGACTACTCGGTGACGGCGTCGCACTCGCCGCACACGAAATCAAGGACGACGATCCGGAAGGCTACGAATTCCAAGTGATCAGCCCCGACCCCGAAGGTGAGCCGCTGGAGTTGTTCCGCCAGCTTTTTGAGAAGATGCGGCGGGCGCTTGCGCAAAAGCATCTTCAACGAACAGACGGCTTCGGGCTGCAGTTCGCCGAGTCGGGCATCGTGCGGGGGCGCGTGTGCAGCGATCCCGACCACGATTTCGACGACCAAGCACCGATGCTGGTGATTGACGGCGAGCCGATAAGCTGGAAGCGCTTCGGCCAGATGCTGATGACATACGAAGGCTTCTCTTTCAAGCTCGAGGTCTACGACAAAAGCGAGGAGCGGTAGCCGTTGCCTTGGGGCGGCGGGTTCCCGGTCTCAGGCGTTGCAGGCGCCCGCGTAGAGGTGGCGCAGGTGCCGCGATTGACCGAGGCGATCACCGCGAATCAAAACCCGAAGGCGGCAGCCACGCGCGAAGGGAATCCGGAAGAAGGGATTCGTGCTAATCTGAATTCGGCTGGTGTTGCTCGGCAAGGAGGTACTTTATGAATTGGAACGAACGAATCGTGATTAACCCGGCGGTACTTACCGGAAAGCCGGTTATTCGCGGCACGCGCCTCGCGGTCGAATTCATCGTCGGCTTGCTTGCCCAGGGCTGGACGCAAGCGGACATCCTCCGCAACTACCCCGGCGTCACCCACGACGACATTGCCGCCTGCCTCCAATACGCCAGCGAAACACTCCAAGCTGAAAAGGTTTATCCGCTTACGCCCGCTGGCGCCGGCTGACGGTGCGTTTTCTCGCAAACGAGAATTTCCCCGGCGATGCCGTTAAAGCCGTTCGGGTCGCCGGACACGATCTGGCTTGGATCCGGACCGATGCGCCAGGCAGTTCCGATTCCGACGTGTTGGCACAAGCCATCCGCGAGAATCGCGTTCTCCTGACCTTCGACAAGGACTTCGGCGAACTTGCCTGGCGCGCAGGATTGCCGGCAACCGCCGGCATCGTCCTATTTCGTATTCCGATGCCCTCGCCTGCTGACGTGGGGCCGGCCATTGCGAGCATCATTGGCAGCCGCGACGACTGGGCCGGACACTTCTCGGTCGTCGAGCCCGGTCGCGTTCGCATGAGATCCCTGCCTTCAAAATCCTGAGTCCGCGTTTCCGTCGGTGGAAGATGATCAGAAGCAAGCACATGCCCGAGTCGTTGCATGGCGTGGTCGGAGACGTCGACGCAACCGAGGCGGTAAGCGCGGAACTTTTGTACCTGAAGGAAGCGCTGGATGCAAACGGCGGGCCACGTGGACCGAGCGCGGGGGCTTCGGGGGATTGGGCGCGGCGCTATGACCGGTGCGGTGCGGGGTGCTGTTGTTTCTTGTTCGTTTGGGCGCATTTCGGAGGCGGCGGCAATCGGCCATAACCGGACTCCAGGATGCTCGGCAAATCGCTCAATTGAGCGGCAGGTTTCCGCCCGAGACTGGACATTTATCGGCCGCTCGTTCGAGCCCCGGTCGGCTCCCCGACTAGGGCTCGAACCGAGGTTTCGAGATTGGATAACCAGCAATGACCTCTGTTGCCGGGAGCGGCCGCTCGATCTCCGCCAGGTCGTGCGGCCGCAGTGGGTCGGGAGCACGCATTCGACGCAATAGAAGGCTGCCGGTCAGCCTCGATACGTGGCCAATGGCCGCTAGCGAATCTACACCGGCCACCTGCATAGATCAGAGTGAACGGCAGCAAAGGCCGAGGACCGGACCGTGGAGCCGGTGGACATCTGGCCCCGTCAATTGCAACGCGAATGGCAACCAGGCCAAACCCCGGACAATCGGCGCTTCAGCCCTTGCCCCGACCGGCTTCGACAATTATGCGGCGCAGATCCTGCGCCATCGCGTCGGGCGCGTCCTTCGGGGTAAACACCAGCCTTGCCTCGCCTTTGCGGTCGAACACGAACACGGCGCTGCCGTGGGTCACTTCGTAGTTGCCGTGGGCGTCGGGTTCGCCCAGCGTATAGCTCACTCGATAGCGGCGCGCGAGCGCGTCGATCGCCGCTCGTTCGCCGCGCAGGCCGACGAACTGCGGCCCGAACGCCTGCACGTACTGGTGCATGACTGCGGTCGAGTCGCGCGCCGGATCGACGGTCACGAAAAGAACGCGCGCATCGTCGCGGCCGTCGCCGCTTGCGCGCAGCGTTTGCGCCAGCTGCGCCAAGGTCGTGTTGCACACGTCCGCGCAATGGGTGTAGCCGAAGAACAGCAGTGTCACCTTGCCGCGGTAGTCTTCGGCGCTCACCTGCCGCCCCTGGTCGTCGCTGAGCGCAAACGCAAGCTCGGGCACGAGCCCGGCAATATCGTGCGTTTTCCAGACTTGCGCGCCGCTGCAGGCAGCGAGCAGACAGGCGATGATCGCCGTGCCCAGCCATTGGCGCAAACGCGGCATCATGCCCCTCCGCTGTAGGTGGTCGCAGACACAGATGGGCGTTTCGTCTCGTTCCTGTCGAAGCGTGCCCAGCGGCCGATCAGGATGACCGCGGCAATGACATGCATCATCGCCGCCGGAATCCAGGTGATCAGTCCGCCCAGGTGCTGGTCCAGGAGCGGGTCGATTTCCCACGCCCGGCCGCATACCGCGTATACGTCGTACAGGTCCTTGTCGGTGAGCGCGATGTGGGCGCCGATCAGCATTTGCGGCACCATCGCGGCGAGCACGATGATGATGCGGGCGCCGAAGCCGAGCAGCGCGCCCTCGCGCCGCGGGCGCGGATCGAGCATCAGGATCCAGAACAGCAGCCCGTCGATCAGCATGCTCCAGTTCATCGCCCAGTAAAGCGGCTCGCTCAGCATCGCGTTGAAGTGAATGCGCGAGGTCAGCCAGAACCAGATGAGGCCGACAAACAGCAGCGGCGCGACCACGGCGTTCTGCAGCAGCCGGTAGCCAATGCGCGTCGCCGGCAGGCGCCAGAAGCGCTCGATCAAGCCGGTCCCGATACTCGCCGGCACGCCCGCCGCCAAAACGGCAAGCGGCGCGGACAAGGCGATCAGGAACGGCCCGAGGTGGTGCAGGACGAGGTGCTGCAGCCGATGGATGTAGAACATGTGCTGCGACAGGTAGTCGAAGCGCGTTTGCATCACGAAATACACGAGCAGCAGCCCGGTGAAGAAACCGATGCGCCGGCTCAGGGAAGGCCGCTCCTGCGCCCGCACCCGGCGCAAGCCGCGCCAGTAAAGCGCGAGCGCGACGGCGCACGCAGCGAACAGCGTGGGCGAGAATTCCCACGGCATGACAAACGCGGCCGCGTCGAGCAGACTCTCCAAAAGTGCGTGCAGAAATGCCAAGGGGGACCAGGGAGGATGGATCTGGAATCAACGCCTGCCAACCAAGGCATGACAGCACTGAATGCCAGGTTCGCATCATAGACCAAAAGCCCGCGCAGATGCTCCGCGTTCGCGCTCGCAGCCGCCGGGCGCGATCGTCGCTCCGGCCATCGAAACGAACGGGCGAGGCGGGCACGGTTGCTTCGCGGCGCGGGTTTGGTCCGGGGGCGAGTTGTGGTAGATTGGTCCGTACCTCCAGTACCGAGCCGGGATGCCCATGGACCAAGCCAACGCCTACGAAACCGACCTCGACCGCAACTCGGCCAATTACGCGCCGCTGACGCCGCTCAGCTTCATCGAGCGTGCCGCCTACGTCTATCCAGAGCGCATGGCCGTGGTCCACGGTGCGCGCCGCTACACCTGGAGCGAAACCTATGCGCGCTGCCGGCGCCTGGCCTCGGCGCTCAGCCGACGCGGCATAGGCACAGGCGACACGGTCGCGGTGATGGCGGCCAATACGCCGGAGATGTACGAATGCCATTTCGGCGTGCCCATGCTGGGCGCGGTGCTGAACACGCTCAACACCCGCCTCGATGCGGAGGCGATCGCGTTCATGCTCAACCATGGCGGCGCCAAAGTGCTGATCGCGGACCGGGAATTCTCCGCGACCGTGGCGCAGGCGCTGGGGCAGGCTACGTTGCGCCCGATCGTGATCGACATCGACGATCCGGAATACGAGGGCGCGGGCGGGCGCCTGGGCGAAATGGACTACGAGGCGCTGCTCGCCGCGGGCGACCCCGATTACGCCTGGCAGCCGCCCGCCGACGAATGGAAGGCGATCTCGCTCAACTACACTTCCGGCACCACAGGCAATCCCAAGGGCGTGGTGTATCACCATCGCGGCGCCTACCTGAACGGCATTTGCAATATCGTCACCTGGAGCATGCCGCAGCATTCGGTCTATCTGTGGACGCTGCCGATGTTCCACTGCAACGGCTGGTGCTTCCCCTGGACCATGGCGGCCAATGCCGGCGTCAACGTCTGCCTGCGCCGCGTCGATCCGGTGCAGATCTTCAGGCTGATCAAGGCGCACGGGATCACGCATTACTGCGGCGCGCCGATCGTGCATAGCGGGCTGATCAACGCCGATCCGGGCTTGCGCTCGGGCATAACGCACAAGGTGTCGGCGATGGTCGCGGGCGCGGCGCCGCCGGCGTCGATGATAGAAGGCATGGAGCAAATCGGTTTCGACCTGACCCATGTCTACGGCCTCACCGAGACCTACGGGCCGGCGACGGTGTGCGCCAAGCACGAGGAGTGGGGCGCCCTGGACATCGGCGAGCGCGCCGAGCGCAACGGACGCCAGGGCGTGCGCTACCTGATGCAGGAGGGCCTGGCGGTGATGGATGGCGAGTCCATGAAGCCGGTGGCCGCCGACGGCGAGACCATGGGCGAGATCATGTTCCGCGGCAACATCACCATGAAGGGTTATCTGAAAAACGCCAAGGCGACGAACGAGGCTTTCGCCGGCGGCTGGTTCCATTCGGGCGACCTGGCGGTGATGCAGCCCGACGGCTACGTCAAGATCAAGGACCGCTCCAAGGACATCATCATCTCCGGCGGCGAGAATATTTCTTCGCTCGAAATCGAGGAGGCGCTCTATCGCCATCCGGCGGTGCTCGCCGCGGCGGCGGTCGCGCGGCCCGATCCGAAATGGGGCGAGGCGCCCTGCGTGTTTGTCGAACTCAAGCCGGGCGCGCAGGTGACGGCCGAGGAAATCATCGAGCATTGCCGCAGCCATCTGGCGCGGTTCAAAGTTCCCAAAGCCGTTGTTTTCGGCGAATTGCCCAAGACCTCGACCGGCAAGATCCAGAAGTTCGTGCTGCGAGCGCAGGCGAAGTCGGCGAAAGCCATCGAATAGCGTAGACGAGGAGAAACGACCATGAACGCGAATACCCAGGCAGTGGCGGCCGAGCCGCTCTTGTTGCGGCTTGACGACGGCGGCGTGGTCACGCTTACCCTCAACCGCCCGGCGCAATTCAATTCGCTGTCGCAGGCGCTGATGAGCGCGCTGCAGGCCGAGCTGGAGCGCATTGCTGCGGATAGCGGCGTGCGCGCGGTGATCATCGCCGGGGCCGGCAAGGCGTTCTGCGCCGGGCACGACCTCAAGGAAATGCGCTCCGACGCGTCGAAAGAATTCCATAAACAGTTGTTCCGCCAGTGCAGCAAGCTCATGCTCACGTTGGTGCGCATACCGCAGCCGGTGATCGCGCGCGTGCACGGCATCGCCACCGCGGCCGGCTGCCAGCTCGTTTCGATGTGCGACCTCGCCGTGGCCTCCGACAATTCGCGCTTCGCCGTGTCGGGCGTGAACCTGGGCTTGTTCTGCACGACGCCGTCGGTGGGACTGTCGCGCAACCTGGGGCGCAAGCAGGCGATGGAAATGCTGCTCACCGGCGAGTTCATCGATGCGCAGACGGCGCTCGCGCGCGGCCTGGTCAATCGCGTCGTGCCGCCGGAGCAACTCGACGCCGAGATCAGGAAGCTGACCGATTCCATCCTCGCCAAGACGCCGGTAGCGATCAAGCTTGGCAAGCAGGCGTTCTACCGCCAACTGGAGATGGGGCTGGAAGGAGCGTACGAGCTGGCGAGCGAAGTGATGGCCTGCAACATGATGGCCGAAGACGCGCAGGAAGGCATAGACGCCTTCGTCGCCAAGCGCAAGCCGCAGTGGAAGGGACGTTAATCGCGCGAACGGGTGGTGCTTCCCGCAAGGGCGCGGCTATAATGCCTGAGCCGGAGATTGACGGGCACCGGCGGCGATGTCAGGGATGCCGGTAAATCAAAGGCAGGAGGAGAGCGGTCATAGCACCGCGCCGTTGAGCATGGACGATTACATACTCGAAACCAGGAGCCTGACCAAGGAGTTCAAGGGCTTCGTCGCGGTGAGCGACGTCAACCTGAAGGTGAAGCGGGGCGAGATCCACGCCCTGATCGGCCCCAATGGCGCGGGAAAGACCACGTTCTTCAACCTGCTGACCAAGTTCCTGATTCCCACCGCCGGCCACATTTTTTACAAAGGCCACGACATCACCTACGACAAGCCGGCGCAGATCGCGCGCCGCGGCATCATCCGTTCATTCCAGATTTCCGCCGTGTTTCCGCACCTGACGGTGCTGGAGAACGTGCGCATCGGCCTGCAGCGCAAACTCGGCACCTCCTTCCATTTCTGGAAATCGGAAAAGACGCTGGGGCAGCTCGATGCCAGGGTGATGGAGCTGCTCGAGTCAGTGGACCTGGCGGCGTTTGCCTCCACCGTCACCGTGGAACTGCCTTACGGCCGCAAGCGCGCACTCGAAATCGCCACGACGCTGGCGATGGAGCCCGAGCTGATGCTGCTCGACGAGCCGACCCAGGGCATGGGGCACGAGGACGTGGATCGCGTCACCGGCCTGATCAAGAAAGTCTCGGCCAACCGCACCATCCTGATGGTGGAGCACAACATGAACGTGGTGGCGGGGATTTCCGACACCATCACCGTGCTCGCGCGCGGCAGCGTCATCGCCGGCGGACCCTATGCGCAGGTGTCGAAAAACCCGCAGGTGATGGAGGCCTACATGGGGACTTCCGCGGGCGAACTGGAAGGGGCTCATTAGCATTATGAGCGCGGGAGTCGAATTTCTGCGCGTCACCGACCTGCACGCCTTTTACGGCGAGTCGCATATATTGCACGGGGTCGATTTCAGCGTGAACCGGGGCGAAGTAGTGACGCTGCTGGGCCGCAACGGCGCCGGGCGCACGACCACGCTGAAGTCCATACTCGGGCTGGTCGGCCACCGCAGCGGCTCGATCATGATCAACGGGCGCGAGGCGATCGGCCTGGCGCCGCACAAGATTGCGCATCTGGGCATAGGCTATTGCCCGGAGGAGCGCGGCATATTCTCCAGCCTGTCGTGCGAGGAAAACCTGCTGCTGCCGCCCGCGGTGGCGAGCAGCGGCATGTCGGTGGACGAGATCTACGACATGTTTCCCAATCTGAAGGAGCACCGGACGAGCCAGGGCTCGCGGCTCTCCGGCGGCGAGCAGCAGATGCTGGCGGTGGCGCGCATTCTACGCACCGGCGCGCAACTCCTGCTGCTGGACGAGATTTCCGAAGGCCTGGCGCCGGTGATCGTGCAGGCGCTGGGCCGAACCATCCGGATGCTGCGCGAGAAAGGTTACACTATCGTCATGGTGGAGCAGAATTTCCGCTTCGCCGCACCGCTTGCAGATCGGTTCTACGTGATGGAACATGGCCGCATGGTCGAAGGCTTTTCTGCGGGCGAGATGCAATCAAAGATGGGGATGCTGCACGAATTCCTGGGCATCTGATTTTCGATTTGTAATGGAGGAGATAAACATGAAACGTAAACTGCTTGCGACATTGGTGGGTACGGCGCTGCTGGGCATGGTCTCGAACCTTGCTGTGGCGCAGAAGGCCAAGCCCGGCGCGCTCTCCGGCGACAAGGTGGTAATCGGCATCATGAACGACATGTCCGGGCTGTATGCCGACATCGGCGGGCCGGGCTCGGTCGAGGCGGCGAAGATGGCGATACACGACTTCGGCGGCAAAGTGCTGGGCAAGCCGGTGGAGATGGTGTTTGCCGACCACCTGAACAAGCCCGACGTGGGCGCGAACAAGGCGCGCGAGTGGTATGACACCGAAGGTGTCGACGTGATCGTCGACGTTCCCACCTCCAGCGTCGCTATCGCCGTGGGCAAAGTTGCTGCGGAAAAGAAGCGCGTCTTCCTCGTCACTGGCGCCGCCACCACCCGTATGACCAACGAAGACTGCAATGCCTACACGGTTCACTACGCCTACGACACCTATGCGCTCGCGAACGGCACCGGCAAGGCGATCGTGCAGACAGGCGGCAAGACCTGGTTCTTTCTGACCGCGGACTACGCTTTCGGCAAGTCACTGGAGTCCGATACGGCGGCGGTGGTCAAAGCCAATGGCGGCAAGGTGCTGGGTCATGTGCTCCACCCGCTGAGCACTTCGGATTTTTCCTCGTACATGCTCCAGGCGCAGGCGTCGAAAGCGCAGATCATCGGCCTGGCCAACGCCGGCGGCGATACCATCAATTCGGTCAAGGCGGCAAACGAATTCGGCTTGACCAAGACTCAGAGCCTGGCCGGCCTGCTGCTGTTCATCACCGACATCCACAGCCTCGGACTGAAAACGGCGCACGGCATGATGCTCACCAGCGCCTGGTACTGGGACGCGAATGACGAGACGCGCAAATTCAGCCGGCGCTTTTTCGAGAAAATGAAGCGCATGCCTACCTTCGATC
>JBQMQE010000042.1:0-20852 GCA_052172655.1 Burkholderiales bacterium
CGGATGCGCTTTTCATCCGTAGCAGAAACAAGGCTGGCGCGCGGAGCGCGCAATAGTCGTACTTGGCATGCGACGGCATATGAGGCGCCGTATATAATGGAAACCGGTTGCAGATCGCTGAAATGTCTTGAATTCAAGGGAGCCGCCAGATCATGCCGTACGGGAAGGTTTTAGTCGCTCAGGGTGGCGGGCCGACAGCCGTCATCAATCAGTCGATGGCTGGCGTCGTCCTGGAAGCGCGCAAGTTTCGCAACGTCGAGTTGGTGTACGGCGCCTATCACGGGGTATCCGGGATCGTCCAGGAAGAGTTCCTCGACCTCACCCAGGAAACCAGCCACAACATCGAGATGGTGGCCGACACGCCCTCGTCCGCGCTCGGCTCGACGCGCGACAAGCCCGATCTGCGCTATTGTCAGGAGATCTTCAAGGTGCTGAAGGCGCACGGTGTCGGCTACTTCTTCTACATCGGCGGCAACGACTCCTCCGACACGGTGCGCATCGTCAGCGAGGAAGCCAGGCGCGCGGACTACCCGCTGCGCTGCATCCACATACCGAAAACCATAGACAACGACCTGGTCGGCAACGACCACACGCCGGGTTTTCCCTCGGCCGCCCGCTTCGTGGTCCAGGCATTCATGGGCGCCAACCTGGACAATGCCGCGCTGCCCGGCGTTTACCTGGCCGTGGTGATGGGCAGGCACGCCGGCTTTCTGACGGCGGCATCCGCGCTGGGCAAGAAGTTTCCCGACGACGGCCCGCACTTGATCTACATCCCCGAACGCACCTTCAGCATCGACAAGTTTCTGGCAGACGTCAAGTCTACCTACGAAAAGCACGGGCGCTGCGTGATCGCTGCCTCCGAAGGCATCCATGACAGCAAAGGCGACCCCATCATTGCCCAGCTAAAGCGCCAGGTGGAGCGCGATGCGCATGGCAATGTGCAGCTCTCGGGGACCGGCGCCCTGACCGACCTGCTGTGCGACGAAATCAAGCGCAAGCTGAGTATCAAGCGCGTGCGCGGCGATACTTTCGGTTATGTCCAGCGCTCGTTCATGGGCTGTGTTTCGGACGTCGATCAGCGCGAGGCGCGCGAGGTGGGTGAAAAGGCGGTGCAGTACGCCATGTGGGGCAATTGCGACGGCTCGGTGGCGATCATGCGCACCGGCTTTTATTCGGTCGATTATCAGTTGGTTCCGCTGGAGTCGGTGGCGGGGAAGACGCGCGTGATGGAGGACGAATTCATCGCTGCCAGCGGAACCGATGTCACCGACGCGTATCGGTTGTATCTGCGCCCGCTGCTGGGCTCCGGCATGCCGGATGCCTACCGCCTGCGCTCGAACCGGGTCGACAAGATTCTCAATCCCGGAAAATAGTCAGGGACTCCCGGCCGGAGCCTGTCAATCGCCGAAGCAGATTCCCATATCCCTGCCGGTCTGCAGGGTGTCGCATTCCAGAGGAACGCCCTTCATCCGGCCGGCTACGTCTTCCAGGGCAACGTAATTCACGTTAGGGAAGGCCAGGGCCACCATGACTCCCGAATGACCTTCCTCCAGGGCGCGCACGGCGGCGGTGCCAAAGCGCATGGCTGCCAGACGATCGAAGGACGTGGGACTGCCGCCGCGCAGTAGATGGCCCAGGACCACCACCCGGGCGTCCTTGCCGGTTCGATCCTGGAGCACCCTCGTGATACGTTCTCCTATGCCACCCAGTCGCTCGGCGTGACCTATCTCGGCGGGTTCCAGTACGGCCCGCTGACCGTGGGTGGGTTCGGCACCCTCGGCAACCACGACGATGGAATACATGCGCCCAATGCTATCCCGGCTGAGGATCTTCGCGGCCACTTTGTCCAGGTCGAACGGAATCTCGGGTATCAGGATGGCGTGGGCGCCGCCGGCGATGCCTGCGTGCAGCGCGATCCAACCCGCGTAGCGGCCCATGACCTCCACCACCATCACGCGCTGATGGCTTTCGGCGGTGGTATGCAGTCGGTCCAGACACTCGGTGGCGAATGCCACTGCGGTGTCGAAGCCAAAGGTGGTGAAGGTCTTGTCTAGATCGTTGTCGATAGTCTTGGGCACGCCCACGACGCGCAAGCCCTTCAGGTGCAGGGCATTGGCAATGGTGAGCGAACCGTCGCCGCCGATGGATACGAGCGCATCCAGTTCCTTCTTGGCGAAGAATTCCAGGATCTCGTTCGAGCGATCCAGGTCCTTCGTGGTGCCATCGGGCATCTTCATCGGGAAATGCAGCGGATCGCCCTTATTAGTGGTGCCCAGGATTGTGCCTCCCAGGTGCCCGATGCCCTGCACCGTGGTTCGCGTGAGGCGGAACACGCCCCCCTCGGGATAGCGCTCCGGGAAGAGGATGCCGTTGAAGCCCTCGCGGATGCCGTAGCATTCCCAGCCGCGGTTGGCGGCGCCGACGACCACGGAACGTATGACGGCGTTCAGGCCCGGGGCGTCGCCGCCGCCGGTGCAGATGGCAATGCGTCGGATGTGGCTGGACATGAGAATTCCTTCGTTAAGGGGCCAGGGGGCGGAGCGAGGCGGGAAGGGAACCCCCAAATTCTTCGGCGTGTCGCCTGCCTCCTCGCCTCACTTGAGTGCAGCGAAAACGCGGTCGCGGATCTGTTCCACCGTACCGGTGCCGGATACCCTGCAGTGCTTCGGCGCCTTCGGGTCGCCCATGGCTTGCCATTTTGAATAATATTCGATCAGCGGCTGTGTTTGGGCGTGATACACGTGCAGGCGTTCCTTGACGGTTTCCGGCTGGTCGTCCTGGCGCAGGATCAGGCGTTCGCCGCTAAGGTCGTCCTTGTCTGCGACCTTGGGCGGGTTGAATTTGACGTGATAGGTGCGTCCGGAGGCGGGGTGCACGCGCCGGCCGCTCATGCGCTGGATGATTTCCTCGTCGGGCACCGCGATCTCGAGCACATAATCGATCTGCAGTCCCGCGTTTTTCATGGCCTCGGCCTGTGTCAGGGTGCGCGGAAAGCCGTCGAACAGAAAACCGCCCGCACAGTCAGACTCCTCGATTCGGTGCTTCACCAGATCGAGGATAACGTCGTCGGAGACCAGCTGGCCCGCATCCATGAGTTTCTTCGCCTTAAGGCCAAGTTCGCTGCCGGCCTTGATCGCCGCGCGCAGCATGTCACCGGTGGAGATCTGCGGGATGCCATATTTCTTGGTAACGAAGCTCGCTTGCGTTCCCTTGCCTGCGCCGGGCGGTCCCAAGAGTATGAATCGCATTATAGGCTCCTCCTTGTGATCGTAGAAATCTGTCGTATCCTCGCATCCGCCCTAGGCCGGATGGCGCTCGGTGCCGAAGAACCGGCGCACACGCTCCAGGTCTTCGGCGGTATCCACGCCAGCTTGTGGGGCGTGCGCGGTCACCGCGACGGCGATGCGGTGGCCGTGCCAAAGCGCGCGCAACTGTTCCAGTGCCTCGAAGCCTTCAATTGCAGCAGGCTGCAGCCGGCTATAGATCTGCAGAAACCTGGCGCGATAGGCGTATATACCGATATGGCGGTAGCTTGGCAGGCCTGATGGAAGCACGCCTTGATTTAAAGCAAAACTGTCTCGTGGGTAGGGGATCGGCGCGCGGCTGAAATAAAGCGCGTGGCCGGTACGGTCGAGCACCACCTTGACCACATTGGGATTGAGCAGCGACTCGGAGTCGGTGATTGGATGGCAGGCAGTGGCGATGCTCGCCTGGTCATGTTCGGCCAGGGATTGCGCCACCTCGCGGATCAGTTGGGGTGGGATAAGCGGCTCGTCGCCCTGCACGTTCACCACGATTTCGCCCTCGACGAGGCCCAACTGCTGCGCCGCTTCGGCAATGCGGTCGGTGCCGGTGGCATGATCGGCCCGCGTCATCAGGGCCTGGTGCCCATAGTGTCGCACCGCGTCGAACACCTGCTGATGGTCGGTTGCGACCCACACCGCTTTGGCGCCACTTTCCAGGGCGCGCTCGGCCACATGGACCACCATGGGTTTGCCGGCGATATCGGCCAGCGGCTTGGCGTGCAGACGGCTGGAAGCGTAGCGCGCGGGAATCACCACCAGGAAGGCGCCGGATCGGTTCATGATTGGGAGGCAGGAAAAAAATCAGGGCCGATAAAGCGGTCATCTTAGCCGATTGGGCTGGCCAGGGACAGAAATCCACGGCCGATAGGCGAGCGCGCGGGGCGCGACAGGGCTATAATCGCAGCTTCGTTCCATCACAGCCGCCCCGCCTGGCAGGGCCGCTCAATCTGGTAATACGTGGACATATCAACGAACTTATCCAGCGTCAAAGCAGTATTGCCCTCGCGCCTCGCTATGCAGGGTTTATGACCGTCACTTCCTTTTCCGATCTTGGTCTGCTGCCGCAGTTGCTGCAGGCGGTCGCCGAGAAAGGCTACACCGAGCCATCCCCTATCCAGGCAAAAGCGATCCCCGTGATCCTGCAGGGACTGGACGTAATGGGCGGCGCCCAGACCGGCACCGGCAAGACCGCGGGCTTTACCCTGCCGCTGTTGCAGCGGCTGGCGCCGCACGCCAATACCAGCGCCTCGCCCGCGCGCCATCCGGTGCGCGCGCTGATCATTACGCCGACGCGCGAACTCGCCGCACAGGTCGCCGAGAGTGTGCGCGACTACGGCAAGCACCTGGGGCTGCGCCCGGGAGTGGTGTTCGGCGGTGTCGACATCGTCCCGCAGATCCAGATGCTGCGCGCCGGGGTAGAGGTTCTGGTGGCAACGCCGGGACGGTTGCTGGACCACGTGCAGCAGAAAACGGTGATGCTGGGCCAGGTCGAAATTCTGGTGCTGGACGAGGCAGACCGCATGCTCGACATGGGCTTCATGCCCGACATCCGCCGCATCCTCGCGCTATTGCCGGCCAAGCGGCAGAGCCTGCTGTTTTCGGCCACATTCTCCGAAGAGATCAAGCGGCTCGCAGACAATATGCTGAAGCAGCCGGTGCTGATCGAAGTCGCCCGGCCCAATGCCATGACCGAACTGGTGAGCCACGAAGTGCACCCGGTCAGGCGCGAGAAAAAGCGCGACCTTCTCGCCCACCTGGTGCGCACGCAGAATCTGCAGCAGGTACTGGTGTTCGGCGGCACGCGCCTGGGCGTGAACCGCCTCGCGTATCAGTTGCAGAAAGACGGTATCCATGCCGCCGCGATCCACGGCGACAAATCGCAGGTGGAGCGCATTCAGGCATTGGCCGATTTCAAGTCCGGCAAGACGCCGGTGCTGGTGGCCACCGACGTCGCCGCGCGCGGCCTGGATATCCAGGAGTTGCCGGCGGTGATCAATTTCGAACTGCCCGGCGCGCCTGAAGATTATTTGCACCGCATCGGCCGCACCGGCCGCGCGGGCTCCACCGGCCGCGCCATTTCCCTGGTGTGCGCCGATGAGCACGAGAAACTGGCGGCGATCGAGAAATTCATCAAGCAACGCATCCCGCAGACCATCATCCCGGGTTTCGAGCCGGACGCTTCGGGCGTATCGGCGCTGATGCATACCGAGCGCGAACGGCCCGAGCGCCGCCCCGATCGCGACAGCAGCCTGACGCGCGGCGGGCGCTCGCACGGTCCAAAGACCCCGGCGAAGCCGGTGGACACGATTTTTTCGGCTCCCTACGTACCGAGCAGTCCTGCGCCGCCCGTGGCAGACCCGGTGCAAACGGGGCCGCAAAAACCGGGGCGCCAGGTAGCGGCGCTGCTGGGCGGCCTGCGCAAGTCCGGCTAGAAGCTGTGTTCGGCTCCCGGGAAGGATCCGTCCTTCACCGCGCGCACGTAGTTCTCCACCGCCTGCTGGATGCTCGTGGCGCCATCCATGAAATTCCTCACAAACTTTGCCTTCTTGCCCGGGAACACACCGAGGAGGTCGTACAAAACTAGCACCTGACCGGAGCAGTCGCGCCCGGCGCCTATACCTATGGTCGGAATAGACAGGCCGGCGGTGACCTCCGCGGCAAGCTTGGCCGGAATCGCTTCGAGCACGATCATGCCGGCGCCTGCACGCTCCAGCGCGAGCGCATCCTCGACCAACTGCCGGGCGGCGTCCGCCGTCTTGCCCTGTACGCGGAATCCGCCGAGCTGGTGCACCGACTGCGGCGTGAGGCCGAGATGACCGCACACCGGGACACCCCGTTTTACCAGGAATTCGGTGGTCTGCGCAAAAGTCACCCCGCCTTCCAGCTTGACCATGTGCGCGCCGGCCGCCATCAACTGCGCGGCGTTGCGAAACGCCTGCTCGGCATTTTCCTGATAGCTGCCGAAAGACATGTCGCCGATCACGAACGCGCGCTTCGCGCCACGCGCGACGCAGCCTACGTGGTAGACCATGTCGGCCTGGGTGACGGGCAGGGTGGTGTCGTGCCCCTGCAGCACGTTGCCCAGGGAGTCGCCCACCAGGATGCTTTCGACGCCGGCATTGTCCAGCAGCGCGGCGAAGCTCGCGTCGTAGCCGGTGAGCATGGCGATTTTGACGTCTTCACGGCGCAGTTGGTGCAGATCGGTGAGGGTGATGCGTTTGTCGCTCATGGGGACCGTCCGAGATAGGTGAATGCAGAACCACTAAACTAAATCATTTTACCGCCTTCCGGGAAACAGGCTGCGACGCATGCGCGCTTGCGCGTTTGCCGGCCGTCGGCGCAAGTCAGGTCTGTTCACTCGAGCTCTTGAACGGGCTGTGCTGTTCGAGTTCGTTTACATAGCGCGCTATGCCCTGATGTTCGCGCTCGAGGAAACGTTGCACCGCGTCG
Source organism: Burkholderiales bacterium (assembly GCA_052172655.1). Lineage (GTDB taxonomy): Bacteria > Pseudomonadota > Gammaproteobacteria > Burkholderiales > SG8-39 > 2-12-FULL-64-23. The sequence goes on from JBQMQE010000042.1 coordinate 6,756, forward strand.
GAAAATTCGGGGTGCGCCAGCCAGTGCGCCGATAGCGTTTTCACCGGCAGGAAGCCGCGCGCGAGCTTGTGCTCGCCCTGGGCGCCGCCTTCGAATACCTTGATTTTCTCCTCGATGCAGAATTCCAGCGCCTGGTAGTAGCAGGTTTCGAAATGCAGGCAGGGCAGGTATTGCAGCGCGCCCCAGTAGCGGCCGTAGAGGGTTTGCTGCGAGTACAGATTGAGCGCACTGGCGACGGGCTTGCCCTCGAGTTCAGCCACGATCAGTAGTACGTGCTGCGGCATGGTTTGCCCCAGGCGCTGGAAGAATTCCAGGCTGAGATAGGGCGTGGAGCGGTGCGCGCGGTAGGTGCGGTTGTAGCAGCGCGCGAACAAGACCCAGTCGCTCTCCCTGATTTCGTCGCCGCGCAGCCGCCGAAAGCTCACGCCCGCATCGCGCACCTTGCGCCGCTCCTGCCGGATTTTCTTGCGCTTGTCGTGCGACAGTTGCGCCAGGAACTCGTCAAATGAGCTGTAGCCCGGATTAGTCCAGTGGAATTGCACGCCGGCGCGCAGCATCATCCCGGCCGCCTGCATCAGGGCGGCCTCCTGCGACTGCGGAAACAGCACGTGCAGCGACGAGGTATTGTGCGCGAGAGCGAGCGCGGCGCGCACCAGCGCCGCGCGCTCGGCGTCGGTCGCGGCCAGCAGGCGCGGTCCGCAGACCGGTGAGAACGGGATGGCGGCGAGCAACTTGGGGTAATACGCGAGGCCGTGGCGTTGATAGGCGTCGGCCCAGGCCCAGTCGAACACGTATTCGCCGTAGGAGTGGGACTTGAGATAAAGCGGCATCGCCGCCCTGAGTCTGGGTGCGGCGGACCCGCCTGCGCCATCGGGGGCGGGTTCGTCCCACAGCGTCAGGAATTGCGGCAGCCAGCCGCTGGCGGCAGCGGCGCAGCCGGTCTGGTGCAAGGCATGGAAGAACTCGTGTGACAGCAGCGGATGGCTTCCCGCGAGCCGGTTCCAGGCCGCAGCATCGATGCCGGACAGATCATCGAGCACGCGCGCGTGAAATTCGGTCAATTAGCAAGCTCCTCGGATCTGCCGCGACAACGCGGCGGGGACGGTGACCAGGTGCGGCGGGTGCAAGCCGGCGCGCGTATCCAGCCTGATTATTGGCGATGGGCTGGTTCGCTGCAAGCGGTATAATTCACCAATGAGCAACACGGTCAGAATCGCCGTCGCGCAGATCAACTGCGTACTCGGCGATCTCGCGGGCAACGCCGCCAAAATTCTGGATTGCGCGACGCGCGCCAAAGCCGCCGGCGCGCAGGTTCTTCTCACCCCCGAGCTGTCCCTGTGCGGTTATCCGCCGGAGGATCTGCTGCTGCGCGACGGATTCTTCCGCGATTGCGCGGCGGCGCTGGACGATCTGGCTGCGGCAGTGCGCGGCATCAAGGTCGTCGTCGGCCATCCGCAACTCGCCCAGGGCAGGCGCTATAACGCCGCCTCGCTGCTGCACGAAGGCGGGATCGCGGCAACCTATCGCAAGCGCAACTTGCCCAATTACACCGTGTTCGACGAGGAGCGCTATTTCGAGCCCGGCATCGAACCGGTGGTGTTCGAGGTGAACGGTGTGCGCTTAGGGCTCAACATCTGCGAGGATCTCTGGGGCGAGCAGGGACCGGTGGAAGCCGGCGCCAGCGCCGAGGCGCGCGGCGCCGCGGCGGGGCAGCAGCGCAAGGTGTGGCGCGCCGATGCGCCGCGCCTCGCGCGCGCCGCCGGAGCGCAGGTGCTGCTGGTGCTGAACGCCTCGCCCTATCACACGCGCCAGCATGCCTCGCGCCTGGCAGTGGCACGCAACCGCGCCGCCGAAACCGGGCTGGCGATCGTGTATGCGAACCTGGTCGGCGGCCAGGACGAACTCGTGTTCGACGGCGCGTCGTTCGCGCTGGATGCGTACGGGGAACCGACGCACCAACTGCCGTACTTCGAGGAGGCGCTGGACTATGTCGATATCATCGACGGCGTGCCGCAGCCGGGCGCGCGTGCGCCGGCGTTGTCGTTCGAGGCCTCCGTATACGGCGCGCTGTGCCTCGGTGTGCGCGACTACCTCGGCAAGAACGGCTTTCCCGGCGCGATTCTGGGGATGTCGGGCGGCATCGACTCGGCGCTGACGCTGGCGATCGCCTGCGATGCGCTCGGAGCGGACAAGGTACGCGCGCTGATGATGCCCTCGCAGTACACCGCCGACATAAGCTGGATCGATTCGCGCGACATGGTCAAACGCCTGGGCGTGCGCTACGACGAAATCGCGATCAAGCCGATGTTCGACGCCTTTCTCGGCGCGCTTGCCGGCGAGTTCCAGGGGCTGCCGGCGGATGCGACCGAGGAAAACCTGCAGGCGCGCATCCGCGGCACGCTGCTGATGGCGCTGTCCAACAAGTTCGGCTCCATCGTGCTCACCACCGGCAACAAGTCGGAGATGGCGGTGGGCTATTCCACGCTGTACGGCGACATGGCCGGCGGTTTTGCGGCGATCAAGGACGTGGCCAAGACCCTGGTCTATCGTCTCGCCGAATACCGCAACACCCTGGGCGAGGTGATTCCGCGGCGCATTATCGAACGCCCGCCCTCGGCCGAGCTGCGCCCCGGCCAGACCGACCAGGACAGCCTGCCGCCGTACGCAATACTCGATGCCATCATGTCCGCCTACATGGAACAGAACCTGAGTCCGGCCGAGATCGTGGCCGGCGGCCAGCGCGGGGAGGACGTTGCGCGCGTCGTGGGGCTGATCAAGAAAAACGAATACAAGCGCCGCCAGGCGCCGGTCGGCATACGCATCACCCAGCGCGGTTTCGGCAAGGACTGGCGCTATCCGATCACCTCGAAATACCGGGAGAAATTCAACGGGTAGCGTGGACAGACAAGAATGGCGGGCGCAAAGGCTGCCGTTCAAGTTCTCCTCGCGCGTTTTGTTGATATACTTGCCGCAACTGCGACAGGGGAGAGCCCGCCATGAAAAAAATAGACGCCATAGTGAAACCGTTCAAACTCGACGAGGTGCGTGAAGCCTTGTCGGAAATCGGCGTAAGCGGGCTTACCGTGACCGAGGTCAAGGGCTTCGGCCGGCAGAAGGGCCATACCGAGCTTTATCGCGGCGCCGAGTACGTGGTGGATTTCCTGCCCAAGGTCAAAATCGAAATCGTCGTCACCGATGATATCCTGGAGCAGGCGATCGAAGCGATCATCAAGGCCGCGCGTACGGGCAAGATCGGCGACGGCAAGATTTTCGTGACTTCGGTCGAGCAGGTGGTGCGCATCCGCACCGGCGAGACCAACGAGTCGGCGATCTAATTTTTCACATTTATCGGCGCAATACGACCGAAGGTCTCGATCCCGCTTGAGCGCAGAGCCGCCGTGGAACGGCTGCGCCCATTGCGCGCTGCGCGCTTATGCCGTGAGCAGTACCACCAAAGCCCCGCTGCCCCCATCCACCGGCCGCGCCTGGCAGTAGGCCAACACCTCCTCGCGCAGCGTAAGCCAGTGTTTCACCTTCGTCTTCAACACCGGTTCACGATTCTTCGACCCCAGACCCTTGCCGTGGATCACGCGCACGCAGCGCACGCCGCGCCTGGTGCAGCTTGCAAGAAATCCGGCGAGCGCCTCGCGCGCCTGGTGGCGATCGAGGCCGTGCAGATCGAGCTGGTCCTGGATCACCCAAGTGCCGCTGCGCAGCTTGCGCAACACCTGGCGCGAAACGCCGGCGCGCAGAAAATTCGGCTCGTCGCCGCAATCGAGCCAGTCTTGCGCAGTCCATTCGGCGGCCAGGCTTTCCTCCAGCGCTGCATGTTCGTCCAGGTGCGACTGCACCGGGTAGGGCGGGGGCGGGTCCAGACTGCGCAGCACTTTGCCATGGTGCGGCAGGGGCCGGGCGTCGGCGACGGCTTGCCTGAACAGATCCCGGTCCGTTTGATCAATCGAGGTCTTGGCGGCTTTCTTCATGGCTGCCCCGAGTTATCCGTGGCGACTTAACAGCCTGTTAAGACGTCGTATATACATTCCAGCCGTAGTCCTTCACCCGAGATCATCGAGGTACTTTTCTGCATCCAGCGCCGCCATGCAGCCCGAGCCGGCGCTGGTCACTGCCTGGCGATAGACATGGTCCTGCACGTCGCCCGCCGCGAATACGCCGGGTACGCTGGTGGCCGTGGCATTGCCCTCATTGCCGCCGTGGGTGCGGATGTAACCGCCCTTCATTTCGAGCTGGCCGTCGAAAATCTGCGTGTTGGGCGAGTGGCCGATGGCGATGAACACCCCATGCAGCTTGATTTCCTCGACCGCGCCGTTCGCGACGCTCTTGATGCGTATCCCGGTCACCCCGGTCTGGTCTCCCAGCACCTCGTCGAGCATGCTCGACCACTTGATGCTGACGTTGCCGCCCTTGGCTTTGGCCAGGAGCTTGTCAATCATGATCTTCTCGGCGCGCAGTTTGTCGCGGCGGTGGATCAGGGTGACATGGCGCGCGATATTGGCCAGATACAGCGCCTCCTCGACCGCGGTGTTGCCGCCGCCGATTACGGCGACGTCCTGGTTCTTGTAGAAGAAGCCGTCGCAGGTGGCGCAGGCCGATACCCCTTTGCCCATGAATTTAGTTTCCGATTCCATGCCCAGATACCGTGCCGAGGCGCCGGTGGCGATGATCAGCGCATCGCAGGTGTAGGTGGCGTTGTCGCCGGAAAGCGTGATCGGTTTCTGACTTAGCCCCACCGTATGAATCTGGTCGAACACGATTTCGGTGTCGAAACGCGCGGCGTGCTTTTGGAAGCGTTCCATCAGTTCGGGGCCTTGCACGCCGGCGAAATCGGCAGGCCAATTGTCCACGTCGGTGGTAGTCATGAGCTGGCCGCCCGGGGCGAGGCCGGTGAGCAGCACCGGTTTCAGATTGGCGCGCGCGGCATACACGGCCGCCGTATAGCCGGCGGGGCCGGAACCGAGGATTAGCAGGCGAGAGTGCTTGGTCATGTTGCTTTACTTGAAGTTGGATATAATAAAAAAACGTCGGGGGAGAAAGCCGGCGAATCGGCGATCCGTCAAATAACTCAAATTATACCGTTTCAGGCCGGTCGCACTTGGGACTAGATTGCCAGCTTGCCTGGCGAATTGTTTCAGGCACTTGGTTTCTTCGAAAGATTTCCTCGAATCGCGAATCTCGGTGAATATTGACAGACCTGGGTCCGTAGAATACAAACAGAAAGAAGGCAATAAAGGCGCCGGCAGTTTGATGAAACCTTTTGTAACTGCGGCCGCGTTTGCGCTGCTTTTATCGTCAGGCGCGCAATTCGCTCATGCGCAGGCGCAAGCGCGATCATCCGCAGTGCCTGCACCGGCAGTGGCGGCACCGGTTGCGGAGCCGCGCTTCGACATCGACGGATTCAACGTTCGCGGCGCAACCCTGATCACGTCCGAGGAGTTGCGGCTCATGCTCGCGCCCTTCATCGGCAAGAGCAAGAACTTCGGCGATGTGCAAAAAGCGCTGGAAGCGCTGGAAAGATCCTATACGGACAAAGGCTATAGCGCGGTGCAGGTCATCTTGCCGGAGCAGCAGATCGACGGCGGCGAAATCGAATTCGACGTCATCGAAGCCAAGATCGGCAGGATCGTCGTCGAGGGCAACAAGTATTTCGACGAAGCCAACATCCGCGCCAGCCTGCCGCTGCTGCAGCCAGGGAAGGCGCCGAACATCTTCCATATCTTCGAAACAGCTTCTGACACTGGCTCGCAGGCGTGCTCGCTCCTGCGGCCGCGTATTTGCAGCGAGGACGTTCCGCCGTTGCGGTGGGTCATCAGTACCGCGAACCGCGTGATCAGGACCGGGAACGGCGTGGCCCGGCATTAACAACAGGCGGGAATTCGGACATGTCACAGCCGAACAGAGTATCGACCACATTGCTGCGCAATGTGCCGCTGTTTGCGGGTTTGAACGAGCAGCAATTGAGCGTGCTCGCGCGCGCGATGGTGCGCAAGAGCGTGGGCCGTAACGCCAAAATCATCGGCGCGGGCGATCCCACCGATTCGCTCTACATCGTCATCAACGGCCGCCTCAAGGTGCTGATGAGCGATGAACAAGGGCGGGAAGTAATTCTTTCCATCCTGGGCCCGGGGGAGTTCTTCGGCGAGATGGGCCTGCTCGACGACAGCCCGCGCTCGGCCAGCGTGGTGACGTTGGAAGCGTGCGAGCTGCTTACCATCTCCAAGATCGACTTCAAACGCAGCCTGGCGGACAATTTCGAACTGTCGCTGATCGTGATGCGCGGCCTCGTGAAACGGCTGCGCGAGGCCGACCGGAAAATCGGCAGCCTGGCGCTGATGGACGTGTACGGCCGTGTGGCGCGGTTGTTGCTGGAGATGGCCGAGGATATCGATGGAGAGAAAGTGGTAGGCAAGAAACTGTCCAAGCAGGACATCGCAAAGATGATAGGCGCGTCGCGCGAGATGGTCAGCCGGGTGATGAGAGAACTGCAGCTCGGCGGCTACATTGAAGTGCGCGGCCGCTCCATCGTCCTGCGCAGCAGTATCCTGCTTGCAGAATAGGATTCGCCCGTACACTCGCGGCTGTCCGGCGTGCATAGGTGCCGGACCTGCGCTCCGGGCCGAGCCAGCCCGGGGGGAATCTGATAGCATGGAAAAAAGTCGATGTTCGGCTTGTGGCCGGTATGCGTCAGCCAGTAGGCGGATGGCAGCGAGCAGACCATTAACGGGGTGTTGAAAAAGAGGGCGACGCCCCCTTTTGGATCCCTCAAGTCGGGGCTATTGAAAGACGCTCGCCTCTGGGAGGGCGTCATGACAAGGCGCACTTTCGTGTCAGGGAAGCGTTCTTCAGAATCCTGTCAAATTTTTGCGGTGAGCTAGGCAACGCCGGCTTGCCGCGGAACAAATGCAATAAGCATCTAGAGGAAGAAGCATGGCAGGCATACCTCCGGTTTCCACGGCGTTGTTGCGCAACGTGCCCTTGCTTTCCTTGCTCGGCGAGAGCGAGCTCGCCCAGTTGGCGCGGGTCGTCGCGCGTAAGTCGTACGCCCGCGGCAGCCAGATTCTGGGTGCCGGCGATCCGACCGACTCGCTCTATATCCTTATCAGCGGCCGCATCAAGGTGTTCATGAGCGACCTCGATGGCAAGGAGGTAATCCTGTCGATCCTCGAGCCGAACGAGTTCTTCGGCGAGATGGGCCTGATCGACAACAGCCCGCGTTCGGCCAACGTGGTTGCGCTGGAGCCGTGCGAGCTGATTTGCATTTCCAAGCCCGATTTCAAGCGCTGCCTGTCCGATAACTTCGACATGGCCATGACCGTGATGCGCGGCCTGGTGAAGCGATTGCGCGAGGCGGACAAGCAGATCGGCAGCCTGGCGCTGATGGACGTATTCGGGCGCGTGGCGCGCCTGCTGTTGGAGACGGCCGAAGTCATCGACGGCGAGAAGGTGGTGACCCGGAAACTGTCCAAGCAGGATATCGCGCGCATGATCGGCGCCTCGCGCGAGATGGTCAGCAGGGTGATGAAGCACCTGCAGGAGGCAGGGTATATCGAGGTGCGCGCGGGTACCATTGTCATCCGCGACAATATCGGGCTGTCGGATTAGCGGAAATTGTCTGCAACAGCGCACCAATCACGACGAGTCCCCGGCGCGCAAGCTGTTTTCGCCGGCCCGTGGCGCAAGAATATGTCGCGAGTTCCGCTTCAAGCAGGAAGATCCGGAAAAGGACAGCTTCATTTTCGGCCTGGTCAAGGGCGGCCTGCGCGCGGTCACCGGCTTGGTGGGCAAGCGCGGCGACAAGGACGCTTACAGCCTGGGCACAGCCACTGCGACGATCGGCATCCGCGGCACCAGCTACGGCGCCGACGACTGCCTCACCACGCGTTGCCCAAAGCCGAACTCGAGCGATAGTCTGGAACCCGGCGTGTACGTGAGCGTCACCGACGGCGAGATCGTCGCGACCAACAATGCCGGTTCGCAGAGTTTTCTTGCCGGTCAGTTCGGTGCGATATCGGACCGCAACAGCCGTCCGCGCTTCCTGTCCACGGACCCGGGCCTGCAGTTCACGCCGCCGACAAGCTTTATCCAGAGCATCATGACCGGCGCGGCAGTGAGCGCGGGCAAGAGCCAGGAGTGCGTGGTCCGCCGCTGATCCAGTTTCGTTCCTGCAGTCTAAGAAAATCCCCGCCGCGCGCGGGGATTTTTATTTCCGGCTGCCGCCACCCGCTTTGGTGCGGGAGCAGCCAAGCGGGTAAAATGCACGCATAGACCTGCGCCTGAACATGAGCACCCTGAACCGAACCGATACGCCGCCCCTCCCGGGAAAAATCGCCGCGCTGCTGCGCGAATCCAAGTGGTTTGCGCTGCTGGCGCTGGCGCTCTATCTGTTGCTGATTCTGCTTACCTTCGACAAATCCGATCCGGGCTGGTCTCACAGTACCGCGGCGGCGACCGCCAGAAACGCCGGCGGGCGCGCCGGCGCCTGGCTGTCCGAACTGCTGCTGTACCTGTTCGGCGTTTCAGCGTATTGGTTGGTGGCGCTGCTCGGCTACATCGTCGTTGCCGGCTATCGGCGGCTGGACGGCGGCCGCCTGCTGGACAAGCGCCCGCTGATCGTCGCGCTGGCCGGGTTTGCCGTGCTGATGACGGCCAGTTGCGGAATCGAAGCGCTGCGCTTTTACACGCTAAAGGCGGCATTGCCGCTGGCTCCCGGCGGCATGCTGGGCGCGGAGATCAGCAGCAGTTTCTCCGCCACTTTCGGTTTTACCGGGGCGACGCTGATATTGCTGACTTTGTTTGCGATCGGTGCCAGCCTGTTCACCGGCGTTTCCTGGCTTACGGTGATTGAGCGGACCGGCGCGGCGCTGGAATCGGCGTATGCGCTCGTGCTCAATAGCTGGCAGCGCCGGCAGGATCGCAAGGCGGGCGAAATAGCGACGCTCGAGCGCGAGGTGATCGTAGAGGAAGACAAGAAGCGCATTATCGAAGACCACGCGCCGATCCGCATCGACGCGCCGGTGGTGGAAATCGTCAAGTCCGAGCGTGTGATCAAGGAGAGGCAGGTGCCGCTGTTCCAGGACCTGCCGGACACGCCCTTGCCGCCCCTGGCGCTGCTGGACGAGCCGCAGCGCGACGTCGAGGCGATGAGCGGCGAAACCCTGGAATACACCTCGCGCCTGATCGAAAAGAAGCTGTCCGATTTCGGCGTGCAGGTGAAAGTGCTGGCGGCCTACCCGGGCCCGGTGATCACGCGCTACGAGATCGAGCCGGCGGTGGGCGTCAAGGGCAGCCAGATCATGAGCCTGGTGAAGGATCTGGCGCGGGCGCTGTCGGTGGTGAGCATACGCGTGGTCGAAACCATTCCGGGCAAGTCGTGCATGGGACTGGAGATTCCGAATCCGAAGCGGCAGATCGTGCGGCTGTCGGAGATCCTCAGCTCCGAGGTATACCACGAAATGCACTCGCCGCTGGTCCTCACGCTGGGCAAGGACATCGCCGGCAAGCCCATGGTCGCCGACCTCGCAAAAATGCCGCACCTGCTGGTGGCGGGAACCACCGGCTCGGGCAAGTCGGTGGCGCTCAACGCGATGATACTTTCGCTGCTGTACAAGGCTGAGCCGCGCCAGATACGCCTGATCCTGATCGATCCGAAAATGCTGGAGCTGTCCGTATACCAGGACATTCCGCACCTGCTCGCTCCGGTGGTGACCGACATGAAGCAGGCGGCGAGCGCGCTCAATTGGTGCGTGGCGGAGATGGAGCGGCGCTACAAAGTCATGTCCTGGCTGGGCGTGCGCCAGCTCTCGGGCTATAACGCGAAGGTGGCGGAGGCGGAGAAGGCCGGCCGGCCGATCGAGGATCCGAGCACGCTGGAGACGGGCGAGCCGCAGTTCCTCGCGCCATTGCCCCATATCGTGGTAGTGATCGACGAACTCGCCGACCTGATGATGGTGGTGGGGAAGAAAGTCGAGGAACTGATCGCGCGCCTGGCGCAGAAGGCGCGCGCGGCTGGCATACATCTGATTCTGGCGACGCAGCGCCCTTCGGTGGACGTGATCACGGGGCTGATCAAGGCCAATATTCCGACGCGCATCGCGTTCCAGGTATCGAGCAAGGTCGACTCGCGCACCATCCTCGACCAGATGGGCGCCGAGACCTTGCTTGGTCAGGGGGACATGCTCTACCTGCGCCCGGGAACCGGCCTGCCGCAGCGCGTGCACGGGGCTTTTGTCGCCGATCACGAAGTGCACAGGGTCGTTGCTTATCTGAAGAAGATGGGCCAGACCGATTACGACGACGACGTGCTCAAGGCGGGGGAGCCCGGCAGCGAACTCAATGGCGCCGGCGATATCGTGGGCGAGGCCGATCCGCTTTACGATCAGGCGGTGGATATCGTGTTGCGCACGCGCCGCGCTTCGATCTCGCTGGTGCAGCGGCACCTGCGCATAGGCTACAACCGCGCAGCGCGCCTGATCGAGCAGATGGAGCAGGCCGGCATGGTCTCGGCGATGCAGCCGAACGGCAATCGCGACGTGCTCGTGCCCAAGCGGGCAGAAAGCTAAAGCAATGCGGCTTCGGATGCTGCTGCTTGTCGCGCTGCTGCTGCCAGTTGGCGGCGCCGGCGCATCCGGCCTGGACGCGCTGCATAGCTTCATCGCCGCCACCGCCTCGGCGCAGGGCGAATTCGTGCAGAAGGTGTATGACCGCAAGCACAAGCTGACGCAGGAGGCGAGCGGGACGCTGGCGTTCCAGCGGCCGGGCCGATTCCGCTGGACTTATGCCAAGCCCTACGCCCAGTTGATCGTCGGCGACGGCGCCAAAGTGTGGGTCTACGACGAGGACCTGAACCAGGTCACGGTAAGGCGCCTCGACCGCGCGCTCGGCTCGACGCCGGCGGCGCTGCTCGCCGGCAGCAATGACATCGAGCGCGCATTCAAGCTGAGTGACCAGGGCGAGAAAGACGGCCTGGAATGGGTCGAGGCCCGGCCGCGCGAGCAAGAATCGAATTTCGAGAGCATCCGCATGGGCTTCGGTTTCTCCGGGCTGGAGATCATGGAATTGGCCGACAGCTTCGGCCAGACCACGGTGCTCAAGTTCACCGCCTTGCGCCACAATCCAAGACTTGACGCGGCCTTGTTCAAATTCGTTCCGCCCAAGGGCGCAGACGTGATCGGCGACTGAAGCGGAAATCGGCGCATCCCCTCCTTGAGCGATCTATTTCCCAAGGCAACGCCTGCAGCACCGCTGGCCGAGGCGATGCGCCCGCAGTCCCTGGCCGATGTCGTGGGCCAGCCGCATCTGCTCGGGCCGGGCAAGCCGCTGCGACTGGCGTTCGAATCGGGCAAGCCGCATTCCATGATTTTGTGGGGGCCGCCGGGCGTGGGCAAGACCACGTTGGCGCGCCTGATGGCCAGCTCGTTCAACGCAGAATTCATCGCCCTGTCCGCGGCGTTTTCCGGGGTCAAGGACATACGCGAGGCGGTGCAACACGCCGAAGCCGTGCTGGCGCAGTCGGGCCGGCCCACCATACTGTTCGTCGACGAAGTGCACCGCTTCAACAAGGGGCAGCAGGATGCATTCCTGCCCTTCGTCGAGCGCGGCTTGTTCACGTTTATCGGCGCCACCACCGAAAATCCCTCGTTCGAAGTGAACAGCGCGCTGCTGTCGCGCGCCGCCGTATACGTGCTCAAGAGTCTGAACGATGACGATCTCGGGCAGTTGCTCGAACGCGCCCTGGGCGGCCCGCTTGCCGGCCTCGAATTCGACGCGAATGCGCGCGAGCGCCTGATCGGGCTCGCCGACGGCGATGCGCGCCGCCTGCTCAATCTGCTCGAGATCATCCAGACGGCTGCGGGCGAGACCACGCACAGCATCGACGGCGCTTTCATCGACCATGCGCTGTCGCGCAATCTGCGCCGCTTCGACAAAGGCGGCGACGCCTTCTACGACCAGATCTCGGCGCTGCACAAGAGCGTGCGCGGCTCCAACCCCGACGCGGCGTTGTACTGGATGGTGCGCATGCTCGACGGCGGCGCCGATGCGCTGTACGTCGGCCGGCGCCTGGTGCGCATGGCGATGGAAGACGTGGGCCTCGCAGATCCGCGCGCGCTGCGCCTCGCGCTCGATGCCTGCGAGACCTACGAGCGCCTGGGCACGCCCGAGGGCGAGCTGGCGCTGGCCGAAGCGGTGATCTATCTCGCCTGCGCGGCCAAATCGAACGCGGTGTACGTGGCGTATAATGAGACCCGCGCGTTTATCGGGCAGGACAAATCGCGACTGGTACCGGAGCATTTGCGCAACGCCCCGACCAAGCTGATGAAGGAACTGGGTTATGGGCGTGAATACCGCTACGCCCATGACGAGCCGGATGCCTACGCCGCGGACGAGCGCTATTTTCCGGAAGGCATGGCCGAGGTGAATTGGTACCGGCCCACGCCGCGCGGCCTGGAGGGCAAGATATCCGAGAAGCTTGCCTACCTGCGCGAACTCGATAAAAAGGCGAAGAAATCTTAGACGCTGTTTCCCGGATCTTCCTATGCTAGACATTCAATTACTGCGTAACGATCTTGAAGGCGTTGCGAACCGGCTCGCGGCCAGACCTTTTCATCTCGATGGCATCGAGTTTCAAGTCCTGGAGCAGGAGCGCAAGCTGGTGCAGACGCGTACCCAGGAGCTTCAGTCGGCGCGCAACAGCCTGGCCAAGCGCATAGGCCAGGCCAAGGGCAAAGGCGAAGACGTTACGGCCATGATGGGCGAGGCGAGCGCAGCCAATGCCGAACTGCAGTCCGTGGAAGCAAAGCTGCTGCAGATCCAGGCGAAACTGCAGGACTTTCTGCTGCTGATACCCAACCTGCCGCACGCCAGCGTTCCGCCGGGCCGCTCGGCGGACGACAACTTTGAGGTGCGCCGCCACGGCACGCCGCGGCAGTTCAACTTTCCGGTGAAGGATCATGTCGATCTGGGCGAAGCGCTGGGGATGCTCGATTTCGCCACCGCCACCAAGATCAGCGGCGCGCGCTTTTCGCTCATGACCGGGGCGCTCGCGCGCCTGCACCGCGCCCTTGCCCAGTTCATGCTCGAAGTGCATACGCACGAGCACGGCTACACCGAGGTCTATGTGCCTTACATGGTGAATGCGGCGAGCATGCGCGGCACCGGGCAGTTGCCCAAATTCGAGGAGGACTTGTTCGCCGTGCAGCGCGGCGATGAAGGCAAGTTCTACCTGATTCCTACCGCCGAGGTGCCGGTCACCAACATCGTGCGCGACGAGATCCTGCCGCCGGAACTGCTGCCGCTCAAGTTCGTCTGCCACACGCCTTGTTTCAGGAGCGAGGCCGGCTCCTACGGCAAGGACACGCGCGGCATGATACGCCAGCACCAGTTCGACAAGGTCGAACTGGTGCAAATCATCCAGCCGGAGAAATCCTACGACGGCCTGGAACAGTTGACCGGCCATGCGGAGACGATCCTGCAAAGACTGGGATTGCCTTACCGCGTGGTCGCGCTGTGCACCGGCGACATGGGGTTTTCCGCCGCCAAGACCTATGACATCGAGGTGTGGCTGCCCGGGCAGAACGCTTACCGCGAGATTTCCTCCTGCAGCAATTTCGAGGCGTTTCAGGCGCGACGCATGCAGGCGCGCTTTCGTAACGAGAAGGGCAAGCCCGAGCTTGTGCATACGCTGAACGGCTCCGCGCTGGCGGTAGGGCGCACCCTGGTGGCTGTCCTGGAGAACTATCAGAATGCCGACGGCAGCGTGTCGGTCCCGGCAGCACTGCAGCCCTACATGGGGGGACTGGAGCGCATCGCACGCGGCAATTGAATTTCTGCCAGCTCAGAGCCGGCTTGCTGGTAAAATGCGCCCCGAAGGAAGTTCCCTTTGGGGACGTGCCCGGAAAGGTGGCTGAGTGGTCGAAAGCGCCGGACTCGAAATCCGGTGTACGGTTCTCCGTACCGTGGGTTCGAATCCCACCCTTTCCGCCAGGTGCAACGACAGTCTGGCGAGCAAAAGGGTGTTAACCGAACGCGGCTAACACCCTTCTTATTCATACGGCACGTGCATTCATGCCGAAGAATTGCCGGATG
>JBQMQE010000042.1:20862-24152 GCA_052172655.1 Burkholderiales bacterium
GTACCGTGGGTTCGAATCCCACCCTTTCCGCCAAATCAAGAAAAGCGGCCGATGGTCGCTTTTTTTGTTGGCTCCGGCCGCCCTTCGGCTATTCTTGACCCATGTCCGCATCAGCCACCATAGGGCTCGTCCAACCGCTGCGACAGGAGCGCGCCTTATTCTGGGGCCTGCTGGCTTCGATCGCGTTGCATGCGTTGGTGTTGCTCGGTCTTTCCCAACGCGATGCGCCGGCGCCGCCGGCGAAGGCGCCGTTGGTGCTGATTGCGAGGCTGGCTCCCGTGGCGGCGGCGGCGCGCGAACCGCTGCAGTTTCGGTCCCAGCCGCAACCCGAGCAGCAGATTGTTCCACCGCCTCCGCCAAAATCTGCCCCGGCCCCGCGTCGGCGACCGAGCAAGGCCGTGGCTACGCCTGCGCCGGCCCCGCATAAATCGGCGCCGGCCGAAGCAGTGAGGACTGCACCACCCGAATCTGCGCCGGTAACGGCCTCGCCGGTGACTTCGGCGCCAGTTCCAGCCGCCTCGAGTGCGCAGCCGGCCGGGACCAGCCAGGCCATTTCGGCGCCTCAGGCGCCAGCCGCTGCGACGACCGGGGCGACCGCGGAATCTGGCGGCGAGGCAGACAAAGGGACGCTAGAGCAATATCGCCTGGCCCTGATCCTGGCGACCAGGCGCTACAAGCGCTATCCGGCGATTGCCATGGAGAACGGCTGGCAGGGCAGGGTGGTAGTGCACATGGTGATAGGCGCCAACGGCATGGTCGCCAGCGCTTCGATCAAGGTCAGCAGCGGGCATGAGATCCTGGACAATCAGGCGATGGACATGCTGAAGAAGGGCAAAACTACGGTGCCGATCCCGGCGATCCTGCGCGGGCGCGAGTTCAACATCGACGTGCCGGTGATCTTCAAATTGGACAGCTCCTGAGAAGCGAGCATCAGCGCGAGGACTGAACCGCAGTGCGCGAGGCCGCAATGGCGTCCGCGCGCCTCGCGCCATTGACGATTTTCATCAACACCATGATTCCGCCCAGCGTGACGAGATAAAACAGCAACTGGATACCGTAAGGGCGGGCAGTGTAACCAATCAGGGCGTGCAGCACCCTGCCGAGAACGCCCTCGTCCGAGACCAGCGCCGTCGTATCCCACAGGTTTTCCCCCAGTGCAGGGAGGATGTCGGCTTGTACCAGGAACGCCGCGCCCTGCGCAGCCATTCCCGCGGCAAGCAGCAGGATCATCCAGCCGGTCACCGCGAACAGGCGCGCGCCGGGAATGCGCAACAGCCCTAGGTACAGCGCCGAACCGACGGCGGCACCGGCACCGACGCCGACGAGCGCGCCCGCCAGCATGCCGCTTGTGTTGCCCGATGCCGAGGCGGCCACGCCGTACAGGAACAGAACCAGTTCCGAGCCTTCGCGCAATACCGCCATGCCCACCACAGCGGCAAGGACGTGCATGGGTCTGGCACCGCCGCGTACCGCCGCACCCACGCTCTTCAGGCTGCTTGCGAGCTCGCGTCCATGCCGGCTCATCCACACGTTGTGCCAGCCGAGCATGATTACGGCGACGAACAGCACCGCGGCATTGAATATTTCCTGTCCTACGCCCGAGGCGGCCGCGGCGATGGATTCGGCAAACCAGGCAATGGCAGTCGCGCCCAGCAGGCCGCCGAGCACGCCGCCGCTGACCCACAGCCCGCGCCGGAATACGCCGCGTGTAGCGGCAAGCACGATGCTCACCACCAACGCGGCTTCGAGCACTTCGCGAAATACAATGATGACGGTGGCGAGCATATGGGTAGCCTACTTCGCGACGATCTGACCCTGCGCCGTGCTCTCGTGATACTCACCGACGAACTTGTACGTGCCCGGTTTCAACGGGCCTATGATGATCGTGGCCTGCCCGTTGCCGGCGATGATTTTTTCGCGCTTCAAGTCGTGGCTTTCGAACTCTTCCGGGGTCGGATCGAGGTTTTTCACCATCAGCCTTAGTTTCTTCCCCGCGGGCACGTCCAATCGGGAAGGCTCGAAGCGGTGGTCTTTGATGATGACGGTAAACGCAGCGTCGGCGGCGACGGCGTCAGCGGCGGAATATCCGGCGCCGAGCGCAATCAGCATCAGGGAGGCGGAAGCAAGAACCCGTTTCATGGAAACCTCGTGATAGTTTCGAACATGATCAAATAATAATGGTTCTCATTAGCGGTGTCAAGGGGTGGATTGCAATCGGGCAACCCTTGGGTGTAGGAGGGGCGCCCTCGGCCCGAACGATGCCAAATCAGAGTAAGAGGCGCGCCCTCGCCCCGACCGGTGCCAAATCGGAGACCGACCGGGTCGTGGGCGAGCCTCCTGCAGGAGCGAGGTCTTAACCGGGCGGCGTGATGACGCGGCGCGCGCCGCTGTAACGCCGCATCCAGTAGTCGGCATGCAGGTTCTCGACCCGCACCTCGCCGCCGCTCGAGGGAGCGTGAATGAAGCGGTTCTCGCCCAGATAGATGCCGACGTGCGAATACTCGCGCCGCTGCGTGTTGTAGAACACCAGGTCGCCAGGCCTGAGCGCGGCGCGCTCGATCGGCGCCCCCAGGCGGCTGAGGCCCAGGGTATTGCGCGGTAGCACCAGGTCCGCGCCTTCGCGATAGGCATAGGCCACCAGGCCGCTGCAGTCGAAGCCGGTTTGCGGCGATAGACCGCCGGCCCGGTAAGGGGTCCCTAAATATGCCAGTGCCTGCAAAGCGACGTTGCTCGCCCTGTCGGTCGCGTTGATTGTTGGCGCGATGGCCGGCGCCGGCTCGGTTTCGGCTTCGAGCGGGCGCTCCAGCCGGCTTGCGCACCCGCCCAAATATAAGCAGAGGAAGCCGATTAGAAACAGTAGATTATGCCTGGGCATTGAAGTAATCTAGGAGATATCTGCACAAATGTAAAGAAATATTGGCGTCCTGGCAGTGTGCCCTGCGGCTAAGCTGGGCGTTAACTGCTCGTGCTTGTCCCGATCCGAGGAGCTGGTATGCATCTCTTGCGCGCTTTGCTGTCGTTTTCGCTATGCGCTGTTATCGGCCTTGCTGTAGCGGCTGAGCTGGAGGTCATTACGCTCAAGTATCGGAGTGCTGAACAGGTGATCCCGGTAATTCGCCCGCTGCTCGCGCCCGGAGGCAGCGTGAGCGGCATGCAGAATCAGCTCATCTTGCGCACTACCAGCGCGAACCTCAAGGACCTCAAGAAAGTGCTTGCCAGCCTCGACACGCTGCCGCGGCGCCTGATGATCTCTGTGCGTCAGGACGCGCAAGCCGCTAACGCCCAGGGCG
>JBQMQE010000043.1:0-23755 GCA_052172655.1 Burkholderiales bacterium
AACCGGCACTCCTTTCGGAGGGGGATTTTGAGTCGCTGCGTGAGGTGCGCTGTCTGGGTAAGCGGTGCGAAGCTAAGCGAAGGTTGGAGAAGTAAAAAGTAATTACAGATCAGTAGGTTAGCGAAGTTTGGCGAAATTCTCGAAAACTGATCTGTGTACCTGTACTGTACTGAAATTTGCTGATTCAGCACTGGATTCTTGTTCACTGGTTCGAGGAGTCGCAGTTGGTCGTTAACGGCCGCGTTCGCCCATGATGAGCGTGCCCGTCACAGAGACTGGTGTGCCGCGACTACTTTCCGCCACCGACTCTTCGCTAGGCGAACGACAGGTTTGAGGACTCAGAGTTCAGCACTCTTGAAAAGATCTCTTCTACATAGCTCCTATTGCCGGGCTCTTTTTGAAACAACACATGACGTCGTGCGAAATCGTCGAGTGAGGCCATGCCAGGCTGCCACCACCGAACCGCACCCAAGGGTGTGTTCGACACTACAAACGAATGCAGCGAGACCTTGCCCTTCCGCCCAGCGTCTTTGTCCCCCAGCTTGGCCTCGATCTCTTTGATCGTTTCAAAGAAACGTAGCTTGGGATCGTTGAGCCCTTCGCACCGAAGAATGCCTTTCGGGTCTACAAAGATCACATGCTGATGTCCTTTGTCCAGAACCCACAAAAGAAAATCTGGGTAGAAATTGCCAGCCTCGAAGAACCCGACCCCACGCCCTCTGGACTGGTTCCTAAGCAGGTAAACCTCTTTACCTTCCAAATTTGAAGGTCGACTCTGGCAATAGGTTCGCAGGTCCACGACAAAGTCCCGCTCGCCCTCGTTCAGCTGCACCGGGCTGACACTGAGCAGATCACTGTCCACCCCGTTGCGCAGGTGCAGCAGCGGCGAGTAGAGGTGCTGATCAAAGTAGATCGCCTCACCCTTGCCACCGATGTTGAAGTCGCTCAGGTTGCCGTCGCTGATGTGTTCTTTCAGCTCGATCAGGCGCTGGATAATCAGCTTCTCCGAGCGATCCACCAGCACCTTGTAGGCGTCGATGAAATTGGGGTCGGTCGGACTGAGTTCCTGGTAGATGCGGTGCGGCGCCTCATACGCATCCTTCTTGACCTTGTAGAAGCGGTCGCAGTACTTGCGCAGCAGTGCCGTCGCGATCTCTTCCCACTCGTGGACTTTCTCGAAGCTGTCGGCCTGCATGACTTCTGGCGGCACGTACAAGGTGTACCAGTCGTTGCCGGCCTGCAGCAAGGCCCGTGGCGTGTCGCGCCCCAGGTTCAGGTTGTGCCAGCCTCGTTCGGCCTTCAGCTGTTGAAGCGCCATATAAATGGCGTCAAAGTTCATGAAGGCCAGATGCTCTTCACCCAGAAAGGCCCGGTTTCGCCCCGTCTGGATCTGCGAGAACGCCACACCACGGCTCGCCTTGGACGCCACACGTGGATACCAGTCCAGCACGATGTCACCCGGCCTCAGCGCGATGGTGTCGGCAGTGGCCAGGGTCGCCTTCTCTTCTTTCTTGAAGTTGATGTTCTCCGGCACCTTCACGGTGATCAAGGGCGTCGTAGGCAGCTTGATGCGCACCGGTATTTCAACCGACTGGTGGTCATCGGGCTTCTTGATGCCCTCGCCTTCCAGGAACTCGTTGAAGCGCTCCATGTAATCGGACTTGACGCCGAACACGTTCAGCGTTTCCAGCAGCGGCAGGTAAGCATCCTTGGCTACCCACAACAGGTCTTTGTCCTTGGCCGCCCAGTGAATGGCGCGACTGCGCTTCAGGCTGGACGCAAACCCTTTAAGGCGCACCCCGCGCCCGAACAGCTGGATGATCTCGGAGCCCTCGCTCTGGCCCACATGCATCAGACCCAGCGTTGACACTCGGTAACTGTTCCAGCCTTCCGTGAAGCGCTTGGACCCAATGAGCACGGTCAGCTTAGAGTCCTTGTCGTTCAGCGAACGGAACAGCGAATCGCCGAAGGGCCGCTCAGACACGTGTAGCCACTGCGGGTGTTCCTCACACAGGTCGGCCACCTTTTTCGCGTCGCCCACGTTCACCACACCGAAAGGCTCCTCAGCGGCGCCCACACGCAAGGCCAGCTCACCGTCACCACCGGTCAGGTATTCCACATGCAGGCTGCCGCCCGTGGGTGCGTTGAACAGCAGTTTGAGGATGTCATCAAACGCGGCTTGAGCACTCAAGCCCAGCTGCGCAAGGTATGGGAAGGCCTCGGAAAAGGTATCGCGCTGCTGCTGGTCTAGCAGGCCCGTGTCCCCACTCAACAGCTTCTGAATGTGCGAAACGGTCTTGGCCTTGTCCGCTACCAGCTCGGCCAAGAAAAGCAAGATGTCGACCACGTCAGACACCTGCCGTTTGGCCTCTGTGCGCACTGCGGTCACCTTGCTGCCCACAAACACCCAAAGCGGCTTTTCCACCGCAAAGGCCTTGTACTGCCCTTGACGGTCTTCATACACGCGCAGCTGCTGGTAGTAGCTCAGCAGACAGGCGGTCAGGTACAGACGCCTGCGCTCGCTGTCGGCCTTGCTGTTCTCCTGCCCTTCGATGTTGAGGATCTTGTAGTCCTTGCCGAAGCCATCGGCATGGAAATATCGGTAAGAGTAGTCAAACAAGATGCTCTTCGAATACTCGTCGGCCAACGCCACGTCGCTGCCCACTGCCTGGCCTAGCGTTGCCGAGTATTCAAAGGTGAAGCCGTCTTGCGCCAGGCGGCTGCGCATTTCGGACCACACCTCACCCTGCGAGCCCCGGTGCGCCTCGTCGATGAACACCAGGTTGTTGGTTTCAAACTGGTCAACCGACACGGTCTTCTTCTTTCCCTCCTCGCGCAGCTTGTTCATGTCGATCACGTCGACCGTCTGCGCCCGAAACAGGCCGAAGCTGCCACCGGTGGTGTCTTTGTCAAACGGCGCGGCTGCAATGCCCGACAGCGCCAGCTCTTGCAGGTGCTGGCGCGTCATGCCTTCATTGGGCGTCAACAGCACCACGCGGTTGATGTCCTTCGTGCGTCGGTGCTTGGCCAGGTAATGCCGGAACTGCAGCATGTTCACGTGCATCAGCAAAGTCTTGCCGCTGCCGGTTGCGTTCCACAAGGCCAGTTTGCGCAACGACTCCGGCGTGTAAGGGCTGATCACCGCCTTCTTGGATTCTCCAAAGTCCAGCAGCGCATGGTTGAAATGCTCCAGGTGCGCGTTCAGCGCAGCCAGCAGACCCTCTGGGTCGCGGAAGTACCAGTCCAGGTACACCTCGGCAAACAGCAGCGTCATGAACTGGAAGTATTTCCACTGCAGCCGGTGGCCACGCCGTTCAGAAATGGCGGCGGTGTGGCGGGCGATATTGGCGTCGTAGTCCAGCAACTCCTCGCGCGTCAGGGGCCCGCTGCTGGGCAACATGCGACTGATTTCATCGCAGAAGCGGGAGCTGCCGTCTTCCTCGCGCAGCTCCAACGACTCGTCGGTCAGGCGACGCGTGACTTCGCGAAAGGTGTCTTGGTCCAGGTCATGCGCATGCCCACCGAACAGGCTTAGCAAGAACCGATTTAGAACCAGCTTGTGAGGAAATGGAATGTATGTCGCCATCACGAAACCCCAAGTGCGGCGTTAGCCTCAGCTACGGCAACAAAGTCCGACGAGGCCTTCGGAACAGCCTTCTGTTCGATCAACCCAAGGTCCATTGCCATTTGCTTCAATCGAGCGGCCACTGGCTCTACGTATGGCCCCCATCGTTCGCTGGCCGAAACGGCCCCTATCAGGCGCGCGTGTAGGCGACCAAGTTCGTTGGTGATATCGGCTGGCTGATCTGTATCGCATTTCATCTTTGCCAGCTCGTATAACGCTACTTTCGCAGGCGGCAATGGCCTCATTACAGCAATTTCACCGAGATCCTCCGCAAGCCATGGCGGTGCTTTCCCAGCCGCTTTCAACTCCTCCGCCACGGAAATCAAAAAGCTCTCGGGGTTTTGGTTGTCTGGCGAGAAAAACTCGGTGATCAAACCAGCTGCCTGCTTACGCTTCATATCAACCCAAGCTCGGGGGCCATCAAGCTGCAAATTTTCATCGACCAAACTAATTCGCTTTTCAATTTGCTCTTGCTTCGCCTCAATAGAGGTCGCCACGTCTCCGTCACCAACGATCAGAACATCGTCAACCAAATCCCGATCGATCACGACAGCAGCAGCCACAGAGAACAAATTGTTTGCACTGTAGGCAACACTAATTTTTCGAATAAATTTTTTAATGTTCAATTCATTGGCAACATGATCAACGATTTTTTTTGCCATCTCATCCTCCACCCAGACAGTTATCTTTTTGATATCAGAGCGAAGCCCAGACAATGCATGTTGATCCGTGGGCGCAAGACCTTTCCTACCCGAAACTGCATCATTCGTCTTATCCACATGGAGAGAGTATTTACATAGTTTCCCCTTCCAATCATCAATACCCAACCAATGGGTAGAGATGATAATTTGAAGCTCTTTCTTCTCTGCTTGCTCCTCAAGAAACAAAAGCAAATCGTGCATCGCTTTATTATGCAGCGATACCTCAGGCTCTTCGATAAGAATCAAGCTTCCTTTGGGCGCTGTGGAGACCTCTTTGACTACTTCGAATATTTTTTGTTCGCCCGCGCCCATATAGTGCGATGGGTAAGTCAACTGGCCGAGTGTCCGATCATCCAGTGATGCGTAGAGAAAATCCCTAATAACCCCCGAGCTTTTCCTTGCATTGCCCGCCCCGGGGTATGAGCGATTCATGATCTTTCCAATTTCGCTCAAATAGGACCTCAACTTACCCTCATTCTTACCCCAAAGATCTGATTTTTCATAGACCAGTTCACCGCCCTCAACATCCCTCTCTATGTGCGGAACAGCATCACCTATTCCGATCAACTTCACGTAGCGCTGGAATCTATTTTGAGGTAGAGGAGTCCACACGCCTTCTGCTTTCTTAAACTCACGAACCTCTAGTTGATCTGACTTTATTCCCACTTCAAAGCTGGAGTGATTCCAATCACATCCTTCATATGGCAGAAAAAACCGTTGTGCTTTGTAGTCCTCTTGGGGAAGACTAATACCCTTTATAGGCTGAAAAATGCAGGCCAACGCCCGCAAGAGTGTGGATTTTCCAGAGCCGTTCACACCAACTATTGCGGTAACACCAACCTCAGGTAATTCAAGCTCAATATTTCTCAACCTCTGAAGATGATTTATCTTCAAATATGTAACCGCATTATTTGCCATGGCGTCGATCAATCCTGATTGGCAAACATTAAAGACAGGAACCGATCCTCGATAAGTTGCACCTTCCAGGTTTCATCCGAGCGACGCAGGTTTTCAATATTATTATCGCCATTCACGTAAATGAGATCAAATTCTGCGTCACGACTGCTGTAAGCCTGCTTGCGAAACCAGGCATCCAGCTCATCGTTATTCACATCCGTCATATCTCTCCAAAGGATAAGAACCTGCTCACCGAATGAAGTCTTTCCAACGACCTCACAGATGCCTTTAGACCATCGCATAGACTGAGTACGCAAGCCTATTAGATAGTTAAAGGTCTCCACGAGATCAACTTTTATAACACGCACCTCATCTCCCCGAAGCACCGACATAGTCGTATCAAACGGTTTAGCAAAGTGAGACAAGTTTGCTACGCTCGCGCTGGCATCTACATCTAACATGTAGTTGAGCATGTAGCTCTCTTGCATAGATGAACTTGAACGCAAGAGAGAGCTTTGTTCCAAGCTCCGCTCTCGAAATGCCAAGTTGTTTAATGTGTCATCGTATGATTCCAAGCGGACAACTTTGACAAGACCAGGCGAATTCTTGATTTCATGCTCATTTGCCGGGCGAGTGGGCTTACCGCCTGACCATTCCGGAGAGTAGATAGTCTTCTTGACGCGAGGAACAAGGACGCTATCAAAATAGTCCCCGACCTCGATCAGAATAAACTTTCGATTTTTTTCATCTCTTCGGTTGGCCTCAATAACTGCCTGACCGGTAGTTCCAGAGCCAGCAAAAAAATCCAACACCAAATCATTTTTAGATGTTGTTTGAAGAATAAATTTTTCAATCAACGCCGGAGGCTTTGGATTATCAATCAATCCTTTTCTACCGAACAACTCTTCAAGTTTCGGCTCACCGTCAGAATACTGACGAATGACGGTGGTTGAAACCATTGTTTCAACCTCATGGAGAAAATATTTTTGCTGTGGGATTGAGCCACCTTTAAATACAAGCCGATGATCTTTCAAATACGAATCAAAAGAAGGCCGCGACCCTAGTGAGCGACGTGGGAAAGCCCACCCGCGTTTCGGAGGTTGACAGGGAAGGTTTGTGAATGGGTTTTCAGGACTATAGAACCGATAGTTATCATGATTAGGATCAGATATCGATGCTGCTTGCTTGCCTGAAGGCATTGATGGCTCAACTTCTCGGAAAACGCGCAAGCACGCGTTCACAGCTGCTGCCTGATCCTCTTCTACATATGCACCGTCGCAAGTTCTATATTCAACAAATTTGTAAGGATATAGACCTTTCCATGCATCAGTTTTCACTGCCTCTTCTTTAGCTTGCCCTTGTTCGCTAGCCGAGCGTATGTGCTCTCGCTTATGCTCTTCGTAAAGCTCTTTGAGCTTCCCTTCAACCTCAGAAAGTCTAGGATACAAGCCATCAAATGAAGCCAAGAGATCATTTACTTCGCGCAAGCCTGGCTTAGCTTCCCGAAACATGGTTTTATCAGACTCTACGATAGATTTATTTCGAGCAGCCACCTCAATGTATTCGTGATTTTTTGAGTATGTTGGGGAGTTATTACTAACGGTATCACGAGCCCATATTACATCTGCGATAAAGTTGTCCGCTCCAAATACCTGCCGAAGCTGCCACTCAAGATTTGATCTCTCTACTTCATTAATACTTGAGAACAGTACTCCATTTTCTGAAAGCAGCGGCTTAGCCAACTCCAAACGATCCCTTATCATTGAAGTCCAGCTGGAACTCTTAAATGAGTCCTTGTATATAAATCCATCCACCCCCGTATTGTACGGAGGATCAATATACACACACTTTACTTTGCTCTGGAAGCGCTGCTGCAAAAGTGTCAATGCCTGAAAATTTTCACCTTGAATCAGAGTGGCGCCTAGATTTTGATCCAAATCGATTTCCATTAAGATCCGCTCCTTGAGACCGCGATCTAGGTAAGTGGTATCAAGCACCAATGATGGGTTTGCAACTAAGAATTCAATTGAAAGTGGTTCGTCGCCTGCCAACATCCTGGTCGGATTTTCTTCTATCAAATTTACCGCATACAGCTCAGCCCACTCTTGTCTCTGACTACGGATTGATCCATCCCAGCATCTGGCTGGAACCTCAGCATTTTTACATATCTCCAAATAAAACGAACTAGGAATTAGTTTAATAGATATAAGCCATTGAGTCTCCAGGATTAGCTTCTTTTTTAACCAGAGTTTTTTCTGAAAGTTTTCCAGCTGTGCAAGGATCGCAATTATTTTGTGAGCTATGGACCGCATAGCCCTTATTTTCGCCAGATAACTTTCGACGCGAGGAGAAGATTCACTTTCAATATCGTCGAGATGCATGACTTCGTTTTTGATGAAGAAGTCCAGTTCGCGCTTTAGGAACTTGCCAAGGTCCTTGTGTATAAAGTAGTCGAACGTGTTCTTGGCGGTGTAGTCTGTGAGGTGCTTTTCCAGCACAGTTCGCGATTTGTTCTTGTCTGTGGGCAGGGCACTCGCCAGAGCAGAGCGCCATAGCAGCCACTGCCCGATTGCCTGGGTCAAGGGTGCGCCGTCGGGCAATGTCAACAACGCCTCGATGGCCTGTGTGTTCAGTTCCTTTTGCTTCCGCTTCTCTTCGTCTGGGCGGTACTCAAACGAAATCACCAACTCGTCGCCGTCCAGCTTCAAGGGTTGCTTAGCCAAGATGAAGCGGCGCTCGTTGTCGGCAGTGGCTTTTATGTTGTCGCGCTCGGTGGTGGCCGAAGTCAGCTCAAAGCGGACGCGCCCCTTTTCCGTCTTGAAGGCATACCGCGTGAAGTTTTCAGCCGTCTTTATGTAGTACTGGTCTGCGTTCGCCCAGTGCAGCTTCACCTCTTCCCCCTCGTAGGGCATGGCGTACACGCCTTCCTTGTAGCGGCGCAGGGAGAGGAAGTCGCCGTCCTGGTAGTAGCGGCTGAAGAAGGTGTAGAGGTCCGAATACACCTGGTCTTCCATGCGGTCCAGGTCGCCGCCTTCGGCCAGCTCAGCCTTGAGCTGTTGCACCACCTCCAGGCTGTCGGGGTCGATCTTGAGCTTCTTGGCGTTGGAGACGGCGTCGGCCAGTTCCTTTTGCTTGTCGGCAAGGCCGGCTGGCTGAAACTCTTGCAGCGTGGTGCGCAGCGTGGGCAGCAGGTCTTGATCCAGAAACTGGCTGATCTCGTCCCGCTTGGCGTTCATGATGCGGTAGATGCCAAAGTCCAGGTCGGCCTGGTCCATCTGGAACATCTCTCTGAGCTTGCTGATGAGCTGCTGGCGCTTGTTGTCGTTGGTGGTGCTCATGGCTGGCGCCTTCAGGCGTAAGGCTGGAATTGGTTGTTGTCCCGGCTGAGCAGTTGCATCAGCTTGGGGTGAATGAAGAGTTTTTCTTTGCCAAACGGCATTTCGCGCAGCACGCCCAGGGCGGCAAGGTCGTGCAGGTAGCGTGAGGCGGCCTGGCGTTGGGCGATGCCTTTGTCCACCAGGTTGCCGATGCGGCAATAGGGCTGCTCAAAGATCACGTCCACCAGCTCGCGGGTGTAGATCTTGGGCAGGCGCGTGCGCACGTGATCGGTGGTGTGTTCGGCCAGCGTGCGGATGGCGGCGATCTTGCTGGTGGTCCATTTGGACGTTTCGGCCACGGCCTGCAGCATGAAGAGCAGCCAGGGTTCCCAAGCGCCGTCGCGCGTGACGCTGAGCAGCAGGCGGTAGTAGTCGGCCTTGTGGGCGATGACGTGGCGGCTGAGGTACAGGATGGGCAGGTTCAACAGCTCTTCCTGAATGAGGTAGAGGATGTTGAGCACGCGGCCGGTGCGGCCATTGCCATCGGTAAACGGGTGGATGGCTTCGAACTGATAATGGCCCACGGCCATACGGATCAATGGGTCCAGCTCGGTCTGGTTGTGCAGAAAGCGCTCCCAGTTGGCAAGCATGTCGCGCAAGCGGGCTTCGCCTTCGGGTGGGGTGTATACCACCTCGCCGGTGCGGTCGTTGGCGAGCTGGGTGCCCGGGGTGCGGCGGATGTCCATGTCCACCCCTTTGAGGGTGCGGCAGACGTCCACGGCGGTGGCGGTGCACAGTGGCCGGGCCTTGAGCGACTGAAAGCCTTGGTGCAGCGCGGTGCGGTAGCGCAGGGCTTCTTTGGTGGCCGGGTCGGCGTTGTCGTGTCCCTGCGCGTACTGGAACAGCTGGTCGGTCGTGGTGACGATATTCTCGATTTCCGAGCTGTCTTTGGCTTCCAGCAGCGGAATGGTGTTGATCAGCATCGCCTGGTTGGGGATCAGCTCGGCGGCCTGCTTGAGCTCGGCCAGCGCGGCGCGGGCCTCGATGCAAGTCTTGAGCACGGGCCGGGTCTCCAGCTCGTGCGCCGGGGGCAGCGCAGGCAGCTGGTTGTGGGGCTGCTCGGGGTGCCAGGCAAGTGCGGCGTCAGTCATGATGCAAAAAGCTTTTTTTGGCGACAAATGGACAGCTTATGTCGCCACCGACGACACGTCAACGAAACATGTTCCCATTTCAGTGAAATAGCGACATGTTCGGAGTTCATGTCGTTTTTGACTACATAAATTCCCGGACATGTCGTCGAAATGTAATTTCAAGAACATTAAACCACGCTCCAACGCACCACAAACAGGCTTTGGTTGCGGCTGGCGCGGTGCAGGCGTTTCTGCAAGGCGGCAATGAGCGCATCGCGCCGGGCTTCGATTTCGTCCTCCACGGCAAAGATGTCTTGCCGCTGGCGGCGCTGCTCAGTTTCGGTCTTGCGGATGTCTTGCTGGAGGCGTTGGGCGTCTTCCATGCTTAGCGCCATGCGGGCCTGACGTTTCAAGCCTTTGAGCTTGAGCTTAGTGTCTTTGAGGGCCTGCTCGGCGGAGGCAATGCGGTCGTCAGCCCAGGCTTCGAGCTTGTCGCGCTCTTGCTGGAAGAACTGGTCGTTGAGCTCCAGCGCGCGGCTTAGGGTGGCTTCCAGCTGGCGCTGGGCGTTGGCCTGCAGCTCCATGGGGGGGCTGGTGAGCAGATCGATCGTGGTGGCCAGAAGGTAGAAGAGCTTCTCGCAGCTCTCCTGGTCCAGCACTTCCCCGGTGTCGGTGATGGCGGTGAACACCAGGTGTTCTTCATGCTGGAAGCTGTCTAGCTCCAGCAGGCTGAGCTGCATCCAGCCGCTTTGCCCCACCAGGCGCTCCACCATGCTGATGCGGGGTTTGTGGCTGCCGTAGTGGAAAGTGAGGCTTTGCAAAGGCGCTTGCAAGTTGCGCCCGGTGTCGAGCACGTATTGCCCCAGCGGATGGGTCAGCCGGTAGACGCGGGCATGCTCGGGCGGTGTTTCGCCTTTGCGGATGAGCTGGTAGGCGCCGGTGGGCGCCTGCACTACTGGGGGCACCTGCAGATCGAAGCCCAGCTTGGTGTTGTCAAACCGGGCTTGCCCGGCCAGCACGTACTGGGTGAGCCACCAGAAAAACCGCGTGATGCGGTCGAGCTGGCTTTCGGCGCGTTCTTTCTGGCTGCGCAGCAGGTCGTGAATGTCGGCGTCGAAATGCTCCAGCAAGAGCTTTTCGGTCTCTTGCATGCGAGCCTGGATGTCCGCGTCCAGCTCGGTGCGGAGCTGCGCAAAGGCGGCGTCGATGTCGGCTGGTGTGCGGCAGCGGTCGTAAATTTCGGCGATGCGCTTTTCAAAGTCGATTCCGCTTTCGATCTGGCCCAGCACCTGGTCAGACGCACCGAACACGCCATCGAACAGGTGAAACTTGTCTTGCAGCAGCTCCAGCACGCGCTGATCGGCCGCGTTACGCTGGTTCAGAAAGTTGATGACCACCACATCGAACCGTTGGCCGTAGCGATGACAACGTCCAATGCGCTGCTCTACGCGCTGGGGGTTCCAGGGCAAGTCGTAGTTGACGACAAGGGAGCAGAACTGCAGGTTGACACCCTCGGCTGCGGCTTCGGTGGCGATGAGGATTTCCGATTCTTGGCGGAAATGGTCGATGAGTGCTGTGCGGCGGTCGATGGCTGGGGAACCGGTCACACGATCACTGCCGGTGTATTGGGCGAGCCAGCGCTGGTAGATGCCGGTGGACGCGGGGCCTTGGTTGCCACCACTGAACATGGTGACCTTGCCCGCGTAGCCGTGGGCTTCAAGGTAGCGGACCAGATAGTCTTGGGTGCGGCGAGACTCCGTGAAGATCACAGCCTTGCGGGCCGCGCCCATAGCGCCCATGCGCTCGAAGCCTTGCTGCAGCGCCGACAACAGCGCGTGGGACTTCTGGTCTTCGCGGATGTTGCGGGCTAGGCGCAGGTATTCATCCAGCTCGACCAGTTCCTCGCGCACTAGGGCGTAGTCCACCGGCGGTGCATCGTCGGCATGGGGCGCAGTTGGTTCGTCCTCTTCCAGCAGGTCTTCGTCAAGGTCCTCGTCTTCAATCAACTGCTGAATCCACTCTTCGTCGATGGTCTGCTTGTCGAGCAGGCGTTGCAGACGCGTGCGAATGGCGTCCAGGGTAGCTATCACTGCTTCAGTGGACGAAGCCAGCAGCTTGCGCAAGATGAGCCCGACCAGGTGCTTCTGTCGGCTGGGGAAACCGTAGCTGAAGTCGCGTTGCAGGTAGGCAGAGATCAGCTCGTAAAACTGAACTTCCTCCTCTGAGGGGGAAAACGGCGTGGTGAGCGCGTGGCGCTGGGTGTAAGGCACGTACTCCAGCACGTCGCGGCGAAGGGTGCGCTTGATAAACGGCTGCAGGCGGCGGCGCAAAGACTGGATATCGCCATCAATGCTGCTGTACTGGGAGCGAAAGCTGCGCTCGTCTCCAAAAATTTCTTCGTCAATGAGCGAGGTGAGGCCATACAGCTCCATCAGAGAGTTCTGCAGGGGCGTGGCGGTCAGCAGCAGCTTCTTGCGCCCGGCCAACGCGCGCTTGAGCGCCTGCCCGGTTTCATGGCTCTTGCGATAGGCGTTGCGCAGCTTGTGGGCTTCGTCAATGACGACCACATCCCACGGCACGGCCGCCAGCTGGGTTTCCATGCGGGCTGCGAAATGGATGGACATGACGCTGATGACGTCGCGATCCAGCGGGTCGTAGATGCCGCTTTCGCGAAGCCGGTGCCATGTGCGTGCATCGAGCACTTCGGCGGGCAGGTTGAACTTGTCGGCCAGTTCCTGTGCCCACTGCTTGCGCAACGCGGCGGGGCAAATCACCAGCAGGCGGCGCCTGCGCTCCGCCCAGAGCTGACACAGCACCAGCGCAGCTTCAATGGTTTTGCCCAGGCCCACCTCGTCAGCCAGCACCACGCCTTTGCTGAGCGGATTGTTGAGCGCGAAAAGTGCGGCATCGATCTGATGGGGATTCAGATCAACGCTGGCATCAAAGAGCGACTGCGCCAGGCGATCTTCTTCAGATGCCGCCCGGCGGCGAGTCAGCTCCCATGCAAAGTACTTTGCGTGGTGCGCCGTGGTATGCGCTATCTGGATGTCGCTTTCAGCGGAAAATTTCATGCAAAGTCTCTCTGGTGGTGCCCATGCGGATCAGAGGCATAGCTTGATGTGCGCGGAAGGGCTGGCTCACGTGCTAAAAATTGGAACCTGCGCCACTGCAACGAACCCGAACTACCTCTCTCTCTGGAACTCATCATATGAGCGTGAGTTGGGTCGTCCATCCTGCAGTGGCTCTCACAACTGATGTCATTTGGTCATGACCAAATTTTCAAAGCAGGGAAACGCGCAGGGTGAACATCCTTTTCTTCATGGCCCGCTACGGATCCCACTCGGATGCTGCCGTCCACCGTCTTCGCCTATCAGCAGCCTGCTAGCGTTGTGCGCACAAGTAGCCGGCGGTCTGCCTATCCTGCATTAGCCCACACCGTTGTAGATATTTGGTCATGACCAAATCTTCGTGGGCTGGCTACCGCTAGAAAAAGATGCGTACGCGCGTAGTTCATCGGCGGTCAGCCTATCCTGCACTAGTCCACGCTGCTTTATATTCTTGGTCATGACCAAATATGTCGGAAATGCCGGACCGCTCTCAAAATTTGGTCATGACCAAATTCCAAGCCTGTGATGCCTTATTTTCAGGTTGTGCGCCTGAATGCTGTGGTGCTTTTTGCGTACGACCTGTAGCTTTCTATCATCGACCAACCGATTTCAAAGTGAGACAATGGCAAGCGCCATAACATCATGTTCTGGCGCGTTTAACCCCAAATCTGGGGCATCGACCTTCTACACTGCCCGCCACCCTGATGGGGTAGGGCGCTCATAGTGAAAGCCTGAGCTGATGGCCGTAAAGCGGCATGGAGACGTGGGAAGACACGTTGTGATAGCCCGCAAGGGTGCGCCCTCGGAAGGTGGGCAAGACTGCCGATAGCGTTGGCAGAGTGGCTGAAATGCCCGGTGTCCCTCCCTATTCAGGAGAGGCGAACATGGTTTCTTATATTCATCTGCCCATCGTGGCGATTTGCTCGTTCATATTGCTGGCAATATGGCGTTTGTGGGTCTGCATTGATCGGCTCGGCTTCATGCGCGAGGTATCGCTCCGGGCACCCACGATGTTCCAAGGCCATTTGCTGGCCGCCGTGCTTGCCATCATGCCGCTATTGATCGCGGCTGTAGCTTGGTCGGGCATCACCCTCCCGCACCAAAGCGCCCCGATGAATGCCTACCTTGCGGCGTTCATGTCTGCGGCATGTCTCGGCGGGTGCCTTCTCCTTCTCAAGACCACGGGGGAACGCCTCGCGCTCTCTTGGGCCGGCTCGCGTGAAGGAGCCTTACGTGTCGTCGCCATGTTGCGCATCATCGACGCGGCCGAACTTGCCTATGCCCTGCAATACGTCCACGAACATGAAGCCAAAAATGGCCGGGTGATTGACGCCGAAACCGTCCGCCAGGTGAGCAAATGAAAAAGCTCTCTATCGCCCTGGTCGCGCTCATGGCGTTGGCTGGATGCAAAGAAGATCAGCCCGTTGAAGTCGTTCAAACTGTCGATTGGTACAAAGCCCATGACGCCGAACGCATTGAAATGGTCAAAAAATGCAAGAGCAGTCCGGGCGAAATTGCTGGCACTCCGAATTGCATAAACGCCAAATCGGCACATGATCAAACAATATTCGGTAGCCAGAATTTCAACATTAAAGCCACCCCTCCCAAATTCACAAGATAGGTGGGTGCAATGGACGAACTTACATTATTCACCTTCATTGGTGAAACGATCACGAACGCCACTAATGCGTTTATGGTGCCAGCGGCTAACGAATTAATGTTCAAGCTGCAAATGGCTGTTCTTGCCGGCGTCACGCTATACATCGTTATGTCTGGCTATGCGGTTGCAACTGGCTCGATGGAATCGCCGTTTTGGACGGTCATGAAGCAATGGGCAAAAATTCTGTTTATCGGCTATTTCGCCTTCACTTCTGACGGGTATCACGAACAAGTCGTGGGCACGCTGAACGGTATTGAAACTGGCCTCTCCGACGTTCTGAAAATCAGCTCTCCGGGTGCGCCTCCTTCCACCATCTATCAAACGCTTGATGAGGTCGTGAACAAGGGTGCTCAACTGGCCTCGATTGCCTTGCAGCAAGCCAGCGATGCAGGATGGAACATCGGCGCAGCGGCATCGTGGTTCATTACTGGCATCTTCATTTCCATCGGAACACTGATATTTGCCATCGTCGGCGGCGTGAATATCATCGTGGCGAAGTTCTCTCTTGCCGTGATGTTCGCCCTTGGCCCGTTTTTCATTGCGTGCGCCATGTTCCCGATGACTTCGCAGTTTTTCGACAGGTGGATAGGTCAGGTGATGAATTACATTTTCACGATTGTGATTCTTGCCCTCATCATGTCCTTCGGCATCGTCGCATTTAATGGCTTCATCGGCGGCGTTGATTTGACAGGCGAAGGCGTACAGAACCCCTATATCGCCGGGCTTCAAGTGTTTGGCCTGACCCTAATTCTGAGCTGGATTGCCATGCAGGCGGGCAACATGGCTTCTGGCTTAGCAGGCGGTGTTTCCACCTCCGCGCTGTCACTGCGTCAAATCGCTTCGGGTGCAATGTCGCCGGCCCGTGCCGTGGGCGCAGCTCATAACGTGGTCAATCCCACATCAACCCGCCTTGACCCTCGCACCGGCCACCAGACGACAGCACGGCGAGCCGAACACCTTGCTATGGGTCGCAGCGTATGGGCGCGCAATCCCGCGTATCGGGAGGCCATCAAGGAACGGTTGGGATCGGCATGGGCCAAACAACCGGGCGGCGACGTGAAGGGGAAATAAGCCATGTTCAACCAGCTTGAACACGGAGCCTTAATGCGGCTTATGACCTATGCCACGGGCCACACGCCCGACAGCCAGCGAATTGCCCACTGGCTGCAAGAGTGGGAACGGGCCGAAAACCTGCGCACGGTCAAAGCGCATGTGTCGGGCTTGGCGGCTGCTCATGCCCTCGATGTGACGAAGGTAGCCCGCGCCGCGAAGCGAGACGGCGCAAGGCCCACGACGTTAGGCCGGGACGAATACGCTTACAACATGCAGAACATCGAGCGGGCGCACCCTCTGCCCTCTGTCGAACTGGAACGCTAACTCTCAACCCCGCTTCTGCGGGGTTTTCTTTTAGTGACAACGGATCTCCCTTGATCGCGCGGCAGTGTCCGCATCTGCCTGGCTTGTGGCGCCGGCAACTCGACCAGGTCGTCGCCCTGTCACCATTCGGAATCAAAAGCCGGATTCCGTAGGAATAGTAATAGTCTTACTACTACTATTCCTACTACCAACCCTCTGCTCCGCGCTCCGCTTGGGCAACCCCCTTCGGGTTGCATCCCGCGTCGGTTCTTGCCCGACTGGCTGCGGGAGCAGGCGCGGCGGGCGTTGCCCTTGACCTCCCCCTTGCCGGTAGGCTGCATGGCCTCTAGTGGCGTCAAGGGTGCGGCTTTGCCCACGTCCTCACCCGTTCGGTGCTCGCCTTCGGCTGTGCTCCGCATGCGGCCTCCGGGCGTGCCCTTGACACCACCCCCAGCCAAAAAACCGAAGCCCAGGCCAAGTTCGCGGTGCACAGCCTGCTTCGGCCAGCGGATGACGGGTCAAGGGGTTGGTGCGGCCCGCAGCCCGTAGGGCGAGGACTCGGCCCCTTGACGCGGCAGGAGCGCCCCAAGCCTCCAGTCTGGGGGCAGTCGAAGGAAGCGAAGCGCACCGCCCGCCTGCACCCCTGACGACAGAGGGCGACTCGCTCCCCTCGCCGGCGAGGGGCGGGGGGGAGTGGCTGCGGCGTCACGATCTGGGTGGGCCGCTTCCGATAACCTGGATGCAGGACTGCGTGCGTTAACCCGCTTTGTTGAGGGATGCAAAAAACGTATCGACCATTGCTTCGACTTCCGCCGAGCTTTCTACCTTGGGCGTGCATTGTGGCTGCTCCGACATCGGTATGCCAATGCGACCTGGTATGCCGGGAGCCATTGATTGGCCCGGGAAATCATCATCGCGGGGCATCAGTAGATATTCCCCGCCATCGTCAGCTGGCCGACGCTGGTAGACCTTGCATTGATCGCTCATCACTTCACCTCTTTGTCTATGGCTACACCCTCCGGAGGGGGGACAAGTTGCGCGGTTCCACCAGAAAGTTCACAGAAACGATGGCTTGCCCACCGTTTTGAGGTGAGCAACTACTTGTTCATACTTGAAAAATTACTTGAAGAACTACTTGCCGATCCTTCTATTGGAGGAAATTTCATTATAAATCAATGGGTTATAGTTTTTTCCGATGCTCTTAGTATCGGCGTTTCAGCGTGCTCGTATCGGTGTTTCAGCGTAACGATATCGGCGTTTCAGCGTGGATAACTTTGGCCGGAATGCTGGAATCCCTTGCTGTACAAGGAGTTGCGCCACTTGGCGCTCATATCGGCGTTTCAGCGTGGACAAGTCGGACTCGTGCACAGGCTCATCCACAGAATTTTGGTGACAGTCTTTCGGCCTGGCCAGCTCGGGAGTGTCACCAAGGTCAGGTTTGTGTTTTTCAGCGATGGTGCGTATCTAGTTAGCTGATCGCCTGCTAATCTGTCGATAGAGTTACTTATCGGGATCTCCCGCGCTACTGTCCAGAGCGGCACTTCGGAGGTCGATATTTCTTGGCTACATTCGCTTACTATGTGCCCATAAGAAAGTGAGGCACTGGTATGCGATTGAGGTCTTTCAAGGTCACCAATTTTCGCTCGATCACCGACAGCGGATGGGTGGACGTTTCGCAGATCACCGCGATTTTGGGCCGCAACGAAAGTGGCAAGTCGAATCTGTTGCGCGGCCTTCGTAGTTTGAATCCAGCAGAGGGCTTCATTGCGCTCAATCCTATCAAGGACTTCCCCCGTCACCGCCGCCTTGAGGAGTGCACCGACGATACCCCCGTGGTCGATTCGCGTTGGTCGCTCGACGAAGACGAACAGGCAGAACTGGTGGAAATGCTCCCTCGGGCGAGTGGCGTTCAGTTCGTGGAAGTTGCGAGACGGTATCGAGGCAAGTCGCGTTGGGTCACTTTCATAGATTTGGCTGCGCAGTCCTTCGACGAGGCCAACATAAAGGCAGCGGTTCGCAAGATAGTTCCTGCCGTTCAGGCTGCGGCCGACAAAACAGAAGAAGCAGTCAAGGCGGCGCTCACGTTGGCCGCCGACACCTTCGACAAGGCGATGGTTGTTGGATCGGACCGAACCGTATGGGCGACCGGTGCCGTGGCAGCACTCAAGGCTCTCCGGAAGGCTCTTGCAGCGGCCGATGCCGACCTATCGGACAAACAAGACCAGCTCGTGACTGAACTTGAGGAACTGGCCGGGTCTGTCGCGGGCGACAAGGATGCACTTGAGAAGGCAAAGGCCTGGATTATCGGGCGGTTGCCGGAGTTCATCTATGTTGATGAGTACCCGGACCTACACGGCCACCAGAACATCACCGAATACATCGCGCGCAAAGGTCAGTCGCAATTGAACGACGCTGACCTCAATTTTGAGAAGCTGTGCAAGGTGGCGGGACTTGATCCTGAAAAGCTGCAAGAACTCTTGAGCAAGAACGACCAGGAGACGCGGAATCAACTCGCCAACCGCGCCGGCTCCGTGGTCACGTCCGAGATTCGCCGACTCTGGAAAGACCGCGCGCTGAAAATTCGGTTCAACCTCGATGCACATCACCTCGACACGCTCGTATCGGACCCTAACGCGACGTATGAGGTGGAGGTGAACCTCGACGAGCGCAGCCGGGGCTTCCAGTGGTTCTTCTCGTTCTACATCACGTTCTTCGCCGACACGAAGGGCGGAGAAGCGGAAGATGCGATCCTGTTGCTTGATGAGCCGGGGCTGTACCTGCACGCACGCTCGCAGACCGACCTCTTGGGCCACTTCGAGAAAGACTTCAAGAATCAGATCGTCTACACCACGCACTCCCCATTCATGGTGCCGACGCATCGACTTGAATCCGTCCGAACGGTGAGCATTGGCGAGACGGCAGGCACGACCGTAACGAACGATCCGACCGGCGACGCGCGCACGCTCTTTCCCTTGCAGGCCGCACTTGGCTACAACATCGCGCAAAGCCTCTTCATCGGGTCGAACAATCTCGTTGTAGAGGGCGTCACCGACTTCTGGATTCTTTCGACGGTGTCGGCGTACCTGGCCGACCAAGGCAAGACCTCGATGAATCAAGAACTGACTATCACGCCCGTAGGCGGTGCTCAGAAAGTGTCGTACATGGTCGCGCTGCTGACCTCGGAAGAGCAGAACGTTTTGGTGCTGCTCGATCAAGAGAAGGAAGCCGAGGCCACCAAGGACTATCTGGTGAAGAGCAAGCTCATCGCCGAGCAGAACGTGGTGTTCGTGTCGGAAGCGTTTGCAGCGGCCCCCACAGAGGCGGATGTCGAAGACTTGCTAGACCCGGCCATGTACGAAGCGCTGGTGCGCGAGAGCTATGCGACTGAATTGACCGGGAGGAAACTTGTGCTGAACGCAAACCTACCGAGAATCGCGAAGCGCGTCGAAGCCGGCATGAAAGCACTCGACATTAAGTTCTACAAGACGCGGCCGGCATCGCTCCTACTCAAGAAGATGGCCACCGAGCCCGCGAAGATTGTCACAGACGAAAGCGCGAAACGCTTCGAGGCGCTGTTTAAGACAATTAATGCTCGCCTGGAAAAGCACCTCGCTCGTACCAAAGGTCCGTTTCAGTAGCCCAACTGCCCGTCGTTGATGCGGCGGTACCAGTTTTCTGCGGTGATGGTGATTTCGGAGGCCAAGTGCGGCACGTCGACCAAGGTGTCCAGAGCTTGCTCGATTGTCCGAAATATCACGGGGCGGCCATTCTGCGTCACGCGGTGCAGGTACCTGTTTTGGCGTGCGTATAGCGCGAAGCCGGTGGTATCGCATGCGCCAAGTACGGCCTGTACGCGATTTGCGCCGGGCGTGTCGCACGCCTCGCAGAAATATTTGAACGTCCATGTTCGACCTTCGCGCCCTTGTGGCGCCGACGTGCCGTAGAAGGCGCCAGCGGTGCTGCT
This sequence comes from Burkholderiales bacterium, assembly GCA_052172655.1. Classification (GTDB taxonomy): domain Bacteria; phylum Pseudomonadota; class Gammaproteobacteria; order Burkholderiales; family SG8-39; genus 2-12-FULL-64-23. Next base: position 19,758 of record JBQMQE010000043.1, read on the forward strand.
GGGGTTGACTGCCGGCTTTGGGGTATTCCGTGCCATGTTCAGATTCCTGTGATCACGGGAGAGCATTGACATGGGGTGGACTGGGAAGCAATTTCAAGCCGCCGCGCTCGAATGAAAGCCGGGCGGCCGGGTACAGGGCTTGTACATCGTGCAGGCAGCGGTGGAACTCCGCACGGAAATGTGCCATCCCTTGGGGTGTGACAGCGTAACCAGCGCCGAACTGAAACCGCAATGACACCCATGGAATCAAGGCCGGCCGACGCAGGATGAACATGCGCCACGTCAGCCACAAATACATATCGATTGCCAGTGGCGAACGGAGGCGGTGCAGCACGCGAAGATCGAATGGAACGGCATAGTCCATGCATTCGCGATAGAACGCCTCTGACAACGTGATCGTGCTTTCCCAAAGCGATGGTTCATGGGGATTCTTCGGGTCCCAGAGCAGTACGCCTTCGTCTGACAGCGCGACGTTCTTGTACGCGAAGTCTTGACCCTGGTGCGCCTTGAGCGAGACGACGGTGCTGAAAAGCTTGGTGGCTTGTACTTTCAATCGGGACGTGTCGCCACGCAGTCCACCGCTCGTTGATAGTCCGAGCTTTTGAGCGAACTCGTTGAGACTCCGGCCAAGGGCCAGTTCACGCGAACCTGTCAGTTTTGCCTCCCGCGTCAACCATGCGGAAATGAGTCGAGGCAGCTTGCCGTAGGGAAGACCGATGTCGGGGTCTACCAGCATGGTGATAGATGCAAGGCCGTTATCCCGCTTGTAGTGCGCGCCTTCGATCTTCCTGTGGGGTAGCGAGGCCCAGATCATGGCGCGCGCCATGTAGCCAATTTGGCCGGACGCAGCTGCGTCCTCTTCCTGTATGGCGACGGCGGTGGCAAGAAGGTCTGCGACCTTGGTCGTGCTGGCTTTGACCGCTTTCGTTGAATAAATACCGCCCTGATGCTCTCGACCAGCCTTATATCTCTGGTCGACAAAATCGGAGGCGCCCTGCAACCAGGACATCAGGATTGCGAGGCGTGCAGGGGTGTTCCATTGGCCTCTGGGCTGTCCAAGCCCAAAGCGTCCGCCAATTGCAATGTGCGGAAGTAGACCCTCCGACCGATTCGCACCATGGTCGGCCGGAGCCGACGAGAGACATCGCCGTCTGAATAAAGCGCCACCCTAAATCCATCGGCAGAGCGCCCCAAAATCCCCGCCACATCAGCAATGCTCATCAGTGGCCCGAAGCGCCCCAGCAGAAATTCTTCCGTCGTCATGAATGCACCTATCACAGGACTAATTAGGCGCAATTCTGGTTAGTCAGAGCTAGTCGGACAAGCGCATGGCTGTCGTAAGTGATTGATTTTTAACCAATATTCCCTATCTTGGTAGTCGTGTTTGGACGATATTGATGACCAAAATTAGATCGATTGGCTATCGGGCTGAAAGGGTGGATTGGCTGAATTTCTATGCAAATCAGAGGCTTGCAGGTGCTGGGAAACACTTACTTGCACATTGAACTGAAAAATTCTGCGGATTCAGTGATCGCCAGTTTGGAAAATGACACAGAGGGCGAACTCACCTGTCTACAGCCGCACTCGATCCAGTTTCTCGACCAAGTCTTCAGCCCGCAAATGCGTATACCTTTTCAGCATTTGCATGGACTTGTGTCCGCTGATGGCTGCGACTTCTTGGTCTGATAACCCAGCCTCGACAAAGCGACTGACCGCTTCGTGGCGAAGGTCGTGGAATCTGAAGTTCACCAAGCCGGCATCGAGCTTGGCCTGTGTCCAGGCTTTGTCGAACACGTAGGGACGGCGCAGTCCGTCCTTGCCAGGATCGCCAAAGAACAGGAGGTCCGTTTCGCCAGGGCGTATGGGGTTGTCCACGGCGTTCTGAAAAACATGGGTTGCCGCTGCCGTGAGGGGGACCGTTCGAGGCGAAGAATTTTTGGTGTGATCAAGACGGATAACGCGGCGTTGCAGGTCAACTTGGCTCAACCGTAAGCCAGCGATCTCAGAGAGTCGCATCCCCGTCTCTAGTGCGCCGCGCACGATCCAGCTAAACATCGGATTGGAGTAGGCGTCCACAGCGGCCAGCAGGCGCTTGTTCTCGGCCACCGTCAGCCGTCGATTGCGGCCAGCGCCTGGTGCAGGACGGCGGATGTTGGAAACCGGGTTGAATGGCAGGCCGATGCCCCATTCCTTGATTGCGATGGTGAAGAGGTGGCTGAGCAGTGCCAGCTCCAGTCGCACGGTGTTGTTGCTGCGCGGCACGGGCTTGCCATCGGAGTCGTCATCGCCAGCCAGTCGTGCATCGCGGTACTGGGCGACGATTTCGGCACTCAGTGCGGCGAGAGAGTATTTGCCCAGATGCCGAGTCAATGCCAGGGCTTTTTTGCGTTCGCCGGCTTGGGTGGACTCGCGTTTGGTGGGAGTGACTTCGCGCAGGTAGCGAGTGAGGGCTACCTCGACGGTCATGCGCTCTGCGGGACCGCGCTGGATGTAAACGCCGCGAACCATTTCGTCTTCGGTGCGGCGCGACCAGTCCTCAGCGTCTCGTTTGGTGCGGAAAGTTTTGGCGGTCGGTGGCCAGCCCGTCTTGCGGATTAGCGCTTTCCATGTGCCTGAGGGGGTCTTGACGATCGTTGCCATAGTGTTCCGGTAGGGGCTAGCGCCGCAGCACTGTACCGAAACTGTACCTGACCAACGATTCTGAAAAATCCCCCAGTATCTGGAGTGACCCTCAGAAGTCTCTAACGTGTTGAAAACACTAGAGAATTTTGAATGGTGCCCGGGGCCGGAATCGAACCGGCACGCCTTTCGGCGGGGGATTTTGAGTCCCCTGCGTCTACCAATTTCACCACCCGGGCAATTGGGTGCAGTCTTAAATTATGGCACAGTATGGCGCATGGAATACCAGACGATTGAGGATACGGTAGGGCGCACACCGTTGGTGGCGCTGCAGCGCATCGGTGCGCAGGACAACGCAGAGCGGCGCAATGTGGTGCTGGCCAAGCTTGAGGGCAATAACCCGGCTGGCTCGGTCAAGGACCGGCCGGCGCTCTCCATGATCCGGCGGGCTGAGGAGCGTGGTGATATTCGGCCCGGCGACACGCTGATCGAGGCCACGTCGGGCAACACCGGTATTGCGCTGGCCATGGCGGCGGCGATTCGCGGCTATCGCATGGTGCTGATCATGCCCGAGGACCTCTCCATCGAGCGGGCGCAGGCCATGAAGGCCTTTGGCGCTGAGCTCATTCTCACACCGAGAAGTGGCGGCATGGAATACGCGCGCGATCTGGCCGTGGCCATGCAAAAGCAAGGCAAGGGGCGCGTGCTCGACCAGTTTGGCAACCCGGACAACCCGCGCATCCACTACGAAACCACTGGCCCCGAGCTGTGGGAGCAGACGCAAGGGCGCATTACGCATTTCGTGAGCGCCATGGGAACCACCGGGACCATTACCGGGGTGTCGCGGTTTTTGAAGGAGCAAAACCCGAAGGTGCTGGTGGTCGGCGCGCAGCCCAAGGAGGGCTCGCGCATTCCCGGCATTCGCAAATGGCCTGAGGCGTACATGCCCACCATTTACGACCCCAAGGCGATCGACGAGCTGGTGCTGGTGGGGCAGGACGATGCTGAGGATATGTGCCGACGCATGGCGCGCGAAGAGGGCATATTTGCGGGTATTTCAGCGGCTGGGGCCTGCTGGGTGGCGCAACAAATTGCGCTGCGCGAGCACGATGCGACCATTGCCTTCGTGGTCTGCGACCGCGGCGACCGCTATCTTTCCACTGGCGTGTTCCCGGTCTGAAGTTCACATCAAATTGGCCTCGGGCGCTTAATTGATAAGCGCCTACAGCTATCAATAGGGAAGCGATGCAGTACGAAACACGTTTTTGCAGCCATTGCGCCACGCCGCTGGCGCTGATCGTCCAGGCGGAGGACAGCGGCGATGTCGAGCGTCTGCGCTGCCCGGCCTGCGGCTGGACGCACTGGAACAACCCCACGCC